>NZ_AKVH01000101.1:0-168154 GCF_000278565.1 Pseudomonas sp. Ag1
TCAATGCGCGAACATTGATGGGTGCGAAGAGGAAGTTCATGGACTCTTACACACACATCTTTACTTGTACATACAAGCATATGCAATCAAGCGGCCAACTTTGCGCGCAAGGTTTGAAGATTTTTCCGGGACGAGGGTGGAAGCCTTGGAAAACAAGGCTTCGCAGCATGATGAATTTTCTTACGGGGGATTTTTACAGTGCGGGAGACTTGTCATCGAGGCAGGGCTTTGCGCCATGCTGGGGCGTTCGGTAACAAGTTGGTGCGGGAAGAGGGAAACAAAATGTGGGGGAAGAAACCCCCACCTGTTCAGGCGGCGGCAGTCAATTCGATAACGCAGCAACGGCCAGTCACGCTGACGTCCAGCAGGCCGGTGTTACCGTCCAGTTGCAGGCAGTCGTGACGGTTCAGCCGCTCACCGAGCACCTTCACTTCATCGGCCACGCTGAACACCAGCACGGTGTGCGCGGCACTGAAGAAACGCTGCGTGCCGTCCATCCATTGCAACCGCGCTTGATAGCGCTGCGGCGAATAGATGAGGTTGAAATCGCGGATCGGCCCGCCGATCAAGCGGCAGGACACCTGGCTGTCACCCTTGAACGGGAATGGCTGCAGCGGTAACAACCCGAGTTGTTCCTCGCCATCCACCGTCAGCACCATGCCCGAGCCTTGCAGCACGGTGATAATGCGCTGGTACCCGGCAAAGGTGGAGAACCCGCCCGACTCGGCGATATCGGCAATCGACAGGCGCCAGCCGAAACCGTCCAGGCCCTCCCCCGCGTCACGGGTGATTTCTTCAGTGCTGCCGCCACCGTTTTTCCACGGCATGCGAATGTAATCGGTAGCGCGCCAGACTTTCATCGAACTCATTTACTGAAACGTCCTTCCAGGCTATGACGGGAACCGGGGTGGATCAAACGTGCGGCCGTGACCGGCTGGCGGCCAGACCAGGTGCGGCGGCGAATCAGCAGGCACGGCTCGCTGGTTTCGATTTGCAGCAGCTTGCATTCGTCGGCGTCGGCCAGGATCGCCTCGACCACGTGCTCGCCTTCGGTCAGCGGCGCCACCTGGTTGAGGTAGGCATAGGGCGTTTGCTGGGTGAAATCCTGCTGCAGGTATTCCGGTGCTACCAGGGCGTTGACGAAACGGTCTTCGATTTGCACCGGAATGTCGTTTTCGTAGTGCACGATCAACGAGTGGAACACCCGCCCGCCTTCGCGCATTTCCAGCGCGACGGCGCGCTCGGAGCCGGCGGCTTCTTCACCGAGGGTAATGACCTTGCACGTATGGCGATGACCGCGGGAGGCGATCTCATCGGCAATGTTGTGCACTTCAAACAGCGCCGACTGGCTCTTGGGCTCGGCGACAAAGGTGCCCACACCTTGCATGCGTACCAGCAGGCCTTCGGCAGTCAACTCGCGCAGGGCGCGGTTGATGGTCATGCGGCTGAAGCCCAACTGGTTGACCAGTTCGCTCTCCGAAGGCACGCGATAATGCGGCGGCCAGTTGCCGTTGAGAATCTGCTGGCTGATCATCTGTTTGACGCGGGCATACAAGGGCGCCGGACTTTCGTCCATGTGGGCAGCCAGTGGAGACTTGGCGGGCGGAGTCGACACAGGAAATCCTTGTAGGTGAAAAAGAAGCATAGCTTGCCGGAGTTTACCGAGCAGGCAAACGTCTGTATATGTATATACAAATAAACACACGACTGGGGTGCCTGAATCATGTCCGCTTTCTTTGCCGAACGCGCGCTGCTGCCTAATGGATGGGCCAACGATGTACGTCTTGAAGTCAGCGCCGATGGCCTGCTGACCAAGGTTGAGCCCAACGCCAGTGCAGACGGTGCCGAACGGCTCAGGGGCCCCGTGCTGGCGGGCATGCCGAACCTGCATTCCCACGCATTCCAGCGCGCGATGGCCGGGCTGGCGGAAGTGGCCGGCAACCCGAATGACAGTTTCTGGACCTGGCGCGACCTGATGTATCGGATGGTCGGCAAAATCCGCCCCGACCAGTTGCAGGTCATCGCGCGCCAGTTGTATATCGAAATGCTCAAGGCCGGCTACACCTCGGTGGCCGAATTTCACTACGTGCACCACGACGTCAGCGGCCAGCCCTATGCGGACCCTGCGGAGCTGTCGCGGCAAATCAGCCAGGCCGCCGCCAGCAGCGGTATCGGCCTGACGTTGTTGCCGGTGCTCTACAGCCACTCCGGTTTCGGCGGCCAGGCACCCAATGAAGGCCAGCGCCGCTTTATCAACAGCACCGAAAATTACCTGAGCCTGCAATCACGCCTGCAACCGATTCTGGCCGCGCAACCGGCACAACGGCTGGGCCTGTGTTTCCACTCGCTGCGCGCCGTCACACCGCAACAGATCAGCGAAGTGCTGGCCGCCAGCGACAAGGCGTGCCCGGTGCATATCCACATCGCCGAGCAGCAGAAGGAAGTCGACGACTGCCTGGCCTGGAGCGGCCAGCGCCCGCTGCAATGGTTGTATGACCATGTTGAAGTGGATCAGCGCTGGTGCCTGGTGCACGCCACCCACGCCAATCCGGAAGAAGTGACGTTGATGGCCAGGAGCCGGGCGATTGCCGGGTTGTGCCTGACCACTGAAGCCAACCTGGGCGACGGGATTTTCCCGGCGGTGGACTTCCTGGCCCAGGGCGGGCGCATGGGGATTGGTTCCGACAGCCATGTATCACTGAGCGTGGTGGAAGAATTGCGCTGGCTGGAATATGGGCAGCGGCTGCGGGACCAGCGGCGCAACCGGCTGTATCGCAGCGATCAGCCGATGGTTGGGCGTACGCTGTTCGATGCCGCGCTGGACGGCGGTGCCGAAGCGTTGGGGCAGCCGATTGGGCGCCTGGAAGTTGGCAAGCGTGCGGACTGGCTGGTGCTGGACGGCAACGATCCGTACCTGGCGACAGCGAACGAAGACGGGATCCTCAATCGCTGGTTGTTTGCCGGTGGTGATCGCCAGGTGCGCGACGTGCTGGTCAACGGCCAGTGGGTGATTCGCGACGGGCATCACGCCGCCGAAGAAGACAGCAGCCGGGCGTTTACCCAGGTCTTGCGGGATTTGCTGGGCTGACAGACGACACATAACAAATGTGGGAGCGGGCTTGCTCGCGAAGGCAGTGGATCAGTCAATACATCTGGTGACTGTCACACCGCCTTCGCGAGCAAGCCCGCTCCCACATTGGATTGGCGCTGTTTCGTATTACTGCGAGGTCTTCGCCATCTGCTTGTCCGACGTACGCCAGATCAAACGCGTGGTGTCATACCCCTGCTGCCGCGCCCTGCTCAGCAGGTCTTCGCGGGTGTCGGCGCTGACCGTCGGCGTGCGCGACAGCAACCACATGTAGCGCCGGCTCGGGCTGCCGACAATGGCGGTCTTGTAGTCATCGCTGACGTACAGCACCCAGTAATCGCCCTTGGCCACGCCCGGCAACAGCGAGGTGAACCAGTTATTGAATTCGACCCACAGTTTGTCGGTCTTGCCGGCGACCTGCGGCGTTGCAGTGCCCTTGGCTTCCTGCCACTTCCACTCAGGGGTCAGGCAGCGGTTGAACACCGACATGTTGCCATCGGGCAACAGCGTGTAGCGGGCTTCGGACTGCGCACAATTGCGCTGGAAGTACATCGGCAAACGGGCCAACTCATACCAGGTGCCCTGGTAACGCTTGAGGTTGACGCTGCCAACAGTCTTGGGTTGCAGATCATCGCCAGAATGGCTGGCGCAGCCCGCCAAAAACAGGCTGGCGCAGAGGTAGAGAACGAAACGCATCATGTTGTTTTTCTCCCGCAGGCTTTCGCCCCGGTTTACTTCAGGCCTTGCCCGGAAAAAATCAGTACTTTGTCACCGGCATATTGCACGCTGATAAAGCTGTTTTTATCGCCCCAGGTGCAACTGGACATACCCAGCGCGCCAGAACAATCAGTCGGCTTGCCCAACAACGACTCCACCTCGGCCTTTGGCATGCCGGCCGACAGTTTTGCGTAATTTTCTTGAGTGACCTTGCTGCAAGCGGCCAGAAGCACGCAAAACGACAACAGGGCGAGACGGCGTAACGACATGGAAAAACTCCTGGAGAGACGAAGCAGCTTGGGGGTCTGCCAGAAGCTTAGAAGGGAAAAGAGGTGTCTGGTTCCCGACGAGCGAAAACAAAAAAGCCCCGAAAACGCTGAAACGTTTCGGGGCTTTTGCTTACCGCAAGGACTTACGCCTTGTGGTAGCCGGTCACACGCTCAACTTCTTCCTTCGAACCCAGGAACACCGCCACGCGCTGGTGCAGGCCTTCAGGCTGGATGTCGAGGATGCGCTGGTGGCCGTCGGTGGACGCACCGCCCGCCTGTTCAACCAGGAACGACATCGGGTTGGCTTCGTACATCAGGCGCAGCTTGCCCGGCTTGGACGGCTCACGGCTGTCGCGTGGGTACATGAACAGGCCACCACGGGTCAGGATGCGGTGCACGTCGGCAACCATCGCAGCCACCCAGCGCATGTTGAAGTTCTTCTTCAGCGGGCCTTCTTCGCCGGCCATCAACTCGCCTACATAGCGGGTAACCGGCTCTTCCCAGTGACGCTGGTTGGACATGTTGATTGCAAATTCCTGGGTGGACGCAGGAATGGTGATGTCTTCGTGGGTGAGCACGAAGCTGCCCATTTCGCGGTCCAGGGTGAAGCCCTTGACGCCGTCGCCCAGGGTCAGCACCAGCATGGTCTGTGGGCCGTAGATCGCGTAACCGGCAGCTACCTGCTCGGTGCCCGGCTGCAGGAAGGCCTTTTCGTTCAGGGCTTCGTTCTGGCTCAGGTATTCGTTCGGGCAACGCAGTACCGAGAAGATGGTGCCGACTGGCGCGTTGATGTCGATGTTCGACGAACCGTCCAGTGGGTCGAATACCAGCAGGTACGCGCCTTTCGGGTATTTGCCAGGGATCTGGTAGGCATTGTCCATTTCTTCGGACGCCATGCCGGCCAGGTGACCGCCCCACTCGTTGGCTTCGAGCAGGATTTCGTTGGAGATCACGTCAAGCTTCTTCTGCACTTCGCCTTGTACGTTTTCAGTGCCCATGCTGCCCAGGACACCACCCAGCGCGCCTTTGGACACGGCGTGGCTGATTTCCTTGCAAGCACGCGCCACCACTTCGATAAGGAAGCGCAGATCGGCAGGCGTGTTGTTGCTGCGGGTCTGCTCGATCAAATAGCGACTCAGGGTAACGCGGGACATGGAAGGCTCCGGAAATGGGGGGCTAAAAACCCGCGCAGTTTAACGCGAGTCGGGGCGTATTTCCTCCTATCAGAGGATTTAAACCCAATAGAGTTCATGGACTTTATTTAACGTGCCACCGGTGGCTTGCGCAGCAAACTGTAGGCCATGGCGCCCAGGGCCGCCACACCGAGCAGCAGCACGGCCCAAAGACCGAGCTTTTTCCAGTTCGGCCCGGCAACAACCGGGGCCGCGACCGCAGCCGATGTGACCACCGCCTCGCCCGCCACCTTGGCCTGCCCAAGCCCCGCGAGACGTTCGGCGCTGTAGTCCGGAATCAGGGTCGACAGCGGCAAGTTCGCGCCTTTCACCGACGGATTGCCGAGCACAAGGGTGAACGGTGGCTCGCCCCGCGCCAGGAACACCAACTGCGTGGCCCGCACCGCGAAGCTCAAGGTCGGCGCCTCCACGCCCAGGCCACCGCCACGCTCGTCCACGTCGAGCTTGAGCTGGGCAACAGCCTGGCCGGGCAACTGCAGTTCGTTCTGTAAAACGTCCTGGCCATTTTGCGTCAACCGGTAGAGCAAACCGCTGCTCATGGGTTGCCAGGCCTGATTACTTTCCCGGCGGCCCGACAAGGTGACCGGCGCCAGGCTGTTGGGTTGGCTCAAGTCGATTCGCAAGCGTTCGACGTTCAGTGCGTTGGGTAACTGCCAGCTGTATTCCCCGGCCTTGAGCCGGCTGCCCGACAACGGCTGCGACCACACCAGCGGCAACGGCAGGTTGTGGGCGCTGACACTCTCCAACTGCGCCGACGTCAGCGCCGGTGCCGCCTGGCCTTTCCACAGCAGACGCAGATACCGCGCCGACTGCCCCGGCAAACTCACTTCATGCTGCTCGACGCGCTCATCGGCAAACGACAACCGCGCCACCTGCCCTTCGCCCCAGGCGCGCCAGTGCTGCAAGTCGTCGCTGGCTTCGATGCTGAAACGCTGGAAGCCGTCGCGCTCGCTCGTCCAGTCGAGGATCAGTTGCTGCAACGGGGCCTTGATCGCACTCGCATCGAGCAGCCAGCCGCGCAGCACTTCTTCGCCGGCCTCCAGTTGGCTCGGCGGCTGCACTTGCACCAGCGTGCCGGTGGACGTGGATTGCACACGCACGCTGGGCACGGCTTCGGAGGAGTCAGCCGCAGCGTACAACGGGAACCACTTCACGTTGGACAGGCTGCGGCTTTCGGTGCTTTGCGCCGACTGCCGCGCCAGTGCGTAAGCCTGGGGCTCGCCAGCGGCGTTGAACACCCGCACATCACCCAGGTCGGCCTGACGGGCGCTCAATTGCACCGCCAGCGGCAGTTCCAGGCGGTACCACGGGCCTTCTCCACTGACCGTCAGCGGCACACGCGTGGTGAAATCGGCGGGCGTTTCCTGGGCCCAGGCCGATAACGTCGTGCACAACCCCAACAGCGCCACACTCAGCTTGCCCATCAAGAGGCCACTCCTTCAGTTTCAACCACCGGCTCGGGGCGCTTGGGCGGCAGCGGGGCGAAATAGCCCACCACCAGCAACAGCCCGCCCACACCGATAAACGATACGATCCGCGCCAGCCCGCCGCGGTTGCTCAATTCGACGAAGAACAATTTGGCCACCACGACGGCAATCAATGCCGCACCGATCAGCCACACCTCACGCCGGTGACGCAGATGGCCGCCTATCATCAGGCTCAGGGCAATCAGGGTCCACACGATCGACAGCCCGGCCTGCACCAGCATCGACTCCAGCAACGCATCCAGATGGAACGGCACGCCACCCCAGTGATGAGCCGTGCGCATCACCAGCGCGGTGAAGAAGGCGAACAACGAGACACCGGCGACCGCCTGGGCGACCAGTTCGGCGCGTGGCCCGCGTTGCGGTGCGGCACTGCGGGACCACAGGTACACACCCAACAGCGCGAATAGCAATCCAATATCCAGCGGGTTAAGCAGCGGCACATACGGCAGCGGCTCGGCGGTGCCGTCGCTGAAGATATTCGCCAGCCAGAACCAGCCGAGCATCAACACCGCCAGCGGCAACGCGGCATACAACCGGTACTCGCGCGGGTACGCCGACACCGGCCACGGCCAACTGCGTGGCGCGGCGGCCAGCACCAGGTATAGGCTTGGCAGGATCGCCCAGCCCAGCCAGCGCCAGGCGTTGTATTCCTCGGACAGCAGCAACAGGCCGTAGCGCAGCTCCAGCGCCAGCACGCCGATCAGCAGCCAGCAACCAAGCACATGCGCGGCGCTCAGGGCTTTCTCCGGAATGACCAAAGCCAGGCGTCGCAGCGACACGAAGTGCACCGCAAACACCGCCGCCCAGGCCAGCCAGGCGAAGTTCGCCGCCGGGTGATAACGCGAGCCCCACGCGCCCAGCAACACCACGCCCACCGCCGGCATCAACAGCGTGCACAACACGCCCAGCGACGCCCATTGCAGCCGCAAAGCCAGCACCGCCCAGATCGCCACACTCACCGCCGCTACCGCCAACAGCCAGGTGCCTTGCAGCATCGATGGTGCAAACCGCAGCACTTCGCTGACCAACGCCAGCGTCCACCAACCCGCACCCCACACCAGCAGCACGTCGGACAGCCGCTGCAAGCTCAACGCTTCGAACACCGGCGCGTGAGGTCGACGCTGCAAGCGCCAGGCACCGACCAGCGCCGCCAGCCCGAGCACCATTGGCGTCCAGAAACCGCTATGGCCCAAAGGACGCAAACCCTCGCTGGTCAGCGGCCCGAGCAGGTCCGGCACCGCGATCAGGAACGAAGCGCCGCCGATCACTTGCAGCAACAACCCGAAGACAAAACTGACGCGCTGTTGCAGGTACAGGCTCAGCCAGATGATCAACAAACCACTGGCCGCCCACACGCCGCTGGCGGTCTCCCACGGCAGCACAAACAGCACCGCCAGGTTGATCAGCACCAACCCGGCGAGCAACACCACCGACAGGCCACGCAACAACCGCACATCGCTGCGCACCATGGTGTCCCGCGCGGCCAGCAGCATGCCGCCGATCAATGCCAGGCCAATCAGCGATGCGGTGAGCAAGCCGCTCCAGCCCGCACTGAACACCGCGCCTGAATCAGCCCCCGCTTGCAGGCGCAGCAGGAACAGCGCGCCACCCAGCAGTTGCACGGCAAACGCGGTGAAGAGGAACGTACGCGAGCCGATGCGCAGGCCCACCAGCAAGGTCGCAAGACCGGCAAGCGCCCAACTGATGGCCGTGCCTTGGGTCCACAGCAGCAACGGTGCGAGCAGGTACAAGAAGCCCAGGCCGACGCAGGCCAATACCGGCAAACCTCGACGCTCCCACTGCGCCGCGTGCTCCAACGGCGCCTTGCGCAACTGGTCAAAACTGAACAGCAAGGCCGCCCCCAGCAACAAAGCACCCAAGGGTGCACCGTCCAGCAGGCTGGTCTCGCCAATCCGCAATTCGCTGAGGAACGCCAGCGCCGAACCGACTTGCAACAGCAAGCCAAACGCCCGTGCCAAGGGCCGCTGCTGACGCAGGCCGAGCCAGAAAATCCCGGCGCCTTCCACGGCCCAGGCCGCCGCGGTCCAGCGTGCGTCGAGGCCCAACGGAATCGCCAGGCTGGCGAAGATCACACCCAGCGCCAGGCAAGTTTCCGCCAGCAGCAAGGCGCGCCCGCCACTCAGCAAACGAGCCAGGCCCATATAGATAATGCCCAGGGCCAGCGCGCTGAACGCAGCGGCAAACTCCAAGTGCTGCACCAGCGCAAACTGCAAACCGAAGCCCACCAGCGGCGGACCGAACAGCATGCTGCCGTCCACATAATCGCCCTTGGCCGCCGACCAGCGCAGCAACGCGCCACGGCTGTCATCGTCCGGCGCGTCGCGCATCTCCAGCAACTTGCGCCGGGCGAACAACAGGCCGATGCCCAGGTACATCAGGAAAAATAGAATCAGGAACGGCTCGGTGCTCCACAGCAGCTCCGGTGTATAGGAGCGCATGCCCCAGGCGAAGCCGATGCCGAAGGTGCCGACAAAACCGATCAAATTGAGCAGGCGCCAGGCCTTGAACCAGGCGATGGCGAGAATGCCTGCGTTGAGCAGGGCGAAATAGCTGAACAGCGCCACATGGTTGCCGGCGCCGGTGGACGTGAGGATCGGTGCCGCAAAACCGCCGAGTGCAGCGGCGCAGGCCAGGCCGAGGGCGTCCTGGGTAATCGCCAGGATCGCCGAGAAAACGGTGACCGCCACCAGCAAGCCGAGTGCCGCGCCGGGGTCGAGCAGCGGGTGCAGGCGCATCGCGGCGAACACCGTGAGGTACAACACCGCAATGCCGGTGCCCTGCAGCATCAACCCGTAATTACTGTTGCGCAGCCGCAGCCACCAACCCAGGCCCAGCAGTGCCAATGCGCAACCGGCGACACCTGCGTAACGCAACTCGATTGGCACCACCATGCCTTCAGTGGCATAGCGCAGCAGGAAAGCCAGGCCGAGGAACAACAACACCACGCCGACCCGCAGCACGGTGTTGCCACCGAACAGCCAGTTGCGGGCACCGCTGATTGCGCGCTCGATAAAGTTGGGGCCGCGAGGCACCGCAGGCGCGGCAGGCTGTTCAGGGATTTTCGCGCTCGGTTCGGCCCGCCACACATCAGCCGGCAATGGCTGGCTGGGTTCGGCCACCACACTTGCGTAGGCAGGTTCCAGTTCGGCGGGTAATTCCCAGACGAGTTCAGGCGGCGCCGCTACCGGCAGCGGCTCTTCGACAAACACAGGTCCGGGGGTTTCAACGGCGGCAGGGCTTTCCAGCAAGGCCAGGCGTTGCTCGACCACTTTCAGGGCGTTGCGGGCAGACTCCAGCTGACGGCCTTGTTCCTCCGTACGCGAGGCGAGCATCGACAGGCGAATCGCCTGGCCAATGCCCAAACCGAGCAGCGCTCCAATGCCCGCATCACTGAACGACTCATCGAGCGTCCAGCCGAGCACCAGGCCAATCAGCATGAAAATCCATTGCATGGTCGATATCCCTAAGCAGCCCGAAGCGGGCAAAGGCGATGCTCAGTATATCGACACGGACCCCATGTGGGAGCGGGCTTGCTCGCGAAGGCGGTGGATCAGTCACAAATTTGTCGACTGACGCTGCGCTTTCGCGAGCAAGCCCGCTCCCACATTTTTTATTGCAGTGTCTAATCCAACGCTTTCCAGATTTCCGTCGCGTATTCGCGGATGGTCCGGTCCGACGAGAACCAGCCCATGCGCGCGGTATTGAGCACCGCCGAACGCCACCATTCCTTGGAGTCGTGCCAATGGGCCTCGACCCGCGCCTGGGCATCCCAGTAGGAATCGAAGTCGGCACAGACCAGGAAGCGGTCGTAGTCGATCAGCGAATCCACCAACCCGGCATAACGGCCCGGATCATCCGGTGAGAACACCCCGCCACGAATCGCTTGCAGCACATCATTCAAGCGATGGGACGCGGCAATCTCTGGCCCGGCGTTGAACTCGCCCGCGTGTTTGCGCGCTTCCACCTGCTGGGCGCTGAGGCCGAAGATGAACATGTGGTCGGCACCCACGCGCTCGTGCATCTCGACGTTGGCGCCGTCCATGGTGCCGATCGTCAGCGCGCCGTTGAGGCCGAATTTCATGTTGCTGGTGCCCGAGGCTTCAAAGCCAGCGGTGGAAATCTGCTCCGACAAGTCGGCCGCCGGAATGATGCTTTCCGCCAGGCTGACGTTGTAGTTGGGCAGGAATACCACCTTGAGCAACCCGCGCACGGTAGGGTCGTTGTTGACGGTACGGGCGATGTCGTTAGTCAGCTTGATGATCAGCTTGGCCTGGTGATAGCTGGCCGCGGCCTTGCCGGCGAAGATCTTCACCCGCGGCACCCAGTCGGTGCCCGGCTCGGCCCGGATCGCCTGGTACAGCGCGACGGTGTGCATCAGGTTCAGCAGCTGGCGCTTGTACTCGTGGATCCGCTTGACCTGCACATCGAACATCGCCGCCGGGTTGACCGAAATCCCCAGGCGCTCGTGAATGATGTCGGCCAGTGCCCGCTTACTGTGCAGGCGCTGTTCGGCGAAGGCCTTGCGAAAGGCTTGCTTCTCGGCGAACGGTTCCAGGTCTGCCAGGCGCTGTTCGGGGTTATCCAGCACGTCCGGGCCCAGTGCCTCCACCAGCATCGCCGTGAGCTTGGGGTTGGCCTGGTACAGCCAGCGGCGGAAGGTAATGCCGTTGGTTTTGTTGTTGATGCGGTCCGGGTAGAGCTTGTGCAGTTCGGAGAACACCGTGCTGCGCATCAGTTGCGTGTGCAGGCCGGATACGCCGTTGACACTGTGGGAGCCGAGGAACGCCAGGTTGCCCATGCGTACGCGGCGACCGTTGTCTTCTTCGATCAGCGAGACGGCACGCAGCACGTCGAAGTCATGGATGCCCTTGGCCCGCAGCGAGTCGATATGCTGGGCGTTGATCAGGTAGATGATCTGCATGTGCCGCGGCAGCATGCGCTCCATCAGGCCGACCGGCCAGGTTTCCAACGCCTCGGGGAGCAAGGTGTGGTTGGTGTACGAAAGGGTTTCGACGGTGACGTCCCAGGCGGCATCCCACGGGATGTCGTGCAGGTCCACCAACTGACGCATCAACTCGGCCACCGCGATCGAGGGGTGAGTGTCGTTGAGCTGGATGGCCGCGTGCTCGCCCAGGCTCAATACCGAGCCGTGCATGTTCTTGTGGCGACGCAGCAGATCCTGCAACGAGGCGGAGACGAAGAAGTACTCCTGGCGCAGGCGCAGCTCCTGCCCTGCTTCGGTGCTATCGGCCGGGTAAAGCACTCGGGAGATGCTTTCGGCGCGGGCCACCTCGGCGACGGCGCCCAAGTGGTCACCGGCGTTGAAACGTTCCAGGTGCAGGTCTTCCACCGCACGGGCACGCCACAGGCGCAAGGTGTTGACGCTTGCGCCGCGCCAGCCGACGACCGGGGTGTCATACGCCACCGCGCGTACGGTTTCATTCGGCGACCAGACCTGGATCGACTTGCCGGACGCGTCCAGCACGGTTTCCACACCACCGCCAAAGCCGATCGGGTAGATCACTTCGGCGCGCTCGAACTCCCAGGGGTTGCCGAAATCCAGCCAGCGTTCGGTTTGCTCCTGCTGCCAGCCATCGACAATCGCCTGGCGAAACAGCCCGTGCTCATACCGAATGCCATAGCCATGGCCGGCGATGCCCAGGGTCGACATGCTTTCCATGAAGCAGGCCGCCAGGCGGCCAAGGCCACCGTTGCCCAGGGCCGCGTCGGGCTCCAGCAGGCGAATGCGCTCCATGTCCACACCCAACTCGCTCATGGCCTCACGGGCCACGTCCAGCAAGCCAAGGTTGCTCAGGCTGTCGTAGAGCAGACGGCCGATCAGGAATTCCAGCGAGAGGTAATAGACCCGCTTCTGTCCCTTGCGGTAGATGTGCCGCGTGTGGTCCATCCAGTGGTCGACCATGTGGTCGCGGGCGGCCAGTGCGATGGCTTCAAACCAATCGTGGTCGAAGGCGTGATCGGGGTCCTTGCCCACCGCATAGGTAAGTTTGGTCAAGACGGCATCGCGAAATGCGGCTACCTCTGCTTCTCGTACAAGCGGTTCCTGAGACATCGATGCGACCTCGGGCGAGATAGAAGGAGTTGCTAGAGCCTAGACGGTCTGACAGACGGTAGACGCTCTGGTTCGGCAGTTTTTTAACTCATTCACCTTTGCGGGAATTTGATGCAGGGGCCGTGCCCGTTTGTGGCCCGGCACAGCCTTCGAGCTGAAAGCTGGAAGATATTGTTCAAAAAACCACCAGTTCCGGTATGATCCCGCGCCGGATAACACCCCTCTTGGAAACCTGATGAAGCCTCAACTGATCGCCGCCGCGGAACTCGACCGTCTCGAGACCTGGCAGAAATACTCAAGCCATATGTGTGGCGGCTGTGTGTCGAGCTGCTGCACCCTGCCGGTTGAGGTGAAGATCAAGGACCTGATCCGCATCGGCATCGTCGATGAGTTCGAGCGTGGCGACCCGCCGAAGAACATCGCCAAGCGCTTGCAGAAGGAAGGCATCGTCGAGCGCTTCAACGCCAAATCCGAGATCTTCACCCTGCAGCGCATGAGCAACAACGATTGCCTGTACCTGGATCGTAAGAGCCGCTTCTGCACTATTTATGACAAGCGCCCGGATACTTGCCGCAATCACCCGAAAATCGGGCCGCGCCCGGGGTATTGCGCGTACAAGCCGAAGGAAGTGGTGCGCGAGACCAGGTTCAAGACCCTCGACAAGTTCTGATCCAGATTCTTATTACCTGAACTACCGCTTTCGCGAGCAAGCCCGCTCCCACACTTGACCTTACTCATCCTGAGAAAACGCGGTCGAATGTGGGAGCGGGCTTGCTCGCGAAGGGGCCCGCACAGTCACTACAGATATTGCAGGCATAAAAAAACGCCCCCGGCCTTTCGACCGGGGGCGTTTTTCATTCAGCCTGAGTTAACTCAGTTCTTGGCTTTCTTGGCAGCGCGGGTACGCTCGCCTTCGTCCAGGATCTTCTTACGCAGGCGGATCGACTTAGGCGTAACTTCGCACAGCTCGTCGTCCTGGATGAATTCCAGAGCCTGTTCCAGGGTGAAGCGAACAGGTGGAACCAGAGCGATGGTTTCGTCTTTACCCGAAGCACGCATGTTGTCGAGCTTCTTGCCTTTGGTTGGGTTGACGCCCATGTCGTTGTCACGGCTGTTCAGGCCAACGATCTGACCGTTGTAGATCTCTTGACCGTGTTCAACGAACAGCTTGCCACGCGCCTGGAGGGTTTCCAGGGAGTAGGTCAGCGCCTTGCCGGTTTCTACCGATACCAGAACACCGTTCTGACGACCGGACATGTCGCCGGACTTCATGGTGTCGTAGCGATCGAAGATCGAGGTCAGGATGCCAGCACCGTTGGTCAGGGTCAGGAACTGGTTACGGAAACCAATCAGACCACGAGCAGGGATGTTGTATTCCAGACGCACACGGCCTTTGCCATCCGGCACCATGTTGGTCAGGTCGCCCTTACGCAGGCCCATCTCTTCCATGACCTTGCCCTGGGATTCTTCAGGGGTGTCGATGGTGACGTTTTCAAACGGTTCCTGCTTCACGCCGTCAACCTGACGGATGATCACTTCAGGACGACCAACGCCCATTTCGAAGCCTTCGCGACGCATGGTTTCGATCAGTACCGAGAGGTGCAGCTCACCACGGCCGGAAACCTTGAACTTGTCAGCCGAGTCGCCTTCTTCAACGCGCAGAGCAACGTTGTACAGCAGCTCTTTGTCCAGACGTTCCTTGATGTTACGGGAAGTCACGAACTTGCCTTCTTTACCGCAGAAAGGCGAGTCGTTTACCTGGAAGGTCATGGAAACGGTTGGCTCGTCAACGGTCAGAGGCTTCATCGCCTCGACGTTGTCCGGCTGGCACAGGGTGTCGGAGATGAACAGCGAGTCCATACCGCTCACACACACGATGTCACCGGCAAACGCTTCTTCAACGTCGATGCGGTGCAGGCCGTGGTGACCCATCAGCTTCAGGATACGACCGTTGCGCTTCTTGCCGTCGGCGCCGATGGCGACCACCGGAGTGTTCGGCTTGACGCTACCACGAGCGATACGGCCAACACCGATAACACCCAGGAAGCTGTTGTAGTCCAGTGCCGAGATTTGCATCTGGAACGGGCCTTCACGGTCAACTTTCGGAGCCGGTACGTTGTCGACGATCGACTGGTACAGCGGGGTCATGTCTTCAGCCATGTCGGTGTGTTCCAGACCGGCAATGCCGTTCAGGGCCGAGGCGTAGACGACTTTGAAGTCCAGCTGTTCTTCGGTGGCACCCAGGTTGTCGAACAGGTCGAAGATCTGGTCCAGAACCCAGTCCGGACGCGCGCCTGGACGGTCAACCTTGTTGATGCACACGATCGGACGCAGGCCGGCTTCGAAAGCCTTCTTGGTCACGAAACGGGTTTGCGGCATAGGGCCGTCTTGAGCGTCAACCAGCAGCAGAACGGAGTCAACCATCGACATTACGCGTTCAACTTCGCCGCCGAAGTCGGCGTGGCCCGGGGTATCCACGATGTTGATGTGGTAGCCGTTCCAGTTGATGGCGGTGTTTTTCGCCAGAATGGTAATACCGCGCTCTTTCTCCTGGTCGTTGGAGTCCATCACGCGCTCGTCGTTGAGCTCGTTGCGCTCCAGGGTGCCGGATTGACGCAAGAGTTTGTCTACCAGGGTGGTCTTACCATGGTCAACGTGAGCAATGATGGCGATGTTGCGTAGATTTTCGATCACTTGTGTATCTCGATCAGAGGATTCGGTGTGCTGACAGGTCGTGGCAGCGATTAACAGTAGAGTCAGGCCTTGCCGTTACAGCTTGACGGCAGAGTCGGGGGGCCGGTGACGCAGGCCACAGGCAAACAGCCCCGGGCTCTTAGCTCGGTCGATAAACGCGCACATTGGCATGCCCCTCACTGAGCAAATGGTGGGCATGCAGGCGACTCATCACGCCTTTGTCGCAATACAACAGGTACTGACGGCTGTCATCCAGTTCCTTGAAACGCGCATTCAATGCATAGAACGGCAGCGTTTGTACGTCGATGCCAGCAATTTCCAGCGGCTCGTCTTCAGCGGCATCCGGGTGACGGATGTCGATGATGATCTGACCGGCCAGAGCCTCGCTGACTTCTTCGATCTGCAAATCCTGGCCCAATTCGTCGATAACCCGATCGATCGGCACCAGCTTGGCGTTCTCAAGCGCACGCTCGAGCACCGCCATATCGAACTGTTGTTCTTCGTACTCCACGCGGTTGCGCTTGGCGTGGGTCTTGGGGTTCACCGAGATGACCCCGCAATATTCCGGCATGTGCTTGGCGAAATCCGCCGTGCCGATCTGGGTCGCCAGGTCGATGATGTCTTGCTTGTGACTGGCGATCAGCGGGCGCAGTACCAGCTTCTCGGTCACAGAGTCGATCAACGACAAGTTCGGCAGGGTCTGGCTGGACACCTGGGAAATCGCTTCACCGGTGACCAGTGCGTCGATTTCCAGCCGATCCGCGATTCGGGACGCAGCGCGTAACATCATACGCTTCAATACTACGCCCATATGACTGTTATCGACTTTCCCGAGAATTTCTCCCAGGACTTCCTCGAACGGTACGCTGACAAACAGCACCCGTTGCGAGCTGCCGTACTTCTTCCAGATGTAATGCGCGACTTCCATCACGCCCAATTCGTGTGCACGCCCGCCCAGGTTGAAGAAGCAGAAGTGGCTCATCAGCCCGCGGCGCATGATCTGGTAGGCCGCGACAGTGGAATCGAAACCGCCGGACATCAATACCAGGGTCTGTTCCAGGGCACCCAGCGGGTAGCCGCCGATGCTGTCGTGCTGGCTGTGGATCACAAACAACCGTTGGTCGCGAATTTCCATCCGCACTTCAATTTGCGGCTCTTTCAGGGAAATTCCGGCAGCGCCGCACTCGCGACGCAGCTTGCTGCCCACATATTTCTCGACATCCATGGAGCTGAACGGGTGCTTGCCGGCGCGTTTGCAACGCACTGAAAACACCTTGCCTGCCAGCACATCGCCGTAGTGCTGCTTGCACTTTTCGGTGATGTCGTCGAAGTCGCCCAGCGGGTACTCGTCGACCTGCAGGAAATGCGCGATGCCCGGCACGCAGCTCAGGCGCTCGGTCATGTCCTTCAGGGCCTTGGGGTCTGTGAGGCGGGTTTCCAGCTCGAGATTGTCCCACACACCATTCACCACCACAGCCGGGTCCAGATCGCGGAGCACGGCACGGATGTTCTTGGCCAATTGACGGATGAAACGCATCCGTACCGGTCGGCTCTTGATGGTGATCTCGGGGAAGACTTTAACGATTAATTTCATGAAAACAGCGCGCGCAGGCCCAGCCGAAAAAGGGGGGCGCGGATTATAGCGGAAATCGCTCAAGGTTTAACCAGTTAATATGCAACTGACCTTTCGCGCACCAAAACGGGTCACAAACCAAAATAAGCGCTACATTGCGGTGCGCAATTTCTTCCGTTTCAGCGGATTGCACCTTTATAGGGGCGTTTTTGTGGCAAAAAACCCATGTCGGGGCACTGGCATGCAATTTGCTCTCTTGTGAGGCAGGTTGCCTTGGTCGAGTATTCGCGCCGGCATCACCCACATTCTAAGGGCTACTCCACTACCCCAGCCCGAAGCCACCCGGAGGACACTATGTCGAAGTCGGTTCAACTCATCAAAGATCATGACGTCAAATGGATTGATCTGCGCTTCACGGACACCAAAGGCACTCAGCACCACGTGACCATGCCGGCTCGCGACGCGCTGGATGACGCCTTCTTCGAAGAAGGCAAAATGTTCGACGGCTCCTCCATTGCCGGCTGGAAAGGCATCGAAGCTTCCGACATGATCCTGATGCCGGACGACAGCACTGCCGTACTCGACCCGTTCACCGAAGACCCAACCTTGATCATCGTCTGCGACGTGATCGAGCCTTCGACCATGCAGGGCTACGACCGTGACCCACGTGCGATCGCCAAGCGTGCCGAGGAATACCTGAAGTCGACCGGTATCGGCGACACCGTATTCGTAGGCCCGGAACCAGAATTCTTCATCTTTGATTCGGTCAAGTTCAAGTCCGACATCTCTGGCTCCATGTTCAAGATCTTCTCCGAACAAGGTTCGTGGATGTCCGACCAGGACGTGGAAGGCGGCAACAAAGGCCACCGTCCAGGTATCAAAGGCGGCTACTTCCCGGTTCCTCCGTTCGACCACGACCACGAAATCCGTACCTCCATGTGCAACGCCATGGAAGAGATGGGCCTGGTCATCGAAGTTCACCACCACGAAGTGGCGACTGCCGGCCAGAACGAAATCGGCGTGAAGTTCAACACCCTGGTTGCCAAGGCTGACGAAGTTCAGACCCTGAAGTACTGCGTACACAACGTGGCTGATGCCTACGGCCGTACCGCTACCTTCATGCCTAAGCCTCTGTACGGCGATAACGGTTCGGGTATGCACGTTCACCTGTCCATCGCCAAAGAAGGCAAGAACACCTTCGCTGGCGAAGGTTATGCCGGCCTGTCCGACACTGCCCTGTACTTCATCGGCGGTATCATCAAGCACGGTAAGGCCCTGAACGGCTTCACCAACCCATCGACCAACTCCTACAAGCGTCTGGTCCCAGGTTTCGAAGCTCCGGTAATGCTCGCCTACTCGGCTCGCAACCGTTCCGCTTCGATCCGTATTCCTTACGTGTCCAGCCCTCGCGCTCGCCGTATCGAAGCCCGTTTCCCGGATCCGGCAGCCAACCCGTACCTGGCCTTCGCTGCCCTGGTCATGGCCGGCCTGGACGGTATCCAGAACAAGATCCACCCTGGCGATGCCGCCGACAAAAACTTGTACGACCTGCCGCCTGAAGAGGCCAAAGAAATCCCACAAGTATGCGGCAGCCTGAAAGAAGCCCTGGAAGAGCTGGACAAGGGCCGTGCGTTCCTGACCAAAGGCGGCGTGTTCAGCGACGACTTTATCGATGCCTACATCGCCCTGAAAAGCGAAGAAGAAATCAAGGTCCGCACCTTCGTACACCCACTGGAATACGAGCTGTACTACAGCTGCTGATCCGGTAGCGCTGCTTAACGTGGCGTGATGAAAAAGGCCTCCTTCGGGAGGTCTTTTTTTTGCCCGCAAAACCCTGTGGGAGCGGGCTTGCCCGCGAAAAATCCAAAGGCGCCGCATTTCTTCAATATTTACGCGTTATCGTTAACGACCTTCGCGAGCAAGCTCGCCCCTACAGAAGAGGGATCTGCCTTGAAACTAAAAATTGGGTTCATCTTGCTGGCCATCAGCGCCAATGTATTTGCAGCACCACCCACCCTCGCCCCGCTGCTCGAAAGCATTGCCGAACGCCTGGCGATTGCCGACCAGGTGGCCCTGAGCAAATGGGACAGCCACAAGCCCGTCGAGGACCGCCCACGGGAGCAGGACGTGATCGCCAGCGTCGTCGCCCAGGCGCCGAGCTACAAACTGGCACCAGCACAGGCCGAGCAGTTTTTCTTGGCCCAGATCGAGGCGAACAAACTGGTGCAGTACGCCCACCTTTCCGACTGGCAGCTGCAAGGCAAGGCGCCGAATGACCCACGCCCGGATCTGGTCGGCCAGATCCGCCCTAAACTGGACCTGCTGCAAAAACGCCTGCTGCAACAGCTGGCGGACTTCACCCCGGAGCGCACCAACCCGCAATGCCCGCAATGGCTGGCCCAGGCCAATCACGCACCTGCCAAAGACTCGCTGCACCAGCTGGCAATGATCCGCGCCACCGCCGAGCTGTGCCTCTATAAAATCTAAAATTGCGAACCCCATCAAAATGTGGGAGCGGGCTTGCTCGCGAAGGCGGTGTGTCAGTTGATATATGCATGACTGACACGCCGCCTTCGCGAGCAAGCCCGCTCCCACAATTTAGATCCGACCCATTCAGCCAATCAGTCGCTGCCACCAGCTTCCTGAACAGACTTTTCAAAACCGCACTATATTGGTGCGATACGCTGCACCCTTCCCACTTACGCAACCCATTTTGGTTCGAAACTTCCCGTCCAAGCTGGCAGAACGCCACAGTTTCGCGCCTTAATCCCCCATTTCAGGGCTTTAACGCTTCTTTTCGGAGCTTTGGTTTGGTTTTTGCATTTTCCTTGTATCAGCGTGTGCCTCAAGCCCGCGCCTTGCTCCAAAAGAGGTCCTAATGACCATCAGCGACGCACTGCACCGCCTGTTACTCGACAACCTGACCACCGCGACCATTCTGCTCAATGACGAACTGCGCCTTGAGTACATGAACCCGGCGGCGGAGATGCTGCTGGCCATCAGCGGGCAGCGCAGCCATGGGCAATTCATCAGTGAGCTGTTCACTGAGTCGGCCGAGGCCTTGAGCTCGTTGCGCCAGGCCGTGGAGCAGGCGCACCCGTTCACCAAGCGCGAAGCGATGCTCACCGCCCTCACCGGCCAGACCCTCACCGTCGACTACGCGGTAACACCGATCCTCAGCCACGGCGCCACCTTGTTGCTGCTGGAGGTGCATCCCCGCGATCGCCTGCTGCGCATCACCAAGGAAGAGGCGCAGCTGTCCAAGCAGGAAACCAGCAAGATGCTGGTGCGCGGCCTGGCCCATGAGATCAAGAACCCCCTGGGCGGGATTCGCGGTGCCGCACAGCTGCTGGCCCGCGAGCTGCCGGACGAAAACCTCAAGGACTACACCAACGTCATCATCGAGGAAGCCGACCGCCTGCGTAACCTGGTAGACCGCATGCTCGGCTCCAACAAGCTGCCGTCGCTGGCAATGACCAACGTGCACGAAGTGCTGGAGCGGGTTTGCCAGTTGGTGGAGGCCGAAAGCCAGGGCTGCATCACCTTGGTGCGCGACTACGACCCGAGCATTCCCGACGTATTGATCGACCGCGAGCAGATGATCCAGGCGGTGCTCAATATCGTGCGTAACGCCATGCAGGCCATCAGCAGCCAGAACGAGCTGCGCCTGGGCCGCATCAGCCTGCGCACCCGTGCCCTGCGCCAGTTCACCATTGGCCACGTGCGCCATCGCCTGGTAACCAAGGTCGAGATCATCGACAACGGCCCCGGCATCCCTGCAGAACTGCAGGAAACCATCTTTTTCCCAATGGTCAGCGGCCGCCCGGACGGTACCGGACTCGGCCTGGCCATTACCCAGAACATCATCAGCCAGCACCAGGGTTTGATCGAATGTGAGAGCCATCCCGGTCACACCACCTTCTCGATCTTTCTGCCACTGGAACAAGGAGCCCCATCGACATGAGCCGTAGTGAAACTGTCTGGATCGTCGATGACGACCGTTCTATCCGCTGGGTCCTGGAGAAAGCCTTGCAACAGGAAGGCATGACCACCCAGAGCTTCGACAGCGCCGACGGGGTGATGAGCCGCCTGGCTCGCCAGCAGCCCGATGTGATCATCTCCGACATCCGCATGCCCGGCGCCAGTGGCCTGGACTTGCTGGCGCGGATTCGCGAGCAGCACCCGCGCCTGCCGGTGATCATCATGACCGCGCACTCGGACCTGGACAGCGCTGTCGCGTCCTATCAGGGCGGCGCCTTTGAATACCTGCCAAAACCGTTCGACGTGGACGAAGCGGTGGCGCTGGTAAAACGCGCCAACCAGCACGCCCAGGAACAGCAGAACCAGGAAGCCCCGCCGGCCCTGACCCGTACCCCGGAAATCATCGGCGAAGCGCCGGCGATGCAGGAAGTGTTTCGCGCCATCGGGCGTTTGAGCCACTCCAACATCACCGTGCTGATCAACGGCGAGTCGGGTACCGGTAAAGAACTGGTAGCTCACGCCCTGCACCGTCACAGCCCACGGGCGGCGTCGCCGTTCATTGCGCTGAACATGGCGGCGATTCCGAAGGACTTGATGGAATCGGAACTGTTCGGCCATGAAAAAGGCGCGTTCACCGGTGCGGCCAACCTGCGCCGTGGCCGTTTTGAACAGGCCGACGGCGGCACGCTGTTCCTCGATGAAATCGGCGACATGCCGGCCGACACCCAGACGCGCTTGCTGCGGGTCCTGGCCGACGGCGAGTTTTATCGGGTAGGCGGGCACACGCCGGTCAAGGTCGACGTACGTATCATCGCGGCGACGCACCAGAACCTGGAAACCCTGGTGCACGCCGGGAAATTCCGTGAAGACTTGTTCCACCGCCTGAACGTGATCCGCATCCACATCCCACGGATGTCGGACCGCCGCGAGGACATCCCGACCCTGGCCCGTCACTTCCTCAGCCGCGCCGCCCAGGAGCTGGCCGTCGAGCCGAAGCTGCTGAAAAGCGAGACCGAGGAATACCTGAAGAACCTGCCATGGCCGGGCAACGTGCGTCAGCTGGAGAACACCTGCCGCTGGATCACGGTGATGGCTTCGGGGCGCGAAGTGCATATCAGCGACCTGCCGCCTGAGCTGCTGAGCCTGCCGCAGGATTCGGCACCGGTGACCAACTGGGAGCAGGCGCTGCGCCAATGGGCCGACCAGGCCCTGGCACGTGGCCAGTCGAACCTGCTGGACAGCGCTGTGCCGGCTTTCGAGCGGATCATGATCGAAACCGCCCTCAAGCATACTGCTGGACGTCGTCGCGACGCCGCCGTGCTGCTGGGCTGGGGCCGCAATACGCTGACACGCAAGATCAAGGAGCTGGGGATGAAGGTCGACGGTGGGGATGATGATGAAGGTGATGAGGCCTGATCCACTGAAGATCTAATGTGGGAGCCGGGCTTGCCCGCGATGGCGCTGTGTCAGTCACTGGATTTATCGACTGACACAGCGCCATCGCAGGCAAGCCAGCTCCCACATTTGTTTTGTACCAGACTAACGACCGTGCACCGCTTCAATGCACCACGAACCGGCATCGCGCACTTATCCAACGCCTGAAACCCATGCCTTGTTAAGAAAATATTAAAACCCAAAAAAGCCAAAGCCCCGTATTCCGGGGCTTTGCGCTTTCTGAAGAAATTTTTTGGCGCCACTTCGCAATTCTGGCACGCGCCCTGCAATAACCCTGTTACTACCCAGTTTCGGGGACCTTGGTACAGGCAGGCCGAGAATCCCCTCTTTAACACTCGGGGTGCTTGATGCGGATCGCGTCGCGCCCCACACCCGTTTCGGGAACCTCGGTACAGGCAGGCCGGGGATTCCCTCTTTAACACCGAAGCCTTTGGCTTCACCCCGTTTTGGGAGCCCTGGTACAGGCAGGCCGGGAACTCCCTTCTTTACACCCGGGGCTTATGAGGCAACGCGCCCATAGCCCCAGCCCGTTTTGGGAACCTTGGTACAGGCAGGCTGGGGATTCCCTCTTTTATTGCTCCTGGAGATGGATCTCCACCCGCCAGCGTCCATCGGCCTTCTCTCCCGACCACTCCCCGCGCAACGGCCGAGCCGCCACCAGGTTCAGCAGCAAGCCGCCATCGGTCTTGCGTACGCGCCAGTTCACATCCTTGTCATTGACCTTCAATTGGCCGCCCTGGGCCTTGCCAAGCGCGTCGAACAGCAGCGCCACGGTGCCGTCGATATGCTCGCCGTGCAGCTTGGGTTCGCTGTTGAACCACACCACCAGGCCATCGGCGGCGGGCTCTACCTGCTGCAGCTCAACCGGGTCTGGCGTGGTCAGCCGGCCGATCATCAGGCCCACCATCAAGCCGACAATCGCCAACGAGCCTAAAACCCGTGGCAATAGCTTCGGCCTGGGGTCTTCTTCAGGGGTAGAATGCAGCGCATCTTTGCCTTCGGAGCCGTGCATGTTTCACGTCATCCTTTTTCAACCAGAAATTCCGCCGAATACCGGCAACGTTATCAGGCTGTGCGCCAACAGTGGCTGCCACCTGCATTTGATCGAGCCCCTGGGTTTCGACATGGACGACAAGCGCCTGCGCCGCGCCGGGCTGGACTACCACGAGTACGCCACCCTGCAACGCCACGCCGACCTTGCCAGCTGCCTGGAAAGCCTGAACCACCCACGGTTGTTCGCGTTTACCACCAAGGGTTCGCGGCCGTTTCATGATGCCAGCTTTGCCGAAGGCGACGCCTTCCTGTTCGGCCCGGAAAGCCGCGGCCTGCCGGCAGACGTGCTGGACGCCCTGCCAGACGGCCACCGCCTGCGCCTGCCGATGCGCGAAGGCTGCCGCAGCCTGAACCTGTCCAATACCGTGGCCGTCGCCGTTTACGAAGGTTGGCGGCAACTCGGTTTCAAATAACGCACATAACAAATGTGGGAGCGGGCTTGCTCGCGAAAGCGGAGTGCCAGTCAACGAAGATATCGACTGAAGTACCGCATTCGCGAGCAAGCCCGCTCCCACATTGGATCGGCGTCGTTGCTCAGAACAGCTTACTGAACCGTTGGCGAGCCTTCCTGTTGCATGCGCTGCAGCTCTTGCGCATACAGGGCATCGAAGTTCACTGGAGCCAGCATCAGCGCCGGGAACGAGCCACGGGTGACCAGGCTGTCCAGGGTCTCACGGGCATACGGGAACAGGATGTTCGGGCAGAACGCGCCCAGGGTGTGGCTCATGGACGCTTCGTCCAGGCCCTGGATCAGGAAGATACCGGCCTGTTGCACTTCAGCAATGAAGGCCACTTCTTCGCCGTTCTTGACGGTGACCGACAGGGTCAGCACGACCTCGTGGAAGTCACCTTCCAGGGCCTTCTGACGGGTGTTCAGGTCCAGCGCAACGCTCGGGGTCCATTCCTGACGGAAGATGGCCGGGCTTTTCGGCGCTTCGAACGACAAGTCACGCACGTAAATACGCTGCAGGGAAAATTGTGGGCCTTGAGCTTCTTCTGCTGCCGCTTCGGTGTTCTGTTGGTCAGTCATCGCAGATCCTTCGTGATCTTGGGGTCTTTTAGGGGTTAGGAGTCAGACGTGAAGCAGCGCATCCAGTTTACCGGCGCGCTCGAGTGCGAACAGGTCATCGCAACCACCGACATGCTTGTCACCGATCCAGATCTGCGGCACGGACGTGCGTCCCGCTTTCTTGGTCATCTCGGCGCGCACCTGGGGCTTGCCATCAACCTTGATCTCTTCGAAGACAACGCCCTTTTTCACAAGCAGGGCCTTGGCCCGCATGCAATAAGGGCAATAATCGCTGGAATAAACGACAACCTGGCTCATATCACTTCACCAGCGGCAGGTTATCGCCACGCCAGCTGGAAATACCACCCGACAGTTTGGCGGCGTTGAAGCCGGTTTTCAGCATCTCGCGGGCGTGGGTGCCGGAGTGCTGGCCCTGTGCGTCGACCAGGATAATGGTCTTGGCCTTGTGCTTTTCCAGCTCGGCCAGGCGCGAAATCAGTTTGTCCTGGGGAATGTTCAGCGCGCCGACAATGTGACCGGCGGCGAAATCCTTGGCGGGACGAATGTCCACCACTACGGCCTCATCCTTGTTGACTAGGGCGGTCAGCTCGGACGTGCTGAGGCTGCGGCCACCGCGGCTCAATTCGTGAGCGATCAGCAGCGCCAGCAGTACGACGAACGCACCAGCGAGCAAATAGTGGGTAGTGGCAAATGCAATCAGGTGATCAACCATCAAGGAGGTTCCAGGGCGTTAAAATGGCGGTAAGTATACACAGCCGTCATGGTCGGCCAACCCCCGTAAAGCGGTGACGTGGTCGGAACTTCGCTTTAAACTGCCACTCCCTTTTCTATTCCCTTCATTCATTACCGCCGCGAGAGGATCTATGACTACTACGCCTAAACCTTTGGTCCTGATAATTCTCGATGGCTTCGGACACAGTGAAAGCCACCACGACAACGCCGTGTACTCGGCCAGCAAGCCAGTACTGGACCGTCTGAGCGCTACCGTTCCGAACGGCCTGATCTCGGGCTCGGGCATGGATGTTGGCCTGCCGGACGGCCAAATGGGCAACTCGGAAGTCGGCCATATGAATCTCGGTGCCGGACGAGTGGTCTATCAAGACTTCACCCGCGTGACCAAAGCGATCCGCGACGGTGAGTTTTTCGAGAACCCAAACATCTGCGCGGCAGTGGATAAAGCGGTCAAGGCCGGCAAGGCCGTGCACTTCATGGGCCTGCTGTCGGACGGCGGCGTCCACAGCCACCAGGACCACCTGATCGCCATGGCCGAACTGGCCTTCAAGCGCGGCGCCGAGAAGATCTACCTGCACGCGTTCCTCGACGGCCGCGACACCCCGCCGAAAAGCGCCCAGTCCTCCATCGAACTGTTGGATGAAACCTTCAAGACCCTCGGCAAAGGCCGCATCGCCAGCCTGGTCGGCCGCTACTTCGCCATGGACCGCGACAACCGCTGGGACCGCGTGGCACAGGCCTACAACCTGATCGTCGACGGCCAGGCCGAATTCAACGCCGCCACCGCCCAGGAAGGCCTGGAGGCCGCCTACGCCCGTGGCGAGAGTGACGAGTTCGTCAAGGCCACCACCATCGGCGAACCGGTCAAGGTCGAAGATGGCGACGCCGTGGTGTTCATGAACTTCCGCGCCGACCGTGCCCGCGAGCTGAGCCACGTATTCGTCGATGCCGGCTTCAAGGACTTCGAGCGCGCCCGCCAGCCGAAAGTCGAATTCGTGATGCTGACCCAATACGCGGCCAACATCCCGGCCCCGTCGGCATTCGCCCCGGGCAGCCTGGAAAACGTGCTGGGGGATTACCTGGCGAAAAACGGCAAGACCCAACTGCGTATTGCCGAAACCGAGAAATACGCCCACGTGACCTTCTTCTTCTCCGGCGGTCGTGAAGAACCGTTCCCGGGTGAAGAACGCATCCTGATCCCGTCGCCGAAAGTCGCCACCTACGACCTGCAGCCGGAGATGAGTGCCCCGGAAGTCACGGACAAGATCGTCGACGCCATCGAACACCAGCGCTACGACGTGATCGTGGTCAACTACGCCAACGGTGACATGGTGGGCCACAGCGGCAACCTGGAAGCGGCGGTAAAAGCCGTGGAATGCCTGGACCTGTGCGTCGGCCGCATCGTCGACGCGCTGGAAAAGGTGGGCGGCGAAGCGCTGATCACCGCTGACCACGGCAACTGCGAGCAAATGTCCGACGAATCCACCGGACAGGCCCACACCGCCCACACCACCGAGCCGGTGCCATTCATCTACGTAGGCAAACGTGACTTTAAAGTACGTGATGGCGGCGTGCTGGCCGACGTGGCACCGACCATGTTGATGCTGATGGGGCTGGAGAAGCCGAAAGAGATGACTGGCACTTCGATTCTGGTCTGACACAGTTCAGGGGTTGCTCAAAACAGGCAGCCCGTCAATAATGGACTCGAGCGCGAAACCAGTTGCCTCCAGCGGCGATAACTGGCGTAGGAACCCCGCAGATGGCTGGATATCCGCGTAGGGTGAGACCTCCACACCCCTGCTTGAGGGTGTGTATATGAATATCAAGCAAGCACTACTTAGGGCAGTTCGAAAGAGCTGCCCTTTTCTTTGGGCATCACAAAAGCTCGTAACGCTTGTAGAGCAACTCACCATGACGATGCTTGTTCAAGGCCTTGGCGTCTGTCTGCATGAAGTTCCACAGCACATTGCCAGCCTGAACATTGACCACCACCAGCATCTGCCTCCTGGATTCATAAGCCCCAATGAATGCTAAACGAGCGGAGCAATCGCTATAAGCAACACGCCATATTTCCAGAGGCCCCGTCAATGTGTCCAAGGCGAACCTGACATAACGCTCTCTGGCGTCCTGCCGCTTTTCAACAATGTGCTGCAGACAGCTACGCCTGATCGCTATTTGCCCCAAAGGCGAGGCGACTTCCACTTCCGAACAGCTCGAATGGGCAATGCCAAAATGCATTGCGACTATATCGATGGCCGCTTCGACGTCATTGCCGGCGGCCACTTCCTCAAGTGGACGCGCTCGCAAAGCCCGATCCAGACTACGAAGGTCGGGAAGCCCATAATCAAGCCACGTTTGCTGGCCTTTTGACTCGTGAATACAAGGCATTACTGACTATGCCGACCGTCGGATTAACAGGGCCGAAGAGTCTATTCCGAGCGCAAATGCACCGTCAGGGTGGAGCATTTCAAGGCATTTCGCGAAGCACACAAAACAACTGCAGAAGCACGACACGACGCTCTCTACCGCTCGTCGCCTTCAAAGGGCTATGGGACTTGCCCACAATTGCTTGCAGAATGCGGCCACTGGGCACCTAACTTGCCTGCCAAGCCGAATTGGGCGTTTTTTTTGCAGCGCTTGGCGGGCATACTAGGCCGTCCCTTTCCCTGGTGTCGCCCGCCTCTATGCTTCGCGCCTTGATTACCCTTGCTCTTGTCTGCCTGCTCCAACCGGCGTTTGCCGATGAGCGCGCACAAACCCAACAACAGTTGGACGCTACGCGTCAGGACATTACCGAGCTGAAGAAGCTGCTCGGCAAGCTCCAGGAAGAGAAGTCCGGCGTGCAGAAAGACCTGCGCGGCACGGAAACCGAGATGGGCAAGCTGGAGAAGCAGGTCCAGGAGCTGCAAAAAGAACTAAAGAAGAGCGAGTCGGAACTGGAGCGACTCGACGCTGAGAAAAAAAAACTCCAGAGCGCACGCGTTGAACAGCAACGCCTGATCGCGATCCAGGCCCGCGCCGCTTACCAGAACGGTCGCCAGGAATACCTCAAGCTGCTGCTCAACCAGCAGAACCCGGAAAAATTCGCCCGCACCCTTACCTATTACGACTACCTGAGCAAGGCCCGCCTGGAGCAACTGAAAAGCTTCAACGAGACCCTGCGCCAGTTGGCCAACGTCGAGCAGGAAATCGCCAACCAGCAGTCGCAGTTGCTCGACCAGAAAACCGCCCTCGACAGCCAGCGCGACGAGCTGGACAAGGTCCGCAAGGAGCGCCAGCAGGCGCTGGCCAAGCTGAATGACGACGTGAAAGCCCGTGACGCCAAGCTCCAGGCCCGCGAGCAAGACCAGGCCGACCTCGGCAAAGTCCTGAAAACCATCGAGGAAACCCTGGCGCGCCAGGCCCGTGAGGCAGAGCAGGCGCGGCAAAAAGCGCTGCTTGCCCAGCAGGAAGCCGAAAAAAAGCGCGAGCGTGAAGCCGCCGAGGCAGTCGCCAGCGCCACTACCGACGCCCCGGCCCCGCGTAAACCGGCGCGTGCAGCGCCTGGCCCGCTGGTTTCCAGCGCCGGCGAATCCTTCGGCGGACCTTTTGCTTCAGCTCGGGGCAAACTTCCATGGCCAGTTGATGGTCGATTACTGGCACGCTTTGGTGAAACCCGTGGCGATGACACCCGCGCCAAGTGGGACGGTGTGATGATCAGTGCCGGTGCCGGCACCCAGGTCCACGCTATCCACGGCGGCCGTGTGGTATTCGCCGATTGGCTGCGTGGCGCAGGTTTGTTGGTGATTCTTGACCACGGTAATGGCTATTTGAGCCTTTACGGCCACAATCAAACTTTGCTTAAAGCGGCAGGTGATGTTGTAAAAGCCGGTGAATCCATCTCCACTGTCGGTAACAGTGGTGGCCAGGACACCCCGGCGCTGTACTTCGCTATTCGTCAGCAGGGCCGCCCGAGCGACCCGGCACAATGGTGCCGTACCCAAGGATAAGGGTCGCATCTACATTAGGAGTTCGTTCGACATGCTGCATTTGTCCCGCCTCACATCGCTGGCCCTGACGATCGCTCTGGTGATCGGCGCGCCTTTGGCATTCGCCGACCAGACCGCCCAGTCGGCCACGGCCGCGACCACCAAGGCCCCGCTGCCGCTGGACGAGTTGCGCACCTTTGCCGAGGTCATGGACCGGATCAAGGCCGCTTATGTCGAACCTGTGGACGACAAGACCCTGCTGGAAAATGCCATCAAGGGCATGCTCAGCAACCTTGACCCGCACTCCGCCTACCTGGGCCCGGAAGATTTCGCCGAGCTGCAGGAGAGCACCAGCGGTGAATTCGGTGGCCTGGGCATTGAAGTCGGCGCCGACGACGGCAACATCAAGGTCGTTTCGCCGATCGATGACACCCCTGCGTCCAAGGCCGGCATCCAGGCCGGTGACTTTATCGTCAAGATCAACGGCCAGCCGACCCGCGGCCAGACCATGACCGAAGCCGTCGACAAGATGCGCGGCAAGATCGGCCAGAAAATCACTCTGACCCTGGTGCGCGACGGCGGCACGCCGTTCGACGTGACCCTGACCCGCGCCACCATCACGGTCAAGAGCGTGAAGAGCCAGCTGCTGGAGTCGGGCTACGGCTACATCCGTATCACCCAGTTCCAGGTCAAGACCGGCGACGAAGTGGCCAAGGCCCTCGCCAAGCTGCGCAAAGACAACGGCAAGAAACTCAGCGGCATCGTGCTCGACCTGCGCAACAACCCGGGCGGCGTGTTGCAGGCCGCTGTGGAAGTGGTCGACCACTTCATCACCAAGGGCCTGATCGTCTACACCAAGGGCCGTATCGCCAACTCCGAGCTGCGCTTCTCGGCCACCGGCAACGACCTCAGCGAAGGCGTGCCGATGGTTGTGCTGATCAACGGCGGCAGCGCCTCGGCTTCGGAAATCGTCGCCGGCGCCCTGCAAGACCAGAAACGCGGCGTGCTGATGGGCACCACCAGCTTCGGCAAAGGCTCGGTGCAAACCGTGCTGCCGCTGAACAACGAGCGTGCCTTGAAGATCACCACGGCGCTGTACTACACGCCGAACGGTCGCTCGATCCAGGCCCAGGGCATCGTGCCGGACATCGAAGTGCGCAAGGCCAAGATCACCAACGAAGCCGACAGCGAGTTCTACAAGGAAGCGGACCTGCAAGGCCACCTGGGCAATGGCAACGGCGGCGCCGACCAGCCGACCGGCAGCGGCTCGAAAGCCAAGCCGATGCCGCAGGACGACGATTATCAGTTGGCCCAGGCGCTGAGCCTGCTCAAGGGCCTGAGCATTACGCGCAGCCGTTGATATGCGCCGTGGACTGATCATCGCTTTGCTGTGCTGTCTGGCGGGAGTTGCCCAAGGCAACCCCGCCAGTGCAGCCCCCGCTGAACACAAAGCCTACCTGACCCTGATCATCGACGACCTTGGGCAAAACCTGCCCCGGGATCGTCGTGTGCTCGCCCTGCCCGGCCCGGTGACCACGGCGATCATGCCCGACACACCCCACGCCGCCGAATTCGCCCGCGAAGCCCACAAGGCCGGCAAGATCGTCATCCTGCACATGCCCATGGACCCGGCCACCGGCCCGTTCGCCTGGCACCCCGACCTGCCTATCGAAGAGCTGGGCAAACGCCTGGACGCGGCCTTCAAGGCCGTGCCCTACACCGCCGGCATCAACAACCACATGGGCAGCCGCATGACCGCCCAGCCGGAGGCCATGGCCTGGTTGATGGGTGAGCTGCAACGACGCCACAAGTTCTTCGTCGACAGCCGCACCAGCGCTAAAACCGTCGCCGCCGCCGAGGCGCAAAAGATTGGCCTGGCCAGCGTCTCGCGGGATGTGTTCCTCGACGACGAACGCACCGAAGCGGCCATCACCACCCAGCTGCAGACCGCGATCAAGCTGGCCCACAAACAGGGTTCGGCGGTGATGATCGGCCACCCTTATCCACAGACCCTGGCGGTACTCGAACGTGAGCTGCCCAAGCTCAAGGCCCAGGGCGTCGAGTGGATCGACATCAAGTTGATGATCAGCCTGCGCAGCAACCAGGCCATGGCCGGCCACGGAAAAAACGGCACTTACCGCTAGTGCTATATAGCTACCGCGCCTGACCGAGCGGACTCTCCGATAGTGGATCTTCGTATCCACTGGAGAGTCTGTAGATGAACTCACTGCAATACAAAGACCTGCTGATCAACTTCACCACCGAGTTCGTTCCTGTATGGAACGACAAAGGCACTCGCGCCGAGAAACCCGTGACCTTCTGGCGCCCGAGCACATCCTCCGACGCGCTGGGCAACTTCGTCCCGCTGGGTGATGTGGCGGTGGCGGGCTACCACAACATCAATCAACTGAACATCGTCGCGGTTGTCAGCGAAGTTGACCGGGAGAATGGCACCGCCTTGCGGCCCCCCGTCGACTTCGAGAGAGTCTGGGAACACTCGGGACCAAGGGCACGCGCCAATTTCTCAATCTGGCTGCCCACCGCTCCAGAAGGTTATGTGGCGATGGGGCTGGTCTGTGGCCTCGGTAACGACAAACCACCACGCAATACCATCCGCTGTGTCAGAGAAGACCTGGTGACTCAGGCCTATGTCGACCAATTGATCTGGAGCGACCAAGGCAGCGGCGCCCACCGGGACTTCAGCGCCTGGGGTGTCTCCCCGTCGCAAGCAGCTCCTGGCCAAGCCTACCTGGCACCGGGCACCTTTACCGGCGCCGAGGGCTATGCCAAGCCAACCAGGCAAAGCCCGGTGCACGCCCTGCGGCTGGACCTTGCGCTTCATTCCGAAGATTTGCAGCCACTTTCACCCGAAATGGCACCAGGACGCACGATGCCGGAGCAGGTAACAGAGGGCATTCATGTGTGCGAACTGCCCTGGTTTACCGTGAACGACCCGACCCTGACGCCCCTGGAAAAACTGCAAACGTGCCCGGTATATCGGTTGAAAAGAATCGACCAGTACAGCTTGGTGGCCAGCGGTCAAAACACCACGCCAGCAAGCCAAACCTTCAGTTGGGTATTCGCAAAAGGAGAGATCAGTGACTTCTCCTTGGGCCTGCGCTCCTTGACCGGCGTCGATATAAAGGCTGCCTGGGCACCCCGGCATCCGTTGAGTATCAGTGCCAACCTCAATCGCGACTTCACGCATACGGGCTTGACCGCACAAGGCTGGGAACGGGAGGGCGTGGCGGATGTGATGGCTTACATCCCGGCGAATAAATCCATCGCTGCCTACCTGGTCAAAAGCCGATACGAGCTATTGCGGGCTGACGGCAGCCAGCTCGGGCCAACCCTGACCTATGCCAGCGGAGATAACGTCTACTTCAGCGAGCTGCTGCAACCTGAAGCGGCGGTTACTGCTGTTGAGGAGCCAGAGGAAGTACCAGCAGCGGTGCCCGAGCCCACAGAAAACAACCTAGAGATAACGCCCCATGATTTCATCGACGACACCCTCCTGCCGTAACTGATCGAGGGCCGCCTGGAGTTTCGCCACTACGTCATCCGGCACGTTTTTGTTCAGCGCCAGGTACAGCTCCGCGCTGTTGAAACGCAACACAGTCTTGAGCCCGGTCACCCCGACCTGGCGTGCCAGATAACGGCCCGCCGGGTCCCCGGTGGCCCACAGGTCGATCTGGCCATCCACCAGCTTTTTCGCGTTGTCCTGATCCCGCAACACGATTACCGGCTTGAGCCCCTGCTTCTCCAGGCTCTCGGCGATGGCGTCGCCCTTGTAGGCGCCGATCTTGTAGCGCCGCGCCTGCTCAAGGTCGCTCAGCTGGATCTTGCTGTCAGCCTTGGCCAGCAGCACCCAATCGTCCGGGCCGATGGGGCCGACCCATTTGAACAGCGCCTCACGGTCCGGCAAGCGCGCCATCACGAACACGCCGTAACCGGGTTTTTCCAGGGCGAGTTTGTAGATCCGGTCCCAAGGGAACCGCAGGGTCAGGTTGTAGGAAATACCCGCACGCTGGAACGTCTCGCGGACGATGTCCACGGCAATGCCTTCGATGTTCTCTTCCTTGGCGAAGTTCTTGCCGTTTTTCGCCATGTTGTACGGCGGGAAGTTTTCCGTCAGCAACACCAGGGAAGCGCCGTCGGACGGTTCATCAGCGTAAGCCGAACCCGTCAGCAGAACGGTGGTACTGGCGAGGGCGAGCAGCAGGTCTTTGAACATGAAAGTTACCGGAATCCATGGCAAGCCCAGAGAGTGCCGCGAGCCTGCCATGGTGTCCAGTGACGTTTAGCGTACGACGATACCGCGCGCCGCCATGTAGGCCTTGGCCTCAGGCACGGTGTATTCGCCAAAGTGGAAAATACTCGCCGCCAGCACTGCGCTGGCGTGGCCTTCGATCACGCCGTCGGCCAGGTGCTGCAGGTTGCCGACGCCGCCGGAAGCAATCACCGGGATGCCCAGTGCGTCGCTGATGGCGCGGGTCACGCCCAGGTCGAAGCCGTTTTTCATGCCGTCCTGGTCCATGCTGGTCAGCAGGATTTCGCCGGCACCCAGGGCTTCCATCTTCATCGCCCACTGCACGGCATCCAGCCCGGTCGGCTTGCGCCCGCCGTGGGTGAAGATCTCCCAGCGCGGAGTTTCGCCCGGGCCGGAGACTTTCTTGGCGTCGATGGCAACCACGATGCATTGCGAACCGAAGTGCTGTGCGGCTTCGCCGACAAATTCCGGGTTGAACACCGCGGCGGTGTTGATCGAAACCTTGTCCGCGCCGGCATTCAGCAAGTTGCGAATGTCCTGCACGGTGCGCACGCCACCGCCCACGGTCAGCGGGATAAACACCTGGCTGGCCATGCGCTCCACGGTATGCAGCGTGGTGTCGCGACCATCGACGCTGGCGGTGATGTCGAGAAAGGTAATCTCGTCAGCACCCTGTTCGTCGTAGCGACGGGCGATCTCCACCGGGTCGCCGGCGTCACGGATGTTCTCGAACTTGACGCCCTTGACCACGCGACCGTTGTCGACGTCCAGGCAAGGGATGATGCGTTTGGCCAGCGCCATGGTCAGTCCTCAGCCGTTGTAGGCGTCGCAGTAAGCCTGGGCTTCAGCGACGTCCAGGGTGCCTTCATAGATCGCCCGGCCGGTGATGGCGCCGATGATCCCCGGCGCCTTCGCGTCCAGCAGCGACTTGATGTCGCCCAGGTTGTGGATACCGCCGGAAGCGATCACCGGGATCCTGGTGGCGGCGGCCAGCGCAGCGGTGAACGGTACGTTGCAGCCCTGCATCATGCCGTCTTTGGCGATGTCGGTATAAACGATGGCGGAGACGCCGTCGGCTTCAAACTGCTTGGCGAGGTCGATCACCTGGACGGTACTGATCTCGGCCCAGCCGTCGGTGGCGACGAAACCGTCCTTGGCGTCCAGGCCCACGATCACTTTGCCGGGGAACGCACGGCAGGCTTCGGCGACGAAGGCCGGGTCTTTCACGGCCTTGGTGCCGATGATCACGTAGCTCACGCCCGCTTTCACGTAGTGCTCGATGGTTTCCAGGGAGCGGATACCGCCGCCGATCTGGATCGGCAGGTTCGGGTAGCGCTTGGCGATCGCCGTCACCACTTCGCCGTTGACCGGCTGGCCTTCGAACGCACCGTTCAAGTCCACCAGATGCAGACGACGGCAGCCGCCTTCCACCCACTTGGCAGCCATGCTCACCGGGTCATCGGAGAACACCGTGGAATCTTCCATGCGGCCCTGGCGCAGACGTACGCAGGCGCCGTCCTTGAGATCGATAGCGGGAATAATCAGCATCTGGCAAACCTTATTCGATATTCAGCGTTGCTCGGGAAATCAGGGTTTCTCGAGCGCCCACAAGTCGCTTTCGATGCTTTCGAACCTTTCTTTAAGGTGCGTCTGCACATCGAAAATCGCCCTGTTGTAATAGTGCGGAGCAATTTCAGTGGTGAACAGTTCGAGGATTTCTGCGACCTCGAACGAGCCGAGCTTGAGCTCGAAGCGGTCTTCCATGAAACGCTTGATCTTGTCGGTGGCCTCACTCTCCTGCTGGGGAGTGAGGTTCAAGATCGGCGGCTTGACCTTCTTGGCCATTACCAGCGCCCGTCCCACGCGGCGAAGTTCTGCAGCAATTGCAGGCCATGGGTATGGCTCTTCTCCGGGTGGAATTGCACGGCAAAGCGCGAACCGTCGGCCAGGGCCGCGGCGAAGTCGACGCCATAGTGCCCGCCACCCACCACCTGGCGCGGGTTACCGGCGGCGATGTAATAGCTGTGCACGAAATAGAAACGCGCCAGGTCCGGCACTTCGTGCCACAGCGGGTGATCCACGGTCTGGCGCACTTCGTTCCAGCCCATGTGCGGCACCTTCAGGTGCTCGCCGTCTTCGTGCAGGTCCTTGCCGAAAAACTTCACCTGGCCCGGAAACAGACCGATGCAGTCGACGCCGTCGTTCTCTTCACTGCTGTCGAGCAAGGCTTGCATGCCCACGCAGATGCCGAGGAACGGCCGGTCCTGGCTGACTTCACGCACCAGGCTGTCGAAGCCCAGGCGGCGAATCTCGGCCATGCAGTCGCGAATCGCGCCAACCCCCGGGAACACCACCCGGTCGGCTTCGCGAATCACGTCGGCATCGCTGGTGATCAGCACCTTGCCGGCACCTACGTGCTCGAGGGCCTTGGCCACCGAGTGCAGGTTACCCATGCCGTAGTCGATAACCGCGACCGTCTGCATTACAGGACGCCCTTGGTCGACGGCATTTGCCCGGCCATGCGGTCATCCAGCTCCACGGCCATGCGCAGGGCACGGCCGAAAGCCTTGAACACGGTCTCGATCTGGTGGTGGGTGTTGGTGCCACGCAGGTTGTCGATGTGCAGGCTGACCAGGGCGTGGTTGACGAAACCCTGGAAGAATTCCTGGAACAGGTCGACGTCGAAGCCGCCCACGGTGGCGCGGGTGTACGGCACGTGCATCTGCAGGCCCGGGCGGCCGGAGAAGTCGATGACCACACGCGACAGCGCTTCATCCAGCGGGACATAGGCGTGGCCGTAGCGACGGATGCCTTTCTTGTCGCCGATGGCTTTGGCAAATGCCTGGCCCAACGTGATACCGACGTCTTCCACCGTGTGGTGGTCGTCGATATGCAGGTCGCCCTTGCTGACGATATCCAGGTCGATCAGCCCGTGACGGGCGATCTGGTCCAGCATGTGCTCAAGAAAAGGTACACCGATATCAAATCGGGCCTTTCCGGTGCCATCCAGGTTGATCGAGGCTTTGATCTGGGTTTCCAGAGTGTCGCGCTCGACGGACGCCTTACGTTCGGCCATCACCAGCTCCGCAAAATCATTGGGCGAAAAAGGCAGCCATTATAGGGGCGCGGGCGCTAAACAGAAACATCGGAGGGGATAAGACTGATGGAGTGTCGGGGATAGACATGTCAGTACAAGTGTGGGAGCAGCTTTGTGTGTGAGCGGGCTTGCTCGCGAAGGCGGTGGGTCAGCCAATACATGTGCTGACTGATCCATCGCATTCGCGAGCAAGCCCGCTCCCACACAAGCCCGCTCCCACAAGGGTTACGCGGTGTTAGTGGAACAGTACCGCAGTTTTCTGCAGGGTGACCCACACGCCCCACGCCAACGGAATGCCCACCGCCAGCCAGGCAGCCACCGCCAATGGCACGCTGCCGGAGGAGGCTTTCCACTCCAGCACGGTGCTGGAATCGGCGCCCTTGTCATGGCCCAGCGCCTGCTCGGCAGCCAGTTCGGCGTCGGTCATGAAGTACTTGTCTGCCACCGGCCGTACCAGCAGGTTGCAGATAAAGCCCAGCACCAGCAGGCCGGCGAGGATGTACAAGGTGATGTCGTAGGCGGCAGCGCGTTCAACGCCGATGCTCAACTGATACTCACGCAGGTAGTTCACCAGCACCGGGCCCAACACGCCCGCCGCTGCCCATGCGGTCAGCAGACGACCGTGGATCGCGCCCACCATTTGCGTACCGAACAGGTCCGCCAGGTAAGCCGGGACGGTCGCAAAGCCACCGCCGTACATCGACAGGATGATGCAGAACGCCGCCACGAACAGCGTGACGTTGCCCAGGTGACCCAGGTTCGGGATCAACGCGTACAGGGCAAAGCCCAATGCGAAGAACACGAAGTAGGTGTTTTTACGGCCCAGGTAGTCGGAGAACGATGCCCAGAAGAACCGGCCACCGATGTTGAACAGGCTCAACAGGCCGGTAAAGCCGGCGGCGATGGCCGCGATGGAAGCCAGTTGGCCGGCATCCAGTTGGCCAAATGCCAGGCCGTTACCCAGCAACTTGCCGCCGAACACTTCCTGCAGCAGCGGCGAAGCCATGCCGAGGATGCCGATGCCGGCAGACACGTTCAGGCACAGCACCAGCCACACCAGGCGGAATTGCGGGGTTTTCCAGGCCACGTTCACGTGCACGTGACGATGGGTGATCATCGCGTTGCTGGCTTTTTTCGCCGGGGCAGTCCAGCCCTCAGGCTTCCAGCCGGTAGGCGGAACGCGGTAGGACAAGGCGCCGCCGATCATGAACACGAAGTAGATCACGGCCATGACCACGAAGCTCTGCCACACGCCCACGCTGGTCGGCGAAGCGAAGTGGCCCATCAGGGCGGCTGCCAACGGAGCGCCAACCATCGCGCCGCCGCCGAAACCCATGATCGCCATGCCGGTAGCCATGCCGCGCTTGTCCGGGAACCACTTGATCAGGGTCGAGACCGGCGAGATGTAACCCAGGCCCAGGCCGATACCACCAATGACCCCGGAGCCGATCCACATCAGCCAGATCTGGTGGGTATAGATCCCCAGCGCGGAGATCAGCAGGCCGCCACACCAGCACAAGGCCGAAACGACACCAGCCTTGCGTGGCCCGGCGTGTTCCAGCCAGCCGCCCCAGATCGCTGCGGAGCAGCCGAGGAAGATGAAGAACAGGGTGTAGATCCAGCCCAGCATGGAGATGGGCCAGTCGCATTGCGACGAGAAGACCTGGCTGATGAAGCTCATGTCCGGCGCGCAGGCGACCGGTGCGGTGATCCCCAGCGCCTTGGACAACGGCAGCCAGAACACCGAAAAACCGTAGGCCATGCCGATACACAGGTGGATCGCCAGGGCGGCCGGTGGTACCAGCCAACGGTTGAACCCGGGCTTGGCGATAATGCGTTCCTTGGACAGGAACGCAGGCTGTGCAGCAGTATTACCCGCCGCAGTGCTAGTGCTCATTGATGTTTCCCCCAGTTATTAGTATGTGTCCGTCGGGCGCTCTCTCCCTCGGCCTTACACGCAAGGCGTGGCCGTTTTGTTGAGTAAAGCTCCTTTTAAACGCGACGTTTAGTCGCAGACGGCAGACGAACATGCGCAGATTAGCATCTGTGGATGACAGAAAAACCAAACTGATATCACCTTTCTGGAGTTATCTGATTTGTTTGACGCCATGTAACGATCCCTAAACAGCCATAGGGCTACGAGCGTTATACTCTTCGGCTAAATTTTAAAATCGACATACAAGGACTCGCCCATGAAAGCGTTCGGCAAAATCCTGGGTCTGGTACTTCTCGGGCTGTTGCTGATCATTGTGGCTCTAGGCTTTGCCCTGACCCATCTCTTCGATCCCAACGACTACAAAGACGAGATTCGCCAGATTGCCCGCGACAAGGCCCACATCGAGCTGACGCTCAATGGCGACATCGGCTGGAGCCTGTTCCCCTGGCTCGGTCTTGAATTGCACGAGGCCAGCGTTGCGACCCTGACCAATCCGAGCCAACCGTTTGCCGACCTGCAGATGCTCGGCCTGTCGGTGCGCGTGCTGCCGCTGCTGCGCCGTGAAGTGCAGATGAGCGATGTACGTGTCGAAGGCCTGAACCTGCGCCTGAACAAAGACGTGCATGGCCACGGCAACTGGGAAGACATCGGCAAGAATGTGCCGGACCCGGCTACCGCCGCCACCACGCCTGCCGTGGCTGAAGCGGCCACACCGCCCAAGCCTGAAAAGCCGCCGCAGCCGATCCGCCTGGACATCGACAGCCTGACCATCAACAACGCCCGCGTCGAATACAACGACGAGCAGACCGGCAAGCAGTTCAGCGCCGAAAGCATCCAGCTGAGTGCCGGCGCCGTGCACGAAGGTGCAAGCATCCCGGTCAAACTCACCGCGTTCTTCGGCACCAACCAGCCGCTGATGCGCGTCAAGACCGAGGTCAACGGCAACCTGCGCATTCAGCGCGCCCTCAAGCGCTACCAGTTCGAAGACATGAAGGTCACTGGTGAAGCCACCGGCGAGCCGCTGCAAGGCAAGACCGTGACCTTTTCGACCCAGGGCCAATTGCTGGTGGACCAGTCTGCGAATATCGCCGAATGGACCGGCATGAAGTTGTCGCTGAACCAACTGCGCGCCCTGGGCGAGTTGAAGGTCAACGACCTGGACAAGACTCCACAGCTCAGCGGCGCCCTGTCGATTGCCCAGTTTGACCTGGCCAAGTTCCTCGACAGCGTCGGCAACCCGCTGCCACCGATGGCCGCCGGCAGCCTGAGCAAGGTCGAACTGGTCAGCCGCCTCAAGGGCACGCCGACCAGCCTGGCGCTTGAAGACCTCAACCTGAAACTCGACGACAGCACCTTCACCGGTCGCGTGGCCGTGGATGATTTCGCCAGGCAATCCCTGCGGGTGCAGCTCAAGGCCGATACGTTCAACGCCGACAACTACCTGCCGGCCAAGTCCGAAGCCGCCAAGGGCGCCGCGGCCGCACGCCAGGCTGAAGTGCAGAACAGCGAAGCCGGCGCCATGGCGGCCGGTGGCACCACACCGTTGCCGGACGCCCCGACCAAAGCCGCGTGGAGTACCGACAAGCTGCTGCCGCTGACCCGCCTGCGCACCCTGGACGTAAACGCCGACCTGTCCTTTGGCCAACTGACCCTGAGCAAGCTGCCGATCCAGAATGCCGCCCTGAAAGCCTCCGGCCTCGATGGCCAGCTCAAGCTCGATACCTTGAGCGGCGGCCTCTACAACGGCACCTTCCAGGCCAACGGCAACCTTGACGTGCGCCAGGACATCCCGCTGCTGGCGCTGCAAACCCGCATCAAGCAGGTACCGGTCGAACGCATCCTGCAAGCCCAGGGGCAGAACCCGCCGGTGAAGGGCCAGCTCACCCTCGACAGCAACCTCAACGGCCGCGGCAATAGCCAGAAAGCCCTGATCGACAGCCTCAACGGTACCGCCAGCTTCGCGATCAACAACGGCGTGCTGCTCAACGCCAACATCGAGCAACAGCTGTGCACCGGCATCGCCCTGCTCAACCGCAAGACCCTCAGCGGCGACCAGCGCGGCAAGGACACCCCGTTCCAGGAACTCAAGGGCAACCTGACCTTCCGCAATGGCGTGGCCAGCAACCCCGACCTGAAAGTGCGCATCCCAGGCCTGACCGTCAACGGCGACGGTGACGTCGACCTGCGCGTGCTGGGCATGGACTACCGCGTCGGCATCATCGTCGAAGGCGACCAGCGCGACGTGCCGGACCCGGCTTGCCAGGTGGGCTCCAACTTCCAGAACATCGAAGTCCCGCTGCGCTGCCGTGGCCCACTGGAACTGGGCGCCAAGGCCTGCCGCCTGGACAAGGACGGCTTGAGCCAGGTCGCCATCAAGGCGGCAGGCAACAAGCTCGGCGAGAAGCTTGAACAGAAGCTCGACAAGGTCAATCCACAGCTGAAAGACGCGCTTAAAGGCCTGTTCAAACGATGAGAAACGAGCAGTTTTCAACGGCGGTGCTCGACTGGTACGACCGCCACGGTCGCCATGACCTGCCCTGGCAACAGGGCATCACGCCTTACCGGGTGTGGGTCTCGGAGATCATGTTGCAGCAGACCCAGGTCAGCACCGTGCTGAACTACTTCGACCGGTTCATGGCATCCTTGCCAACGGTCGAAGCCCTGGCTGCCGCGCCGGAAGACGAAGTGCTGCACCTGTGGACCGGGCTGGGTTACTACACCCGGGCGCGCAACCTGCAAAAGACCGCGAAGATCGTCGTTGCCGAATATGGTGGCGAGTTTCCCCGTGACGTCGAAAAACTCACCGAACTGCCCGGCATTGGCCTGTCCACCGCGGGTGCGATTGCCAGCCTGAGCATGGGCCTGCGAGCGCCGATCCTCGATGGCAACGTCAAACGCGTGCTGGCGCGCTTTACCGCGCAAGAGGGTTACCCGGGCGAGCCGAAGGTCGCCAAACAGCTGTGGGCCACCGCAGAGCGCTTTACGCCCCATGACCGCGTCAACGCCTACACCCAGGCCATGATGGACATGGGCGCCACCCTCTGCACCCGCAGCAAGCCCAGCTGCCTGCTGTGCCCGCTGGAAAAGGGCTGCGAAGCGCACCTGCTCGGCCTGGAAACCCGCTACCCGATCCCCAAGCCACGCAAGACCGTGCCCCAGAAGCGCACTCTGATGCCGATGCTGGCCAATGGCGAGGGCGCGATCCTGCTTTACCGTCGCCCCTCCACGGGCCTGTGGGGCGGTTTGTGGAGCCTGCCGGAGCTGGATGACCTGGCAGACCTGGAACACCTGGCCAACCAGCACTCGCTGGCGCTGGGCAAACACCAGGAGCTGCCGAGCCTGATCCACACCTTCAGCCACTTCCAACTGGCTATCGAACCCTGGCTGGTCCAGGTCCAGGAGTCTGCCCATCACGTGGCCGAGGCTGACTGGCTCTGGTATAACCTCGCCACCCCGCCGCGCCTGGGCCTTGCCGCCCCGGTGAAAAAACTGCTGAAGCGCGCGGCTGAAGTATTGAACGCAGGAGTTCCGTCATGACCCGCACCATCATCTGCCGCAAGTACCACGAAGAACTGCCCGCCCTGGAGCGCGCCCCGTTCCCTGGCGCCAAGGGCCAGGACATTTTCGACAACGTCTCCGCCAAGGCCTGGGCTGACTGGCAAAAGCACCAGACCCTGTTGATCAACGAAAAGCGCCTGAACATGATGAACGCCGAAGACCGCAAATACCTGCAGGACGAGATGGACAAGTACTTTTCCGGCGAGGATTACGCCAAGGCCGACGGCTACGTGCCACCTGCTGAATAATTGATCAAATTTGGGGGTTGGCCCGTAAGCGACGGTAATAATTAAATATTTTTTGAAAACTTGCTTGACGACCCCCTGAAAAACCCGTTTAATGCGCCCCGTTGCCCAGATAGCTCAGTCGGTAGAGCAGGGGATTGAAAATCCCCGTGTCGGCGGTTCGATTCCGTCTCTGGGCACCACTAATTAGTTTCAGGTGGTGCAAACGTCATCTGAAACACACAAAAAACCCGCCTGGTGCGGGTTTTTTGTTGCCTGCCGTTTTTGACTCCTTCAGCCCCCGCCCCGCATCAACGTCAACACCGCAACCCGCTCCTGCTCGGAGATGTGAAAACCACTCTCCTCCACGCGCGCAATCCAATCCTGCGCCGAGAGCGACTCGCCAAAACGCACCAGGCGTCCGTAGCGCCTGAATACAGCCTCCAGCACGCTGATCATCGAGGGGTAGCTGCAGCCTCCGTCAAAACAGATGCTGAGGCCGCCAAGCCAGGAACGGCCGATCACGTGGGCACTACCGACGCTCTCGGCACCGGCATACTCAAAATCCATTTTTACTGCTTCCATGTCGCACCCAAACTCATCACCACGAAAGTACCCAAGCCTAGCAGGCGCCTGTTTTGCGGCAGGCTGCAAAGCGCTCCAATCAGACCAACCGGTCATCCAGGCGGCGACCATACAGTAAGACGATCCAAAGTGCCGGTTATCAACACCTCATTCCGACCCCATTGATCCATCCTTAATTCCCCAGTGATCGCCACTCTCGTCGGCGTCACCACCGACAAGGATGTCAAGGCGACTGAGTCACTTCACCAGGAACACCAGCAGCGGGTTGTCATTCAACCGCCCATTGAACACCGGCGCCATGTGTTCCAGCGGCGTGCCGCTGAGCAATGCGGTTTGCTTGCGCTCCACAATCACCCAGGCGGGGCGCGGTAGCGTATCCACCAGCAAGGGTTGGTTGCGCCCGATGAACAGCGGCTGCTCGTCGTGATCCAGGTTCATGATGTAGCGAATCGCCCAGGTGTCCTTGGCCAGATCGACGAACACCAGGGTCCCGGGATTATCGGCACGCAGCTTTTCCACCGCGCTTACGAAGTTCCTGGTGTCGAATTGCAGGTCCTTGGCCGGCTCCACAACCTTCACCAGCACCAGCCATTGGGTGGCCAGCGCAATCACGCTGAGCACCACCAGGCGCTGGCCGAGATTGCCCTGCAAACGGCGCCAGGCAATCACGGCTGCGAGTTGCAGCACGATCAGCACACCCACCAGCGCCGGCACTGAAACGTCCGGCCAGTAGCCGTGCTTGTGCCACAGATGCCGACAGACAAACACCACGACAATGCCCAGCACCGGCAGGACCGCCACCAGCCACTCATAGCCACGCCGCACGCCCAGCAACCAGCCCTGGGCCTGGAGCAAGCCATAGGCGGCCACCGCGGCAAACATCGGGACCATGGGCACGATGTAGTAGGCGCGCTTGAAGTGCGGCACCGACAAGCCCAGCAAAATCATCAGTCCGCAGGCGGCCAAACGCAGCATCAACTGCACATCGGCATCGTCGTGGCGGGCCGACCATTTGTGGCGCAGGGCAATCATCGTCGCCAGGGCCAGCGGCACCACCGGGAAATAGCGGTACAGGCTCAGCTTGAAATAGAAGTAGAACGCCTCACCGGTTTCATCAAGGCGCCCGGTGAATTGCATCCGCAGCACATCATCGACGAAAGCATCGCCACCGCTGATCCGTGCCAGTTTCAACAGCGCCCACCAACAGCCGGCCAGCAGGATCAAACCGACCACGCCGTGGGCAATCACCTTTTTCAGCAGTGCAATCCGCTCTTGCCGCGTACGAGCGGTGCCCAGCGCCCAGTAGACACAGGCCACCCCGCACACCTCGATCAACCCCAGCGGCCCGCGAATGGCAAACGCCACCACGAACAACGGAAAGATCGCATATTGGCGCAGCCGCGAGCCCAGGCGCTCACCGGTATGCAGCAGGTAGAAACACCCCAGGCACAACAACGAGATCATCTGGTCCAGGCACACCGAGCGCGACTTCTCCAGCAACTGGGCAGTCAATGCGGTGAGCAGCACCGTCAGCAGCGCCCACGCCCGGCCCGACGGCACCAGCAAGCGGTAGATCAGCGCCATGACCCCGGCAGACGCCAGGGCGGTGGGCATCACGTTAGCCAGGTCGTTGGGCGCGCCGAATAAACGGGCAAAGAGGTAGCTGAGGTAGGTCGCGGTGCCCGGATAGTCCGGGTAAGGCTCACCGTAGGTGGTAGGAAACAGGCTCGCGCCGTGGCGAAACATCTCTTGCATGAACACGGCCCAGCGGCCGTCGAAGCCCTGTGGCTGCTGGTCCCAGATGCCCAGGGTGAACAGCAGCAGGGCGATGAGGAAAATACCCAGCGATTCCATTCGAAAGCGATTGTGTTGATCCATTATTCAGCCTGTCAGGTGGGGTAAACCGGCTCATGTTGCCGAACGCCACCCTGAATAAGCCCTGAACGGAATCAAACATTCATCCGCCTAACGACGAGCGGGCCAGATCAGCAGCGGCAGCAGGCGGATATAGAGTAGCTCCCCTACCAATTCCACCAGGGTTTGCGTGATCACTGCGGCAGCAGCGAGCCCACGGATCTCTTCGGGTAACGCCAGCGCCAGCGGCAGCACCACCAGGGAATTACGCGTGGAGGCGCTGAAGGTGACCGCCCGCGCCGTGGGCGCCGATAGCTTGAACAGGCGCGAAGCCAGCGCCCCCATCAGCGGGGCCAGCAACAGGAAGCCGATATACACCGGGATCACCGGCGCCAGCAGGCCGATATCGCGGACCACGGCGGTGATCTGCGAACCGATCACCACCATCAGCACCAGCGCCATGGCCGGCACGGGCAGCCAGGCCCAGGCATCGTTCCAGGCACTGACGACCGGTGAGCGCCGGGACAGGGAAGTGGTCAGCACCGCCAGAATCATGGGGGCAACGATCAGCAGCAGGAAGGCCTCGACAAACGGCCCCACTGCAACCGCCACCTGCGACTGCGCCCCCAGCATCAACCCCAGGTAGACCGGCAACAGCAGCAGTTGCAGCAACAATAGAATCGGGGTCGCCGCCAGCATCAACCGCGAGTCACCCTTGCCGATATGGGTAAACACCACCACGTAGTCGATGCACGGCGTCAACAGCACCAGCAACGCACCCACCAGGATCGCCGGGTGTTCCACCAGGCCCCGAGTCAGCGCCCACACCAGCAGCGGAATCAGGATGAAGTTGGCCAGCAGCAATGCGGCCATAAAGCGTTTGTTGCCCAAGCCCTGGCGCAGGTCCAGAAAGGGGATTTGCAGAAACATCGCGTACATCAGCACGGCGATGGCGGGCGTAACCAGGGCGGCCACACCTTGAGCCATGGAGGGCGCCAGCAGGCCAACAACGGCAGCCAGCACCACGCTGGCGAAGTAGATCGGGATCTGGTTTTGTTCGAGGGTGTCGCGGGTCATGGGCCGGCTCTGGTGGGCGAAAGGGTCTAAGCCTAGGCATCTGTGCCGCTCAGGTCGAGCCTCAGAAAAATCCCCGGGGTCTTCATAGCAGAAATTTGTTAGTTTCGACTTCTCATAAAACTGCGCACGGGCCTTTGACACCCCATCGAAAGCGCAATGATCGAGCCTGTTCATGAACCTGCCAGTCCGACCTCAAGCCGAAGCATTCCGCGAGCCCACAGCCGATGGGCATTCCATCGGCGGCTTCACATGGCGCCATCCGCGCACAGACGTTGAACGCCCGGTCGTCATCATCAACGCCGCCACCTCCGTACGCTGCCGTCACTACTCACGGTTTGCCGATTACCTGTTTGCCAATGGCTTCGACGTCATCACCTACGACTACCGCGGCATCGGCGAATCCCGCAGCGGCTCGCTGAAAGGGTTCAAGGCCTCGTGGTCGGATTGGGGCGTGCTGGACTTCGAAGCGATCCTGCAGCGGGCCCAGCGGGAGTTTGCCGGGCAGCCGATTGATGTGGTCGGGCACAGTTTTGGAGGGTGTGCGGCGGGGCTCGGGGCTTCCGGCGCAGTGATTCGGCGCCTGGTGACGGTAGGCGCGCAGTTTGCCTACTGGCGCGACTACGAGGCGAGCGGGCGCTGGCGGATGTTTGCCAAATGGCATGTGGTGATGCCGCTGGTGACAGCGGTTTTTGGCTACTTCCCGGGCAAGCGCATAGGCTGGCTGGAGGATACCCCGGCGGGCGTGGTACGCGACTGGAGTACGCCGACGCCGAGTTATGAAAAACGTCCGAGTGGGCGAGCCTTGCCCGAGTTGCCGTTTTCGCGGGTGAAGGCACAGATATTGGCCATCAGCATTACCGACGACCCGTTTGGCACAGTGGCGGCAATCGAGCGCCTGCTGGGTTACTTCGACGGCAGCAAGCGCACGCACCTGCGGATCGCCCCTGAAGATATCGGCGAAAAAGAGGTCGGACACTTCGCATTCTTTCGCAGCCAGTATCAGGATCGGCTGTGGCCGATTGCATTGGCTTGGCTGCAACGGGGAGAGTTGGCCAACGGCACGCCGGGGCGCCAAGTGACGGATCGCACCTAGAAAGCCTTGGGATTTCTCCAGACCTGCGCTTCAATACCCCATCCCCAGATCCTGACACCAAGGACGTGAGCCCATGGCTTCGCCGAACAAGCAGCAAAAACGCGCCCACCGGGCAAAAGCCAAGGCCAAGCAGAATCGCACCCAACGCGCCGTCGCCACCAAGCCGGATGCCTTTGCCGGCGATGACAGCCGCATTGATCTTGAATCGGTGGATTTGACCGAGCTGTTCCTGGAGATGCGCACCGCTGGCGAAACCAGCCAGCAGGCGCTGTGTGCCGTGTTCCTGGCGCACCCGCTGCTGGCAGTGGTGCTGGAGCAGGAAGGCGAAGAAGAAGCGACGGACTTTATCCTCGCGGCGCTGATCGAGTATCGCCAGTGGGCCACGGATACCGAGGATGAAGCGGCAGCGCTGGCGTGGATTGAGTCGCCGGAATTCCAGGCCGATTACGTCGCGGCGTCACAGGCGCTGGTGAATTCCGAAGACTGATACAAAACGAAATGTGGGAGCGGGCTTGCTCGCGAAGGCAGTGTGTCAGTCAGCTCAAATGTCGACTGATCCACCGCATTCGCGAGCAAGCCCGCTCCCACATTTGATCAACGGTATTGCGACGAAAGCACTCCGTCAGTTAAGCACCGCAGCCCCAACCTTCCGGCCCTTGCGCCGACGCGACACCATCAGCCCCGCCGCAACGACCAGCAAGCTCAGGATCCCGGTGGCAATGATCTCCACCTGATGCGCTTCCTGGAACAACATGATCGTCAGCACGCCCACGATGAACACGATCACCGCATACGTCAGGCCCGGGAACAGCCACATCTTGAAGGCAATCTTCTCGCCCGCTTCCGTGCGTTTCTGGCGCATGCGCAGCTGCGACACGGCGATCACCAGGTACACCAGCAGCGCGATGGCGCCGGAGCTGGCCAGCAGGAATTCAAACACCGCCGCCGGTGCCACGTAGTTGGCGAATACCGCCAGGAACGCCGCGCCGGTAGACAGCAACACCGCCCAGTAAGGCGTGCCGCTCTTGTTGGTGATCTTGGACACCGCCGGTGCATCACCGCGACGGCCCAGGGAGAACATCATGCGCGAAGCGGTGTACAGCGCCGAGTTCAGGCAACTGGTCACGGCCACCAGCACCACCAGGTCAACGATCAGCTTGGCATTCGGGATGCCCATGCGTTCCAGCACGGTCTGGTAGGAACCGACCGCTGCCAGCGCAGGATCATTCCACGGCACCAGGGCCACGACGATGAAGATCGACACCAGGTAGAACAAGCCGATCCGCCAGATCACCGAGTTGGTGGCCTTGGAAATCTGCTGGCCCGGGTTCTTCGATTCAGCGGCCGCGATGGTCACGATCTCGGTGCCCATGAACGAGAACATGGTGGTCAGGATCGCCGCCAAGACCGCGCCCATGCCGTTGGGCAGGAAGCCCTGGGTGTCGAACAGGTGCGAAACGCCGCTGACCTGGCTGCCCGGCAGGAAGCCGAAGATCGCCAGGATGCCGAGGATCACAAACCCGATGATCGCCACCACTTTGATCAGCGCAAACCAGAACTCGAACTCGCCGTAGTTCTTCACACTGAACAGGTTGGTCGCGGTCAGCAGCAAGGTAATGATCAGGGTGAAGGCCCAGATCGCCACGCCGGGGAACCAGGCGTGCAGGATGGTCGCGGCAGCGTTGGCTTCCAGCGGAATCACCAGCACCCAGAACCACCAGTACAACCAGCCGATGGTGAAACCGGCCCAGTGCCCGATCGCACGGTCGGCATAAGTAGAGAACGAACCCGTGTCCGGCGATGCCACGGCCATCTCGGCCAGCATGCGCATCACCAACACCACCAGCGTACCGGCGGCGGCATAAGCCAGCAGCACGGCCGGGCCCGCCGCAGCAATCGCGTGGCCGGAGCCCACAAACAACCCGGCACCGATAACGCCGGCAATCGACAGCATGGTGACGTGACGCGGTTTGAGCCCCTGTTCGAGGTCATTGGAGCTTTGCGTACTACTCATTGACACACCTTTGCGAGGAATTGCGAATACGGTCCACCCGGTCTGGCGTCTTTCTCGTGAAAAGAAACCAACGGGGCGTTCTTTATTTTTTACGCAAGATTTGCGCCAAAATGTTACAGAGCCGCGATTGACGCGGGCTGTAGGGAAACTCAATAGCTCTCGTAAGTCACTGACACTAATGGCATTCCGCTATAGCGTTACTGTGCGACTCACTTGAAAGACGAATCAGTGCACCAAAAACACACACAATTTGTACGTGACGCCCCATAAAAGGGCTGATAAGGACCGTTCGCCGGTTTAACCCTTCCAACACCCGGCCAAAGCTGGCACCATCGCGCCCTTTTTTACGCGAAACCTGTAGGAATACTGGTTCAAACGGCTGTTCGGTTGTTGATGGCGCGACACACTGCTGTGCCGATGCGACACCCTGCCGCAGACCGTCTGTTTACCGCCTGCAGGGCTGTTGGCTGTCATCCGGACGCTATGCTAGCTTGGCGCCTCGCCAGGAAGGCGGGCCAACAGCAGGAGCGCAATGAACACAATGAGGACCGCACATGGCTGAGGCCACGCCCGCGCTTGAAATCCGCAACTTGCATAAACGCTATGGTGAGCTGGAGGTGCTTAAAGGTATCTCGCTGACCGCCCGCGACGGCGATGTGATCTCGATCCTGGGTTCCTCCGGTTCCGGCAAGTCCACGTTCCTGCGCTGCATCAACCTGCTGGAAAACCCGCACCAGGGGCAAATCCTGGTGGCTGGTGAAGAGCTCAAGCTCAAGGCTGCGAAAAACGGCGAACTGGTGGCCGCCGACGGCAAACAGATCAACCGCCTGCGCAGCGAAATCGGTTTTGTGTTTCAAAACTTTAACCTGTGGCCGCACATGAGCGTCCTCGACAACATCATCGAGGCCCCGCGCCGCGTGCTCGGCCAGAGCAAGGCCGAAGCCACTGAAATCGCCGAAGCCTTGCTGGCCAAGGTCGGCATCAGTGACAAGCGTCATGCCTACCCCGCGCAACTGTCCGGCGGCCAGCAACAACGCGCCGCGATCGCACGCACCCTGGCCATGCAGCCCAAAGTCATCCTGTTCGACGAGCCCACATCGGCCCTTGACCCGGAAATGGTTCAGGAAGTACTTAATGTGATCCGCGCCCTGGCCGAAGAAGGCCGCACCATGCTGCTGGTCACCCATGAAATGGGCTTTGCCCGCCAGGTGTCCAGTGAAGTGGTGTTCCTGCACCAGGGCCTGGTCGAAGAGCAAGGATCGCCACAGCAGGTATTTGAAAACCCGCTTTCGGCGCGCTGCAAACAATTCATGTCCAGCAACCGCTAACGGAGCAACATGCATGCAGAACTATAAAAAATTCCTCTTGGCCGCCGCTGTTTCGATGGCGTTCAGCGCCACGGCGATGGCTGAAACCTTGAAAATGGGGATCGAAGCAGCCTACCCGCCGTTCAACAATAAAGATGCCAGCGGCAACGTCGTCGGCTTCGACAAGGACATCGGCGACGCCCTGTGCGCCAAGATGAAAGTCGAGAAGTGCGAAGTGTATGTCTCCGACTGGGACGGCATCATCCCGGCCCTGAATGCCAAGAAGTTCGACTTCCTGGTCTCCTCGCTGTCCATCACCGATGAACGCAAGCAGGCCGTCGACTTCACCGACCCGTACTACTCCAACAAGCTGCAGTTCATCGCGCCCAAAGCCAACAAAGACTTCAAGACCGACGCGGACTACCTGAAGGGCAAGATCATCGGTGCACAGCGCGCAACGCTGGCCGGTACCTACCTGGAAGACAAGCTGCCGGACACCACCGCCAAGCTCTACGACACCCAGGAAAACGCCTACCTCGACCTGACTTCCGGCCGCCTGGACGGGATGCTCGCCGACAAGTACGTGCAGTACGAGTGGCTGAAAAGCAAAGACGGCTCCGCCTACGAATTCAAGGGCGACCCGGTGGTCGAGAGCGACAAGATCGGTATCGCCGTACGCAAAGGCGACCCGCTGCGCGAGCGCTTGAACAAAGCCCTGGCTGAAATCAAGGCCGACGGCACCTACAAGAAGATCAACGACAAGTACTTCCCTTTCAGTATCGAGTGATCCTGAATGGCCTGCCCGGCGTGCTCGCTTGAGTGCGCCGGTCCTGAGCTTTGCCTTGCGAAACGACTAAACCATGAATTTCGACCTCTACGGATTCGGCCCGGCGCTTGCCGCCGGTGCGCTGATGACCGTCAAGCTGGCGCTCACCGCCCTGTGTCTCGGGCTGGTGCTCGGGCTGGCCGGCGCCCTGGCCAAGACTTCCCCGTACAAGCCGCTGCAATGGCTTGGCGGCAGCTACTCCACCCTGGTTCGCGGCATCCCGGAACTGCTGTGGGTCCTGCTGATCTACTTCGGCACGGTCAACCTGATGCGCTCCCTCGGGGAGTTTTTCGGCAACCCCGACCTTTCCCTCAGCGCTTTCGCCGCCGGGGTGATCGCCCTGGGCCTGTGCTTTGGCGCCTACGCCACGGAAGTCTTCCGCGGCGCGATCCTGGCCATTCCCAAGGGCCACCGTGAAGCCGGTGTCGCACTGGGCTTGTCGAAGGTCCGGATCTTCACCCGCTTGATCATGCCGCAGATGTGGCGCATCGCGCTGCCTGGCCTGGGCAACCTGTTCATGATTCTGATGAAGGACACCGCGCTGGTCTCGGTGATCGGCCTGGAAGAAATCATGCGCCACGCGCAGATCGGCGTGACCGTCACCAAGCAGCCCTTCACCTTCTTTATGGTCGCGGCCTTCATGTACCTGGGCCTAACTGTCCTGGCGATGACCGGCATGCACTTCCTGGAAAAACGTGCCGCGCGCGGCTTTGCGAGGAGCACGCAATGAGTGGCGACTACAGCTGGCTGTCGCATTTCGACCTGGGCCTGAACTGGGCCGTGATCATCAAATGGCTGCCGAAACTGGCCCAGGGCGCAACCCTGACCCTGGAGCTGGTGGCCATCGCCGTGATCGCCGGCCTGCTGCTGGCAATCCCGCTGGGCATCGCCCGCTCGTCACGCCTGTGGTACGTGCGCACCCTGCCCTACTGCTACATTTTCTTCTTCCGCGGCACGCCGCTGCTGGTGCAGCTGTTCCTGGTGTACTACGGCCTGGCACAGTTCGACGCCGTGCGTGAGAGTTTCATGTGGCCGTACCTGCGGGACCCGTTCTGGTGCGCCACCGCCACCATGACCCTGCACACCGCCGCCTATATCGCCGAGATCCTGCGCGGCGCGATCCAGGCCATCCCGCCGGGTGAAATCGAAGCCGCGCGGGCGCTGGGCATGTCCAGGCCCAAGGCGCTGTTCTACATCATCCTGCCGCGTGCCGCGCGCATCGGCCTGCCGGCCTACAGCAACGAAGTGATCCTGATGCTCAAGGCCAGCGCCCTGGCCAGTACCGTGACCCTGCTGGAACTGACCGGCATGGCCCGCACGATCATTGCCCGCACCTACCTGCCGGTGGAAATCTTCTTCGCTGCCGGGTTGTTCTACCTGCTGATGTCGTACGTTTTGGTGCGCTTCTTCAAGCTGCTGGAGCGCTGGTTGCGGGTCGATGCCTGCCAGGGCCGCTGACGCCTTGTTGACGGGTGAGCACCTGCTCGCCCGCTTCCAGGCGCTGGATACGTTCCTCACCGAACATCAAGGGCTGTGGCGACCACGGCCCTTTACCCATCTGCAATTGCCGTGGGAAACCCAGCATCCCGAACTGGCCCATTGGCTGCGCCAGCGCTCGCTGGCCGAAGCGGAAACCAGCCATAACCAGCCTCACCACTTGCCGGCGCCTGCGCCTTTCCCTGAGCTGGCCATGCAGTCGCTGAATCTCAGCGCTGTGGATAACTTACCATCCCGCCCGCTACCCGCCGCCCGCCATCGCCTGAACGTCGATGTACCCGGCCGCAAATGGCAGCAGATCGAAGCCTTCGGCGCCGCGCTGCAATTTCGCCAAACCCCCGAACACTGGCTCGACTGGTGTGCCGGCAAGGGCCACCTCGGCCGCCGCCTGTTGCAACCCGGGCAGCAACTGACCTGCCTGGAATACGACCCGGCCCTCATCGCCTCAGGGCAAGCCCTCAGCGAACACCATCAATTGCCCGTCACCCATCGCCTGCAAGACGTGATGGCCGACGTACAGATCAGCAGCGACCAAACCCCGGTGGCACTGCACGCCTGCGGCGACCTGCATGTGCGCCTGCTCCAGCTGGCCAGCGCCGCCGGCTGCCAGCAGTTGGCCGTGGCGCCCTGCTGCTACAACCGCATCCGCGCCGAGCAGTACCAGCCGCTGTCGATTGCCGCCCAGGCGTCGTCACTGCATTTATCGGTGGAAGACCTCGGCCTGCCGCTGAGCGAAACCGTTACCGCCGGCGCTCGAGTGCGTCAGCAGCGCGATACGTCGATGGCCAGGCGACTGGGTTTTGATGTTCTGCAGCGGCAAGTACGCGGGAGCGATGCTTACCTGCCCACTCCGTCCCTGCCCGCGAGTTGGCTGGCCAAGCCGTTCGCCGACTACTGCCGCGAACTGGCGGCCCTCAAGGGATTATCCACAGGGGAACAGCATTGGTCGGCACTGGAGGCCCAAGGCTGGCAGCGCTTGGCGCAGGTGCGAAACCTGGAATTAGTGCGTGGTCTGTTTCGGCGCCCGCTGGAAATGTGGCTGGTGCTGGACCGGGCATTGTTTCTCGAAGAAAACGGTTACAGGGTTCAAGTCGGCAGCTTCTGCGAAACACCGCTCACCCCGCGCAACCTGATGCTGCTCGCCGAGCGCAATTAAAGGGCATTTTGTCGCAGCGTGCCCTGTGGATAACTCTGTTGATGGAATTCTGGCAGAGGCCCTGCCGGCAAGCTTCGCGGGGCAAAATGCTGACTGGTCATTTTTTGTTCACAAAATAAAACGCACGCAAAACAGGCAGTTGCAGCGTGATGAGAACCGCTCCGCAAAATTGCGGTTTGATGACAGGTCGAACCAACCGATTGTGCATAAGCATCTGAGGTTAGCGGCATAACCCGGGCTTTTCAGTGGGCAACCAGCAGGCGGCAAAGCGCGTTTATATCGTCACAGGCCATGCTTGCGGCTTGGTTATCCAGCGGATCGCTGCCAAAAGCCAGGGCCTCGCTGATCGCCGGATCCCGATGCACCACCTCCAACAGGCTGTCACCCAGGCGCTTCCTGAACACCTCGACCATGTCCAGGCTGAAGCCCGAGGTCTCGTCGAGTTGGTTGATCACGAAGTGGCAACGCAGCGCCGGCCGATCATCAAGGTGTGGCGCCAGCAACTGCTCCATCTGCTCCAGGGTGCCAAGGGAAGCCGCATCCGCCTGGGCGATGACCAGCACCACATCGGCCACGTTCAGTGCCTGATGCAGGTAGACGTTATTACCCGCCGGGGTGTCGATGATCACCGTGTCCTGCTCACCCAAGCCCAGGGCCGACAAATGTTGCGCCAGCCAATGCGGCTCCTGTTTCAGCCAGCGCTGGAGGTCTTCCTGCTGACGGATATCGGTTTCGCCAAACGTGATCACCTGGCAACCGGCAAAGCCTGAATGAAGGATCTGGCTCCAGCGCTCGTTATGCAGGCTGGTGCGCCCGATGCCGGGCAAGGTGTGGCCCAGGCCGAAGTGGTGATAGAGCGCGTTTTGCGGGTCCAGGTCCAGCGCCACCACTGGCTGCCCCAGGCGCTGCAAACCGCTGCTCAGCGCGGTGGCCAGGGTGCTGCGGCCGACGCCGCCATTGACCGAAACCAGCGCTACCACCTTCGCCCGGATGTTCGCGGCTTCGCGGGACTGCTCGTTGGCACAAGGGGAATGTCGGGAGAACGACGCGCCACTGCCCATATTGAGGCTGGCACTGTCGTCGACCGGCATGTCTTCGAAGAACTGCAGCATCGAATCCATCCCTTGAACATCACTGGCAGTCGTCTTATCGAACAACGAAAAAAGATCATCGGTACGGCTCATCGCCAACACTCCCTCACGACGCATCTTAAAGACGTGAAAGGTCAGCTGTACTGATGCTTACCGCAGGTCTTTTTGTGGGCGCCTTTGTGTACGCATTCTGTGACAAAGGAATGAAAGTGTCATTATTTTGGTGTTTCTGAAGAAATCTTTAAGACGAGCGGTAAATGGTCAATTTACTGACTAATCTTTATCGGGTCGTAAGGTGTTTGCAAATCCCGCTCGGGGATCTCCCAGATCAGCAGCTTGGGCGGCGTCTGCTTGAACGCCGGGCTGTCGAAATAAGCCTTGGCGGCGCCTGAAAATTCGCCGCCGTCCTTGCTGAAGTTACCCACCGGAGCGTTCAGGGCTTTTTGCAGGAAACCCACGAAATTCGAATTGCGCGAAAACGAGGTACCGATCAGCGCCACGTTCGGCAGGCCGGCGTCACCAAACAAATCGTCAGGGTTACTCGACGCCGCCGGGCCGTTCTCATGCGCGGTGCTGGCCGCAACCTGCTCGCCCACCGGCTGTAACTTCGGCGGCAACCAGTCGAGACCGGCCAGGCGCACCAGGTCACCCGGTCGCGGTGCGAGCGGTGCCTGGGTAATGTCGAAGGCTTGCTCCGGCGTGGCCTGGATACCGCGCTGCTGGATGCGCAGGGCCACGGCGCGGGCGCCGGCATTCGAGCCGATTTCGCTCCAGTGCGTGTCGGTACGCAGGTAGGCATCCGGGCCGAGGGGTTTCAGGGTGTCGGTCAAATCCAGCACTTCAACGCCCGCCGCTTGCAACAGCGTGCTCCATTGCTGGATCCGGCCATCCAGCACGGCCGGACGATACAAGCCGCAACGCTGGGCAGCGGCGATGCGGGTTTTATCCGGCACCACCATCACTTGCAGATCAATACCGCGCTGGCCCAGCTGCTTTTTCAGGTCGATCACCGCGTCGGCCTTGGTGCGCGCATTGTCTTCGGCGTGGCGGTTGAGCTTCAGCTCATCGCTGATAAACAGCCAGCCCGGGCAGCCCTGGCGCACCCGCGGCCCGGTGTCGCCGAACGCCAGCCAACTGGCGCCGCGCTCCAGGTTTGCCGCTTCGATGGCCATCGGTGCCTTGGACAATTCCTTGGCAAACCGATGGGTCACTTCACCGTGCAGCAGCATGTCGCTGTCGACCTTGGGCGGCAGGAAACTCACCGGCCCCTTGACCATCAGCCAGACGCAAGACAACAGCCCCGCCGCCAGGAAAGGCACCAACACCCAGCCCGCCAGGGGGCTGGTGCGGACGGCCAGTTCACTCGGTGGGGTCGGCGCGGTAGGGGCGGGCATCGTCAGGCTTCCTTAGAACTGAAAGTACAGAAACGGCACGGCATCGCGGCTGGCAATCAGCGCGAACGACAACACAAACCCGGCCACCGGCCACAGGGATGCGGCCACCACAAACCAGGGCTGCGTACCAAAACGCTGCTCGCAGCGGGTCTGCCAGATCGGCGCGATGATGCACACCAAACCGAGCAACGCGGCCATGCCATGAGCCGGGCGCATGGCCACGGCCAACGCATCACCCAAGGCCATGCCATGCATGCCGAATTGGCCGGCGTACATGGTCAGTGCCGAATGGAAGTCCGGTGCGCGGAACAGCGTCCAGGCCAGGCACACAAACAGCAGCGTCAAGATGTGCGACAGCACCGGCGGAATGCTCGGCAGGCTCGAGCGCGACCACGCCCGGTCAATGCACAACGCGATACCATGGGCCGAACCCCACAACAGGTAGTTCCAACTGTCGCCGCCATGCCACAACCCGGCAATCGCCATGGTCAGGAACAGGTTGCGGTAGGTACGCCATTCGCCATCGCGGTTACCGCCGAGGGCGATGTACAGGTAGTCCCGCAGCCAGCTGGACAACGACAAATGCCAGCGCCGCCAGAAGTCCTGGATGCTGCTGGCGAGGTACGGCCGGTTGAAGTTTTCCGGGAAGTGGAAGCCCAGCATCAAGCCCAGGCCGATGGCCATGGCACTGTAGCCGGCAAAGTCGAAAAACAGTTGCAACGAGTACGCCAGGCAGCCGATCCAGGCATCCACCAGGCTCGGGTTTTCCAGGTGGAAGGCGATGTCCACCAGCGGCGACAAGGTGTCGGCCACCAGCACTTTCATGCCCATGCCGATCATGAAACGCCGGGCGCCAAGGCTGAAATTCGGCCAGTTGAAATAACGCTGGTTCAGCTCGCGCCGCACCCAGTCATAACGAATGATCGGGCCCGCAATCGAGTGGCCGAACATCGAGATATAGGTCGCGTAATTGATGAAGCTGCGCTCCACCGGCACGGTGTGCCGATGCACATCCACCAGGTACGAAATCGCCTGCAGCACGATGAACGACAACCCGGCCGGCAACGCCACGCGCTGCCAATCCAGCGGCATCGCGCCGTACCAGGTGATCACCTCACTCAGGGTGCCCGCGACGATGTTGGCGTACTTGTACCAACACAGCACTGCGGTGTTGAACACGATCAACGCGATCAACAGCCGCACCCGGCCCTTGCCGTCTTCACGGGAACGGTCCACCAGCAAACCGCCGACCCACGCCACCACGGTCAACACCATGTGCAGGAACAGGAACAGCGGGCTCAACCAGCCGTAGAACAGCCAGCTGCCGATCAACAGGATGACGTTGCGCCAGCCCGGACGGGCCAGCGCATAAATCAACAGGAAGGCCGGCAGGAACAGCGTGAGGAATTCCAGTGAGGCAAAGACCATGGTGGTGTCGGGCCCGATCAGTTAGCGAGCGTGTCGGAGGTAAACAGCAACCTCGAACCGGCAGCCGATGGCAGTGCGAGCACGCTGTAGCGTTCGCCGGCCTTGAGGGTGAAGGTCAGCGGCTGGCCCACCGGCGCGTTGGCGCACTTGAGCTGCACCGACAGTTCCACCGGGTTGATCATGCGGCGCGAAATCGCGCCTTCGGCGACCTTCTTGAACAGCTCGGCTTTTTGCGCCACGGCTTCCAGGCTCGCATCGGCGCAGGCGGCGTCGGCGTTGATAAAGGCCAGCGAGGCCTTCAGTGCGTTGAAGTCATCCGGCTGTTCGTGGATCACCAGCTGGCGCGTGCCGCCCTTGGCGTCCGGCACGGCCACTACGGTGGCGAACTCGCCCGGCGCGACGGTCACGGCCAGCTCGGAATCCTTGCCGCCCTGGCTCAACACGCCCTTGATCGGAGTCTTGCCGCCCGACACCGGCAGGTAGTCAGACACCAGTTTGTCGCCACCCAACACCAGGCTGGCCTTGGAACCCTGGGGCAGCAATTTCAGCTCGCCGTCGGTGCCGTTGGCCAGGCGCAGGAAGGCCGAATCCTTCTCCGGGCCGGTGGGGTAAAGCGGGATGTCGGCGCTGTAGGCGCTGACGCTGGCGAGCAAGGTCGCCAGGCCCAGGGTGATCCGTTTCATTATTGCGCTCCTTTGCCCACGGCGGCCGGTGGCAACTTCGCCAGGGAGTCGCCGATCGCCTTGGCCCACTTCTGGTAGCCGTCGATGGTGAAGTGCTGGCCGTCGGTGGTGATCCACTGGCCCGGCTTGGAGAAGGTCAGCGAGTCAACGTAGGTGCACGGCGCCACGTTGGTGGCGAGGAACTGCGACATCACCTTGGTGCGCGCATCATCCTTCTTGTACTGCGAACCGACCTTGCCCCACGCCGGCCCGACCCACACGCACTTGGTGCCGGTTTCGGTGATGGCCTTGGTCAGGGAAGTCACGCTTTTCCAGGCCCAGACTTTCGGGAACTGCGGCTCCGGGTACGAGGCCATGGTGTCGGCGATGATGATCACCACCAGGTCCGGCTTGTCCTTGGCGATCAGGTCTTTGATCGGGGTGGTGCTCATGGCGTTCTTGCCGAAAATCTCGGCCTTGCCAACCGGCAGGCGCTCGGCACCGCACTCGACTTTCTTCGGCACGATCCAGTCGGCTGCACCGGCGCCGCACGCGCCGATGGAGTGAACCTTGGCGCCCTGGGCGGTGAGGTTGTCCTGCAGCGGGTTGAGCAGTGAATCAGGAAAGCTCATGTGACTTTCGCCCAATACCAGCAGGGTCAGGCCGGCAATAGCAGAAGCGGAAACAGGCATGGATGACTCCTATCAAATCAATTCGAATAAGGGGAACGGTACGGACTGACCGGCAAGGGCATAGGCCCGCTCAGGTCTTCAAACAAGTAGCGCAGGTAGGCGTTACCGACGTACTGGCGATAGTCCTGAGCGTTGTCGAGACCGACTTCGCCACCCAGGTAAAAGCGCGAGCTGAGGCGGTATTCGGCGGCGGCATTGAAGCTGTAGCCGATGCCGGTCTTGCTGTCCTTGGCGTATTTCGGATCGCCCCGGGTCGGGTCATTTTGGTAATCGCTATGCCCCGGGAAATAATCGACCGCATCTTGCTCGATATGCTGGATGCCCACCGAACTTTTTATCTGGTAGCTGAACCGATCAAAACTCTGCGCCCAGCGCACCGGCACACCCAGGGAGAAGAAGCGCTGCGGGCTGAAGTAACCGCCCTGGCCGTAGGTGTAGTAACCCTGGTTTTCCTTGAAGCCCATGACCGAACCGCTGATGCCGAGGGTCAGGGTGTCGGTCGGGGTATTGCGCAGGTACCAGTAGATGCCGCTGCCCAGTTCCAGCCGGGTGTTGTCTTCGACGTTGTTGCCCAACAGCTCGTGCAACGAGGCGTAGCCATACACACCGAGCTTCTGGTTGTCGTAGCTCAGGTCGCCACGCCCGCCGTTGGCTGTCACGCCGCCCCATTTCTCGCCGGTACGCTTGTCTTCGGAACCGGCAAAGGAGGTCACACTGTCGGTGACCGGGCGCCGCGAAACGTTGACCCCGTAACGGAAGTTGGAGCCCTGGGAGAACGGCCGCGAGACGCTGGCGCCACCGACGATGGTGTCGTACAGAAAGCCCAGCGGGCTTACACCAATGTCGGCCTTGAGGCCTTCATCCGGGTTCTCCACGGCAACGGCCAGACCGACGCCCGTGTCGCTCTGGGAGCCCGCCGGGTTGGCCGTGCCACCGCCAAAGCGTGTGGCAGAGTCGCTCTTCACGCTGCCGGAACTCACATGCACCGGCGTCACGCGCAGCGCAACGTTCAGATCACCCACCGGCATCCGCGCTTCAAACGGCGCCTCGACGTCAGTGATTTTGCTCAAGCCGCTTTCGCCATTGTTGCTGCGAACGCTCAAGCCCTGCACCAGGTAACCGGTGCGATCCCGCAGGATCGTATCCAGCGCACGACGTGCCGGGCTGAGGTTGGCGGTGTCGAGTGCAGCAATGCTCGACGGTGGCTCGAACGGCTCGTTCCAGTTGTTCGACGCCGGACGCGCGGAGGCTGCCAGGGCATTGTCCGGCACGACATTGGTCGGTGCATCAATCGGCGGCGGCACGGCGCCGGCGACGGTCAGGTCGGTGACCTGGCGACGCTGGCCCGGCAAGCCGACGAAGGGGTTGTAAGGCACGCCCTGGGAGCCGGCCTGAGCCAATTGCGTCTGGCTCTTCTGGCTGTTCTCAATCGCCAACGCCTTGCGCAGCAGTGCAGCGGCTTCGTTGTTCTTGCCCAGCCCCTGATAGATGCGCGCAGCCGAGGTGAGGATCTCGGGGTTGCCCGGTTCCAGGGACAGCGCCTTTTCACTGGCGCTTTCCGCCAGGCCACGATCACGGCCTTGCAGCGCGATATCCGCCAGGCCCAGTTGCAGGCGAGCGTTGTTCGGGTTCTGCTGAATCAGCGGCGCATAAAGCTCCATGGCCTTTTTGCTATTGCCGCTGGCCGCGTACATCCGCGCCAGGGCACCTACCGCCATTGCGTCGTTGGGACGCTGGGCAAGCGCCGGCGACAGCATGTCGTAGGCCGCGACCAGGTCGTTTTTCTCACGCAGGGCATCAGCCTGTTTGACCCGGTAAAGGTAGATCAAATCGTCGTAACGCTGGCGACCGGTTTCACTCAGCGGCTTGCCCTGCACTTCACGCAGGATGTCGCCCGCCTCGGTGTAATGGTTGGCCTTGAGCAGCACGTTGGCGTACAGCAGTTTCTGGTCGACGGTCGGGTTCGGATTGTTATCCAGAACCTTCTGCATGATATCCAGGCCCTGCTGCGTCGCGCCGACTTCCACATAAGCGGCCGCCAGCACCGCCAGGCGCTCAGGCTTCTGCCGGGTCATGGCTTCACTGCGACCCAGCAGCGCGAGGGCTTCTGGACGCTGGCCACGGCGGGCGGTCTCGATGGCGATGTCGGTCTGCTTGTGCAGCGCGATATCGATACCCAGCTCGTTCATGTCAGCGGTACGTTGCCCCGCAGGGATACGCGCCAGGGTCTCTTCAGCCTTTTTCCACTCACCCAGCTCCGCCGACAGCAGCGTGCTGGTGTACAGCGCGTCCGGCTGGTTCGGCTGCTTGGCCAGCAAGCCGTCGATCAAGGCACGGGCGTTGCGAATCTGGCCGTCGCGCAGGTAAATGCGCGCCAGGGCGAAGCGTGTCCACGGGTTTTCCGGGTCGGCATCAAGGGCTTGTTTGTAGGCGGCTTGCGCGGCTTTCAAATCGCCCCGCTGCTCGGCCAGCTTGCCCACCTGGGTAGCGCGCAACGCGGTGATTTTCACACTCGGCGCGAACTTCGCGCGCTCGGCGGGCGACACCGAGTCGATCAGCTTCAAGGCTTCTTCCGGCTGCCCGGATTGGGACAGCACGTTGATCAAGCCGCTCAGCGCGTCCGGGTCGCCAGGATGACGGGCGAGCACTTTGCGGTAGCCGGCTTCGGCGGTGTCGAACTGATTATCCTGGGCCTGGAAACCCGCCAGTGCCACGGCAGCGCCGGGCTGGCCAGGGTTCAAGCGTTCGGCCTGGGCCACCAGGTCGCGGGCCTGGCTGCCGCGCCCGCCACGCTGGGCGTCACGGGCCTGGTTGAGCAGGTTCCAGTAGCGCACATCATTGAGCGCCGACTGCCATGCCGCGCCACCCGGCAAACGGGTGGCCTGAACCAGGTAGCTTTCAGCCTCGCTGAAGCGCTGCTGCTGTTGACGCAGCACGCCCATGCCGCCGAGGGCATCGACGTCATTGGATTTTTCATTGAGGCGCGCCGCCAATAGCGGCTCGGCGGTTTTCAGGTCGCCGTCATCCAGCGCCTTGAACGCCTTGGTCATCTGCGGATCACGCTGCCAACCGGCGCCGGTCTTGCCTTGGGCAATGCCCTTGTTCATCAGCGCACGGATTTCGCTGTCGTCCGGATGCGCCGCCAGAAACTGCTGGAACAACGGCACCTGGTCGCTCTTCGGCGGGCCGAGCCAGATCAGCGCAAAGCGCCAGGTTTCATCGGCGTTGCCGCCCACGTCGTTGTTCGGTGCCAGCTTGGCCAGGGCGCGGATGCCGTCGGCGCGGGTGGCCGGATTACGCGCCAAATGCTTGGCCAGAAACAGCGCCACAATCGGGTCGTTCGGCCGCTCGCGAGACAAACGCTGCAAGCCGGCGATGGCCTCGTTCGTGCCCTTGGGCGTGAAGCCCAGGGTGTTGTAATACTCGCGGGCAAGCAGGCCCTGGGGCTGGCGCCCCTGGAAGATCTGGCGATACAGCGCCACCGCTTGTTCGCGCTCTTCTTCAGGCTCGCCGAGTTCACGGGCCTGTTCCAGCAACTTGGCGTTGGCCGGGATGTTGACGGTGATGTCCTGCTCCAGCAGCAAGGCCTGGCGCGGTACCGGGCTCAGCGCCTGCAGGCGGGCCAGGTACTTTTGCGCTTCGGCCGGACGCTGTTGTTGCACCTGGATCAAGCCGATGCCGTACAGCGCATCCGGCTGTTCAGGGCTCAGGCGCAGCAGTTTCTGCCAGGTCTCGAGGGCGCGTTCCGGGTTCTTTTTCGACTGCCAGTAATAGCCCTGCTCGATCAGCAGGCTTTGCGGGTCAGTGGTTTCGGCAAAGCTGGCGCTGGAAGCCAGGGCCGCCAGAATCGCAATGGCTAGCGTGTGACGGCGCATGCAGACTCCCAGGATAATTTCACCGTGCCGTCTTGTTCGAAACGGTACTTTTGATCAGCGAAGCCCTGGCCGAACAGGCTGAGCATGTAGTCGTAGTAAATCGGCTGGGCGCTGTCCGGGGCCGAAGGCGCGAGCGCCTTGGCGAGGGCGTCGTCGACTTTCTGCTTTTGCAATTGCGCCAGGGCGGTTTCGCCCCGGGCCTGGAAGAAGGCCATGGTGGAGGCCGAGAACCCCGTCGGCGTGTAGCCGTTGTTTTTCTCGACTTCACCGGTCAGCACGTGGACTTTCTCCGGCGGCAAACCGCTGACCGACGCAGCGGTGGCACGGGAAATCCCGCCCAAGGCCTTGAGCATCGGCGCGGCCAGCGGGTCGCTCTTGGCGGTCATGCCGGCCCAGAGGTAAGTGCGGATCGCGTCGTAGCTGCCCAGGTCATCGGAAAACGGGTCGACGATAAACAGCCCGGTGTTCGCGCTGGTAGCGCGATAACCGACCCAGTTGGCCGCCAGGCCATGGGGATTGCTCGGCAGGTCGGCGAGCATCTTCGCGTTGCTCTCGGCCACTTCGTTCCAGCCGGCGTTCGGGCGTTCTTTTGCAAAGCGGCGCAGTTGCGGCAGTACTTGATAGCTGGGGTTGAAACGCCACAGGCCTCCCGCGTGTGCATAGCCTACCGGCCCCGGCAACAGCATCTTGCCCAGGCCCGGTACGCGCACGATCAGGTTGCGTTCAACGTTGGCCAACACCAGTTGCGCGTCGCTGCGGTACTGCGGTGCGTTCCACACGCGCGCGGCTTCGAGCAACGCATAGGCCATCCACAAATCGGCGTCGCTGGCGGAGTTGCTGTCGATCGCGCCCCACTTGCCATCGTCACGCTTGCCCCACAGCCAGGCCGGCAGGTTCTGGCCGATGTCGGCGCCCGCCATGTTGGACTTGGTCCAGGTCCAGAGCTTGTCGAAGGTCGCCCGGTCGTTGCCCACCAGGGCAAAGAACATCGCGTACGACTGCCCTTCCGAGCTGCTTTCCGTCGGCTTCATGGACGAGTTCAACACCCGGCCATCGTCCTGGATAAACCGCTTGGCATAGTTCTGCCACAGCGGCCAATCGCAGGTCTGTGCCTGGGCGGCACCGGCAAGCAATGTGCTGCCAATCACCGCCAGGATCGCGCTACGCAAAGGGCTCATGCCAACCGCCGTTTTGCACGGGCACGCAGTGCCAGGTAGATCAGGCAGGTCAGCACCAGCAGCCCCAGGAAGGTAATCGCCAGCATCCAGCCCAGGTTCTGGGACAGCTGCCATTGCATGAATTTGAAGTAGTTCAGGTCGCCGACGTAGTACTGCTGGTCCGCGACCAACGAGCTGATCTGCGTGCCCTGCACCACCGCCAGGCTGCCCTGGATCGAGTCTTTGTAGTCGTCACCGCCAATCAGCGCCGAGGTCGCTTCAAGCAGGCCCTGAGGCTGGTTGCTGGCGATCAGCACCACGCTGCGCCCGGCCTTGAGCGGCGATTGGAAGCCGGCGAACCAGGTGCTGTTGCTCAGGCCGCTGAACGTGATGCCGGCATTGGCCGTATGCTGGTTGGCCGCGGCGTCCGGGCTGATCCAGCTGCGCACATAACGTGGCAGGTCAGACAACAGGAAGTGGTGCTGCAGGCCGTCACTGGTGGCCGGCAGGTATTGCTGCCATTGCTGCAGCAGCGGCTGGTTGCCGCCGGTGGCGAGCACCAGCAGGTCTTTGTCGGCAACGCTTTGCACGTCTTTGGCCTGCACCACTTTGACGGCGGTGGCCGGGTAGCCGGTGGACTCGCCGAAGCGGCCCATCACAGTCAGGTAAGCGCTCAATTCATCGGTGCCGACGTTATCCGGCATCACCACCGCCGACTCCGAAAGGTCAGCCAGGCGAGTGAACGGGAAGCCGGAATCGTTGAACACGCCGAGGTTCGGCATGGCGATAAAGTGCTGGTAGCTGCTCAGGTCCAGGCTCGAGTCCGGGTCAATCGCACCGCGCATGTTGTCGACGATGATGTCCCGGCATTCGCCTTCCTTGATGTAGTCGTACATGAAGCGCAGTTGCAGCTTGGACTTGGGCGAAGCCGAGCTGATCGGCAACAGGGTCGTCACTTCACGGGGCAGGGTTTCGTCTTTCTTCAGCTGGTCCAGCAGGCTCTGCCCGCCGCCCAGGTTGCTCACCGACGGCAACGCGACGGACTTCATGAACTGGTCGTTCAGGCCGATCAGCAAGGAGGAGTTGGTGGACACCTGCTGCGGCGTGTAGCGGTATTTGACGTTGAGCGGCACGCCCTCCTCACGCCAGTTGAACAGGTCGGGCGGCAGGCGCAGGTCGACGCTGATCGGGCCCGGGTTGTAGCCGGAGACGTTGAGCTTTTTCAGTTCTACCAGCTCGCCAAGGCGTACCGGACGGTTGCTGGGCAGCCAGTTCGGCGCGTCGTAAGGGCTGCGCGGGGCCAGGGTGTCGAGCCTGGTGATGACCACGCTGTTGCCGGTCAACACCGGGTTGCCCAGCACCACGGCGGTGGCGGCACGCTTGAGTTCAGCGCCATCACGGCCGGAGACGATCAGCAGCTTGCCATTCGGATCGTTGGGGTTGGTGATCAGGGTCAGGGTCGGCCCTTTAGGCTCAGGGACCGCCACACCGTGTACATCCACAGCCTGGGTACTTTGCACCAGCACGATGGCGTTGCCCTTGGCCGGAATCTCGCCAAGGGTGGTCGGGAACGTCGCACCCCGGTAGCTGGCCAAGCCGCCTACCCACGACGACAGCGCGCCGGCAGCTTCCAGCGCGGCATTGTCCGGCGCGCTGGCAAACACGAACGGCAGGCTGACTTGGCGCGCATCACGCTTGTCGAAGAACGGCAGCGGCAGCACCGACAGGTCGTCTTTCAAGACGATCGGCTGCACCTGCACTTTCAGCTCACTGCTGTTGCTGATCTTGGCCCACAGGCTGCTGTGCAGCGGGTCTTCACAGGACATGGTGTAGTGGCCGATGAACTGCAGGCTCAAGCGGTTGAATTCGGTGATCAGGTGCGCCGGAATCTGCACCAGTTTTTCCTGCTGGATACCTGCGCCCTCTTTGGGCAGCGGCAGGCTGGCGGCGACTTCGTCGTTGACCAGCACGTTGATCTGCGACAGGTCCGCCAGCAGCGCCGGCGAGTAGCTGTACTTGAGCAACAGTTGCGCGCCCTTCACCACTTCATCGGCACGGATGTCGAAGTTGACGCTGTCGGACGCTTCCACGCCTTGCAGGTTCATGGTGTCGCGACGGCCCAGTTGCTTGAGGGTCAGGCTGTAGCCGTCGTCAGTGCTCTGCACCGCAACAGCGGGTGCAGCGGCCTGTGCCTGCGAGCCCAGGCCCAGCAGCGAAGCGATCATCAGCGCGAGCACGCCGCGCGACTGCGGGCGGGCAAATAGTGTGGAAGTCATGGCTTGTCCATCAGCGTATCGAGCGGTTGTGAGGGAGTGCGGCGCAGGGCCAGACGCAATTCATGCAGCGTGGCGCGACCCAGGGTAAACAGGCCGCCGATGCCGATGGCACCGACTTCACGCAGGGCTGACAACGGTGTATCGGGCTGGCCGGCGCCCCAACTCGCGGCCCAGGTGTCGGCGCGGGAAAACGTCAGGCGTACCAGTTCGCTTTGTTGGCGCAGGGACAGTGCATCGAATTGCGCGCCAATCTGCGCGCCCTTGCTGAACACCACCCGCGCCTGGAACAGGCTGTCTTGTCCGTTGCGCGACAGCACCAACTGCAACTGTTCGCCCCGGGCAATCTGGTGCCCGTCGGCGAGGATCAGGCCGAAGCCGTTCTGCGAGAAATCCTGGGTCGTGCCTTTGAGCACACGACCGTCGGCGCAGATCACACTGACCGGCAATTTCGCGCTGACCCGCGGCTCGGAGCGCACTTGCCGCGCTTCGGAAGCCACCGCCACTGCCGCGCTGGTGATGATCAGGTTGTAGAGGGTCCAGGTCAGGTTGATCGCCACGGTGACCGCGGTGGACTCGTCGCCCCAGATCAACTGATAAAGACCGAAGCACAGCCCGACCAGGTTCACCGCCAGCAGTACCAGGTACGGCCGGGCGAGTTTCCAGTCGAAGAATTGCTTGTCGATGATCCCGCCCTTGTCGGTGACGTTGAAGCCGCCCGCCTTGGGGTTGACCAGCGCAACCAATACCGGCGGCAGGATGTACCAGGCCAGTACGGTCTCGTAGACCTCGTTCCAGAACGAGTGGCGGAAGCGCCCCTGGATCCGCGAGTTGGTCAGGCTCGAATGCACGAGGTGGGGCAACACATAGGCGACAATCATCAGCGCCGAGGCGTGGAAAATCTGCGCGCCGAAAATCAGGTAGGCCAGCGGCGCGGTGAGGAACACCAGCCGCGGCAAGCCATAGAAGAAGTGCAGCATCGCGTTGGCGTAGCAGATGCGCTGGCCCCACTTCAGGCCTTTGCCCAGCAGCGGATTGTCGGTGCGGAAAATCTGCGCCATGCCCCGCGCCCAACGGATGCGCTGGTTGATGTGGCGTGACAGGCTTTCGGTGGCCAGGCCCGCGGCTTGCGGGATCGCCAGGTAAGCGGTGTTGTAGCCCAGGCGGTTGAGCTTGAGCGCGGTGTGGGCGTCTTCGGTGACGGTCTCGACGGCCACGCCGCCGATTTCCAGCAAGGGCTTGCGGCGGATCACCGCACACGAGCCGCAGAAGAACGTCGCGTTCCACAGGTCGTTGCCGTCCTGCACCAGGCCGTAGAACAACTCGCCCTCGTTGGGCACGGCGCGGAAGGTGTCGAGGTTCTTTTCAAACGGGTCGGGTGAAAAGAAGAAGTGCGGCGTTTGCAGCATCGCCAGCTTGGGGTCCTTGAGGAACCAGCCGAGACTGACTTGCAGGAAGGAACGAGTCGGCACGTGGTCGGCGTCGAACAGCGCGATGTACTCGCCGTCGGTGACCTTCAACGCTTCATTGAGGTTGCCGGCCTTGGCGTGGAAATTGTTGTCGCGGCGGATGTAGTTCACGCCGATCTTGCGGCAGAAATCGCGGAAGTCGTCGCGACGGCCATCGTCGAGCACGTGGACGCGCAACTTGTCCTTGGGCCAGTCCATCGCCTGGGCGGCGAAGATGGTCAGTTTGACGATGCTCAACGCCTCGTTGTAGGTCGGGATGAACACGTCGACCGTGGGCCACTCCGACGGTTCGGTCTTGAGCCACACCGGCTCGCGGCGCAGCGGCCAGGCGGTTTGCACGTAGCCGAAGATCAGCACCACCAGCGCGTACAGCTCGGCGAGCACCAGGCCGTAGCCGAACAGCATGTCGAGCCAGGTTTCAAAACCCAGGGTGGAAGTCAGCCGCCAGTACATGTAGCGCAGCGACGCCACCAGCGACAACACCACCAGCGCGAGGATCGCCATGCGCCCGGGAATCTTGCGCAGCAGCAGCACCGCAAGGAAGCACACGGCGGCAAACAGGCATTGGCTATAGAGGTCCAGCGGGGCGCTGACAATGCTCACCAACAGCAAGGTGCCGACCACACAACTGATCACCACCAGCACTTTGCGCAGCGTATCGGGCCAGCGATTGAAGCGCGAAATCGCGGCGTCCAGCCGCTGCTCGGCGCGCCCCGGAGTGTGGGGCGTAGAGGACGTAGTGTCGGTCATGGAAGGTCCGAATCGATGCGTTCGAGCAGCGTGCGGCACAGGGCGTGAATGTCCTGGCAGCCGAGACTGTTGACGGTAGGGTCGAGGGGATCGCGGCCGCAGGCCTGGGCTTCACTGAACACCGGGTCACGGTGGACCGTGCCGAGCAGTGCATCGCCGAGGCGGGCCTTGAACACTTCGGCCATGTCCAGGCTGAAGCGGTGGGCGCCGTCGAGTTGGTTGATCACGTAGTAACGCTGTGGTGGTTTTTCGCACTCAAGGTACGGCGCCAGCACACTGTCCATCTGGGCCAGGGTGCTGAATGAGGAAACATCCGCCTGCACCGCCACCAACACCACGTCTGCCAGGGCCATGGCCTGGTGCAGGTACACCGTGTTGCCGGCGGGCACGTCGATCACCAACGTGTCCTGGCCATTCAACTGCAAACCGGCCAGGTGCCGGGGCAGCCATTGGGCGTCTTCGCCGAGCCAGCGATTGAGGTTTTTTTGCTGGTCGTTGTTGGTCTCACCGAAGGCCACCAGGCGGCAACCGGCAAAGCCGCGCTCAGCCAGGCCTTCCCAGGACTCATTGCTCAAGCTCGTCGCGCCGATGCCGGGCAAATTCAGGCCCAGGCACAAGTGATGACGCAGGGCGTTTTGCGGGTCCAGGTCCAGCGCCACGGCCGGGTGGCCTTGACGCTGCAAACCGCTGGCAATGGCCGCGGTCAGCGTGCTGCGACCGACACCGCCCTTGAGCGAGACCACCACGATCACCTTGGGTGACGATTGATCCGAGTACACCTCACCGGTCGGCCCTTCGACCACTTCGGGAGGTTGCAGGTGATCGGCTTCGCCCTGGGTCAGCTCTTCGAGCAAGCGCAGCAATGGCGCCGACGGCGGCTCATCCAGCGCGACGGTGCAAGCGGTTTGGGCCGGGATGGGCACGGCGTCGAAAGGCTCGACCACCACGTCATCCTCAAGATAATCGTGGACGGCGTACATCTCCCGGTAGCCATTTGGATTGGCGCCCAGCTTATTGAATAGTTTTGAAATATCGTCTGCGCGACTCACCCACGGCCCTCCCCGGTTATTACGCTTTAAAGGCGTTAAAAAGGTCAGCCCGTTGGGCTGACCTTGGTTTTTCTAGTTATGTGTTGGCTGGCGGCATTCTGTGATATCAGATTGATGGTGTCAGTATTTTGATGCTTTTGGATTAATTATTTCCGACGAGCGGCTTAGTGCCGTATTTTTGACTTATTTAGCGAATTTTTATCAATTTCTTTCAGATCAGAAGCTTGCGGCGGCTTCTAACAATTTTTCTGGCCGCCTGGTCAGGAAAAATTGCTTAGCTGACGAATCAAATTACAACTTAGTAATTAACCGCCAACGTTCCGTGAACCGGGTTAAACGATTCCGCTATTTATATGACGCTTAATATTTCGAAACAGAATACGGTAACACTCACCTTATTCAAGGGAAAAACGATGACCGTTATGTCGAAAACATCTAAGAGAAAGACCCTGAGGCACTAATGCCTCTAATGGGTATGTTTCTGTATCAAGTTGTATGCAATCCCCTTCTCAACACATGCCGAGGCAAAACGCCGGGTGCATGACACAGGCCGGATACCTCCCGGGCGCTCAATAGGCTCCAACGCAACACACACCCTATTGAACCTCAGAGGACACCACCATGAACCGCAACACCCTCATCGCCAGCAGCCTGTTTGCCTTGCTCAACGTTGCCGCCTTTTCGGCCCAGGCCAGCCCCAAGCTGGATGTACAGCAGGTACTGTCGACCGTGGACGATGGAGGCGCGGCGTGTGGCGTGGTGAATGCGCGGATGACCTACCTGGATTCCCATGGGCAGAAGCGGGTGTTTGAGTACAAGAAATTTGCCGATTCGTGTAATGAAGGCAGCTAAAAAGCTGAACGACAAAATCTGTGGCGAGGGAGCTTGCTCCCGCTGGAGTGCGCAGCGCTCCCACTGTTTTGGGCCTGCTGCGCAGCCCAGCGGGAGCAAGCTCCCTCGCCACAAAATTTCATCTGAAGTGAAAAGGCATTAACCGCGAATACGGTGCTCGGTGAACTCATAATCCTCCTGGCAATCGTCGGTCGGGTCCGCCGCCACACCAGCCGTTCTCGGTTTGAATCGGCTGGGTTTGCTGCGCATCGCGGAAAAACGTGATGGTGAAGCGGCCGTCGGGCTTGAGGTTGTTGTTCCAGGACAGGAACTGGCACTTGCCGCTTTCTGCACGCAGGCGTTTCCAGTGATCCAGCACATGGGATTGGCGGGGTTGGGGTGGCTGAAACGAGGCCGAGCAGAGAAAACCCGGTCGGTTGCAAAAATAGTCAGAATTCAGGGGTTTACAGATGCTTGCCAATCGCTATAATCGTCGCCCTAACACGCCGGTATAGCTCAGTTGGTAGAGCAACTGACTTGTAATCAGTAGGTCCCGGGTTCGACTCCTGGTGCCGGCACCATACAAGGTTCCAGAGAAGGCTTCCAAAATCTCTGAAACCCCCGAAAAACCCGCCTTCTGGCGGGTTTTTTCGTTTTGGCATTCCATCGGTTTCCGTCAGAAACTGGTGGATTCCAACCGTTTTAAGGGTAGAGTTTGGGATACAGGTCACTTCGATAAAAGGGAGTACCCTTATGTCGCGCACCACAGCTCCGCTCTCCGACGCAGCTTGCCGCTTGGCAAAACCTACAGACCGCGCCTACAAGCTTTTCGACGGCGATGGCCTCTATCTCCTAGTCCAACCCAATGGCCGCAAAGGCTGGCGGCTCCGTTACGTCAAACCTGACGGACGGGAAGGACTGACCTCGTTCGGCAACTACCCCGTCATTGGCCTCGCCGATGCTCGCCGCAAGCGCTTGGACGTCAAGCGAATGCTGGCGGATGGCATTGATCCCATAGAGACCAAGCACCAAGCCAAGGCGGAAGCCGTGATCAAAGGCAGAACCTTTGAAAGCGTTGCCCTGGACTGGCACACGGAAATGTCGGCCAAGTGGGCACCAGGCCATTCCAAGACAGTGATGAGCCGCCTCAAAACCCACGTATTCCCGCTGATCGGCGCACGCGCCATTGTTGATCTCGACACCCATGACCTTATGCAGCCCTTGGAAGCGATCAAGAAGCGCGGAACGATCGACGTTGCTTTAAGGGTACAAAACTACCTGCAGAGCATCATGCGCGAGGCAAAGCGCCTCCGGCTTATCACCATAAACCCTGCTTACGATCTCGAAGGCTCGATCAAAGCTCCGCGGGTGGTACATCGCCCCGCTCTACCCTTATCGCGACTGCCGGAACTGCAGGAGCGGATCGACACCTATAAAGGCCGGGCACTTACCCGTCTCACGGTGATGCTGTCGCTGCATGTGTTTGTACGATCCAGCGAGCTGCGTTTCGCACGCTGGAGCGAGTTCGACCTCAAGCGCGGCACCTGGGAGATACCGGACACTCGACCCGCGTTGGAGGGAGTACCCTTTTCCACAAGGGGTACGAAGATGGCAGGGGATATCCATTTAGTACCCTTATCGCCGCAAGCAGTGGCGCTACTCGAAAAAATCCATGCACTCACAGGCAAATTCGCATTGGTCTTCGCAGGGGATGCCAAACCCTGGAAGCCCATGTCCGAAAATACCGTGAACAACGCGCTTCGGACGATGGGATACGACACCAAAACCGATATCTGCGGGCATGGGTTTCGTTCAATGGCCTGCAGCGCACTGATCGAGTCCGGACTGTGGTCCGAGACCGCCATTGAAAGGCAGATGAGCCACAAGGAACGCAACAACGTCCGCGCCGCTTACATCCACAAGGCCGAGTTCATCGAGGAGCGCAGGCTGATCATGAACTGGTGGAGCCGGTACCTGGAGGCCAACCGGCAGGAGCATGTCACTCCACACGAATTCGCGAACCAGACAGGAGCAAACGTCACTCGCCTAAAAGCAAAACGTGGCGCAACCGAGTAAGCGCTCGGTCTTCATATCTCAGTGATCCGCTTTTCCACGCGGGTCCATCCAAGCAGGGCTGCAAAGCCGCCCTGCTTGGATGGACCTCACTTAAAAAATCGAAAGCCCAAGTAACTGTCTGTGGAAAACCACGGATTTCCACCGGTGGATAATTTCATCCACAGCCGCAGAACTCCCGAAAATTCGAGCCTTGACCCGAATTATCCACAGGCGTAGAAAAGATCGGGCAAAGCGCTGTCGTTGACAGCAACCCAGGTAGCCAGAACCTTTAAGGCTACGCCACACCGTGGTGGTTCTCCCAAAGTGCGATTAGCGTCCGGCGGCTCGCACGGTCACAGCGATGTGATGGATGCCTACTTTTACCAGTGTGCCCACTGCGGCAACTCATCCCCCTTTCATAGCTGCTCTGCAGCAACCTATCCGCTTGGCCATTCCCGTGCGCCAACCTGCGCCCGTCTCTTTCTCCCGGAAAGAGACGGGCGCTCCTACCGCTGCTGCAGCCCAACTCGTACAAGGCTTTGCGGCATTTCCCCTCGTGACAATCGGCGTGACAAACACCGAAGTCACCAGCAACAGCGATGCAGATGATGGTGCCGCAGCCCAGGGAATGGACTGCACCTGACTGACAGTCAGGCACGCCCCGGTCATCGCATCACTGCCTTCACCCGGCTCAAGATCTCGCGGCGTTGGTCTCGTCAGCCAATGCAGCCTCCACCCGCCCACTTCCTTGGAAGTGTTCAGGAGGGCAGATCATGAGATGCCCAAGCTCCCGGTCGTAAAGAGCCGCCAGTCCCGCGTTAGTGGACAACCCTCACAGGTCGCAGGGGCCTTGATCCCTGATAACACTCAACATCCTTGGCGGGATGACGTGGGGAAGGTTTTAAGAGTTTACTTCGAGAGGAGTTCGATCATGGCATTGGTCGGTAGACGAGACGGGCGAAATTTTGGCTATGGCCGGCAGTTGAGTTATGCCGGGCCACAAGCGCTAAAAGATCTGTTTGGCGGCGGGCACTACGGGACGGTCAAAGCGCACAGTGATCGCTGGCAGGCGTTTGTGCGGTGGTGCCGGTCGGAGGATGGACCAGGACTTAACGATGCGCGACAAATTGATCGGCAGACCTTGCTGGATTACGCCGGGCATCTGCGTCAGCAAGTTGAACAAGGCGCTATCGGCATTGCCACCGCGCAAAACCGATTGTCCAGCGTGAACCGAACCATGGCCGCGCTTCGCGGTGATCCGTATGTGAGAGTGCCAAGTCCGAGCAAGGCGTTGGGAATGCAGCGCACCAGTGTTCGTCGCTCGGTGCCGCAAGGCCAAGACCGCGAACACGTGAAGCGGATCGTCGACGAGCTTTGCGAACATCAGCAACCGCGTGCTGCGGCCATAGCTCAGTTAGCGCGAGCCACCGGCATGCGTTTACGTGAGGCGATTTTGGCCGACCTTCCTCGACTGCAACGGGAAGCCGAGCAACTCGGGAGGATCAACATCCAGGACGGCACCAAAGGTGGCCGCGGCGGAGCAACAGCACCTCGCTGGATCATGGTGGATGACCATGTTCGCGAAGCACTCAGATATGCCGAGCAGGTCTTACCGCATGGCAGCCGCAACCTACTGGCACCGAACGAAAGCTACCTTGATTTCCAACAGGGAATCGTCCGCCCCGCACGGGAGGTCCTCCATATACACAACCTCAAAGGCTTCCACGAATTGCGGGCAGCCTATGCGTGCGAACGCTACGAGCAAATCACCCAGCATCTTGCACCCATCAACGGTGGCAGGTGCTGCCAGCTAGACCGACGCCTCGATCAGGAGGCACGCGCACAAATCAGCTATGAGCTGGGGCACGGTCGTATCGACGTGGTTTCGGCGTACATCGGCGGCCGACCATGAGCAAACCATTCGATATAGAGTTGTTTCTAACGGGCGTGCTGGCGGGATCACCTGTAACACGACAACGCCACCTTCATCAGGCAAGGGCAATCCAGACAGCAATCAATGAGCGATGGCACTGCGACAACCCATGGGTTTGGCAACGGAAGCATCTCGCATGGTTTCTGGATTACCGTATAAACAATCACACAGAACCTACCCGCTATTATTACCTGCTGACTATTCATTTGCTCACTCTTCGCTTAGGGAAAACCTGGAAGTTCAAATGTTAGGTGGAGGCCCTAAACGGGACAAAAACCGTTGGCGACAGAACATAGCTAGCACTGGGATTGAAAATAGCTTGCGTCAACATGAAATTCGCGCAACATTTAGGTAAAAAATAAGCTAGAGGGATAATAATGCTAAAAGGAATCGACAAGCTCCAGCGTCAACTTGCAGATGCACAAAAGGTACTTCAATCACTCGAAGGCGATCTTTGTACAGTGAATTTTAATCCTCACGATCCCGTGAGTATTGAAGGTGCGATTCAGCAGATATCAAATCTCATAGATGAGCGTGTGGGAACCTATACGTCAAATCCAATAATCAGCTCCTTGGCAGAGCAGATGAAAGAGCGATATAGGGAAAAGATCATAGAACGGGCTGCCGCAGCGCGACTGTTAGAGGAAGAAAAATAGTGGCCATCGACCTCTTTGCTCAGATCAACAATGCGGTTATAGATCTACAGAGCTCACAACATCAGACCTTCGAACAACCGCTAAAAAAACTGGCCCGCCTACTTCGCGATCCGGCGCTTGACGCTAGCAACAATGAATTGATATCGGGGCTAGATCTCGAAGCATTCTTGGAAGCGAGCGAACGGTCTGGCGGCGGCATGGGGAATCATAAACTTGCTTGGCCAGAATCAGATGACGACAAACAACGACTAGGTCTCACCCTACTGCTAATCGAAAAACTCGCTGAAGATCCAAAATACGCCATTAATTTCGGTCACCACTACTTTAGCTCGGGCAGTAGAAAGCTTATTTCAGGTGTCCATGGATTTACTGGACAGATAATCGCCCCATTTGTGCGGGATTATAAAGTCTATGTCGAATCTCAGGGAGAGGTTAAACCGCAGTTGAAAATATCAAAATCTAATAAAGTATTTATTGTTCATGGCCATGACGAGGCTGCATTACAAGGTCTCGCGCGCTTCCTAGAAAAGCTCGGCTTAGAAGCGATTATCCTTAGGGAACAACCCGATCGAGGCCAGACGATTATTGAAAAATTTGAACATTCGGCTGATGTAGGTTTCGCGGTAATATTGTTAACACCCGACGATGTTGGTGGTTCAATAAAAGCTGACGTGAGCGATGCTCGCGCACGTCAAAATGTCATTTTTGAACTTGGATTCTTTGCCGGAAAACTTGGGCGCGGCCGTGTTTGTTTGCTTCGCAAGGGGCAGGTGGAAATACCATCTGATTTGTTTGGTGTAATTTATACCGACATGGACTCGGCTGAAGCCTGGAAGATGAAACTGGTACGAGAGTTGAAAGCGGCTCAGTTAGATTTTGATGCTACTAAGTTTTGGTAGCCAAGTAAAAATCTAGCCCCCTTACCGACTCCTAAATTGTAAGCAGCGGGAGTGCTACCGGCCATATAGACCGATAGCTCTCCAAACTATTTTAATCAGAGGCTACCAAAGTCAATACTTCCATTGTTTATAATGGACCGATAGACTTTTCACCTAGCTGAATCAACTTAAATTTAACGCCCTCGGTAGACTCTTTAAAAACCGGCTCGGAATCATCAAATGATGCTGCAACAATACTTTGCAAACCTGTGGATGAAGAAAGCATTTGGAGAAGAGCATGCTGGCTCTTAGTGGCCATTGAGTGCTGTCCAGGCTCATCAAATAAAATGAAACCGGGGTGATTGGCTTTGATCGTTGGATGTGCCGAGGTTTGATGGATAGCTATCAGGTATGCCCAAATCAATCGTACAAAATCACTTGCACTGGAGTCTGCTGCCATGCTGTTTTGATTTTTATTACTTCTATACTGATGGATAGCCTTTTCGGACTCCGAGTTCTTTTCTCTAATAACCCGGAGCTCTATACGTGATAAGAATGGTAACAGGCTATCAAAATCTAGTTCAATATCTCCTACAGGGGCACTGTGATAATCAAAGGTTCCAACATTTGCTCTGAACATTTTCCCAAACAAGTTTAGAGTCTTAGTATCCTGCTCCGAGTAATGTTCTTTAGGTAAAAACAAACGCTGGTCTTGGTTGTTTTTTAGCTGAAGAGATAAAGAACCAAAACGTTTTTTTAGCTCATCAAACTTCGTATCGAAGCCATTAATTTTTTCGATTTCAGACTCAAGATGCATCTGTTTTCTTAACAGAGTTCGAGTGCCGGCGGTTCCATTTGTTACATCAGAGCGCAATGCTGCCAATATTGACCTAGATTTCGCAATCCGTTGACGTATACCTTCCCCTTCTTCTTCTAGATTTTGAATAGTCAACCTTATCCCTTGCTGTTGACGCTCTAACATTTTCAATTGGCTATCAAGATAATCGATATTTGTTTCAATACTCATTTTAGAGGTGAGTACGCCACCGCCGGTCAGAGAGTCATCTACATATTGAAAACAGGTGGGGCATTGTTCTTTGGCTATATAGAGCCCCTGCTCCGCTCCAAATTTTTGCAATTTCAAGGTGGACTTATTTCTAAGCAACTCCTCACTCGCCTGCTCAGCTAACTGTTTGTTGGTAGCTAAGGATGAACGATGGATAGCTAAGGTGCTCACGCTAATTTCATAAAGCCCTACTAGCCTATTGAGCTCTGCGCTATTTACATCTATTGCCGATACAACCTCTGGACTTACACCATCTTTAAGCTTATTCATTTCGAGCTCTTGCCTTTCATAATCAGCACGGAGCTGGCTTATATAGTCGGAAAGAGAGAACTTAGTTTGCCCCACTCGCTTATAAACAGCTATATTATCCGAATCAAGCGCCGAAGTTACTCGTAACGGCACCCCTTGAATCTCTATCCCTTCACCAGCCGCTCTTGATTCGCGAAGCAGCTCTTTATATGAGTCATTCCAAGCATTATCTATCTCAACTGACTCATAATTAAGCTCACTTCGTTTCGCATCAGCCTCAAATACATTCAGACCTAACAAAAACTCAACTACCTTCACCCGCACATCGCGAATTCCATAGTGCGGTATGTTTGCAATATAGTCAGTCCAGCCCCTTTTTTGTTCAACCGCAAGAGCGGCAAAAATCGCCTGGAGATATAACTTAACCTGTTTACCCGAAGAGTTTTGCACTTGCGGCAGATTGAAACCTAAAAACTTCTCCAGAAAATTATGAAAGCCCTCTTCATAAATTGCACTTCCACCATCGTGGAGATATTTGAAAGATGATTGCAACGGTAATTTTCCAGTGAGGAAAGCCCCATCCAACACCTCCACCAACTTAGCATTTCGTGTCTGATCCGTAATAGCACGACGAAACGTTCGAACATCCCCCAGCTTATTTTCAACCTCTAAATAAACCTCTGACTGTGTTATTGGTATTTTTTTGTCGTCATATTCAAAGTAGTCTTTAACTGCATATGGCAGTGATGACTGATTTTTACCACCAATCAATTCCTCCATGCCAAGTGAATATAGAATACTGTTAAATACAGTACTCTTCCCAGATGAGTTTGATCCTTTTATGATTGTCAGCGCGCGATCAAACTCAAGAAAAAAACCAAAATCACCTTCTTGAGTAGTAATCTTAAGCTTTAATGCCCTAATAATCATAAGGCATCCCATCCTTTCGCCACTGAATCAACCATTTTTTCTGAAATCCCTTTTCCAATTATTCTTAAGGACGTTTTTTCTGGAGATAAAAGATCTTTATCTTTAAGCAAAAAGCTCAAAAAATCTTGTCCCTTGACAGATAATTCCACCCCGGTCGACAAAGCAGTAACTAGTTGATCCTCTACAGCAAATTTCAAAGCTATTGCCAAAGCAGGATCGAACCCCCAAACAGGTAAAGTTAACACTCCTTTACGAGAAGCTTCTTTTAGACTAGCCAATCTTCTTTCTGACTTCAATGCCCAGTTAAACAAATGAAGTTTAAGCAAACTACATTTTTCCGCGCGACCGCAAAGATGTAAAACAAGGAGTATCTGCGAGATTTTATATAATGTTCTATGCTCAGCAAGTACAGGCATGGGTCGCTGCGTGAACTTTAATTTCATCATGACTATTTACTCAAAGTCTAATTCACAAGCGGCGAGCCAACGTGCAACTGTATGCCTAGTTATTTCGCTCGCGAGAGTATGATCTACGCCCGGCCGTAACTCAGAGACGATCCTTTCCGCCAACTTATCGGTAACTTTTTCGATAAGTGATTCAGCGGTACCCGACCAAGTAAACGCCCACTCCTTTACGTCCTGCTCAAAAACAGACAACAACCTTACAAGTCTAAAATAAATTGTGGGGGAAGCGGCATTTAAAGCGTTAAAGTAATTATCATGTTCGAGAAAGGTTTGCAGCGTAAAATTATATAACCGACCAACTAGCTTTTCTGATGGAGGATCCATTTTCTCAACTAATCGAAGTGCAGACTTTCTTAAGAGGTGTTGCTCATACAGTTCAGGGTCAGAGTCGAGTAGCGGTAGAGAAGTCACCTGGTTTCCAAAACTGATAGCTACTCCATTCAAACTGCGCTGCTCATTTATTTCGCGAAGGTAAAAATCCGCATCATGCAAATGTATTGTGAAATTAGGATGCAATATATCGAGACCCCAGTCACGCGCCTCAACTTCTTTAACTTTAGCGTGGGAAAGCAGGTTGTGATGATTGATTTCAGGAGATACAAAGCACCACTCTTTTATCTGCGTACCTCCTAGACGGCCTTTGAGCTCAAGTTGAAACTTCTTCAACTTGTTTACATCATCAGTGATTTTTCTTTTTTGCTTGTCTAGCAATACTTGTTGAGTATAAATCCTATCAGGACAGTAGCACTGGAATGCACGTCCGGTATTAATTGTATAGCCTTCTATACCGAAGTCTCCTGGCGAAGCTGGCATCTCCTGATAGCCATCAATGCCATGCTTACTCTTGAAAACTAACTGGCATAAATTCTCCCATGTATCGCCATTGAATGGGCCCAATTTTGTAATGAACATCAGATGGCTATCCCTTCCGCTTTAGATATATACCATTACGATCACAAGTCCATAAAATGGCTAATGGCCATGTCAATTCTAGTGCAATTGACAATTTTTCGCTATTTTTTTCTATATACTAAAAAATCTGCATCTATAGAAAGCTGATCGATACATTCACTAAAGAACTACGTTTCCATTCATTAACCACTCTTCCCTAAACAAAAATATTTTCACTCACTAAAAATAGCTATCATTACAGAAGGGTATTTTTAGAGGTAGCAACTATATTTTTCTAAAAAAAATCTCGTACTTTCATAGTATTAGGATGCTATTCGACTTCTGGTGCCGCACCATACAAAACGAAGCCCTCGCAGAAATGCGGGGGCTTTGTTGTTTCTGGGGTGTTCATATTCTGTCTACGCCTGGCGCCCCAACTGAACAAGCCGGTGAGCCTCCAGAAAGATCAATTCCTGTAGCGAAGTCCCGCCTTCAGCGTTTTATGCAGAATTATGGGTAGCCAATAATTATGGCGTATCTATAAAAAGAGCTAATTCATGAGCACATGCCGCTGCGGCCCCGAATTTTCGTACACCCATATCAGCTTGCCTCCCCATCCTCCACCCCGCTAACCTCCCCCAGTCGCTGCAAAATCAGCGGCCGGATGTGGAAGTCCGTACTATGGCTAAAGGCGCTCAAACGCCCATGAACACCTGCCGGCGTTTTTTTTCGCCTGTATTCTTGTGTTATGGCGGCTGTGTGCGGGGCACTTCGGTGCGCCGGGTTCCTTTAGCCCCGGTCTTCCACACCTGCGCACAGCTGCCACCCTCATGTGGAAGTGAGATTGGCAGTTCCTGAATCGCTAAAGGAGCTTCGCCATGTTCAAGGTCACACCCAACCCGCCTCAAGCCCCAATCGACGCCAAGCTTCATGCCGCCGCACAGCGGGCGATTGATCATTACTTGCACCCATCAGACGATGCAGAACCTGCGGCGCGTCCAGGCAGTAATCTGTTCTCCGTTTCGCCCGATGTGGATACCGAAACGCTGCTGGCCAATGCCGCAGAAACCCTCTCATCAGCCAACGAGATGGTCTCGAATCTGGCATTTGAGTTGGAAGGATCACAAAGGGCAGTGGCATTGGGGATTCAGCAACTGATTGAGTTGAGTTCAATGCTGGTAGATCGAGCGTTGGAACAAGTCGCGCCTGCAACCCGTTAATTTCGACAGGCCAACAAAAAACGCCCCGAACGATCACTGTCCGGGGCGTTTTTCGTTCAACCGCTTCGCTTAGTGCCCAGCACTCTGCCCACCGTCCACATGCAGAATTTCCCCGGTCACAAACCCAGCCGATTCCAGGTACACAATCGCCTGCGCAATATCCCGCGCTTCACCCATGTGCCCCACCGGATGCAGGCTGCCCAACGCCGCATGCGTCTCTTCCCCATGCATCGGCGTCTTGATAATCCCAGGGCTCACCGCATTCACGCGAATCCCGCGCTTGGCGTATTCAATCGCCAGCGATTTGGTCGCCGAATTCAGTCCGCCTTTGGTCAGCGATGCCAGCACCGACGGCACGCCATCAATCGCGTGGTCCACCAGGCTGGTGGTGATGTTGACGATGTGCCCGGCGCCCTGTTTCAGCATCTCGGTAATCGCCAGTTGGGTGATGTAGAAGAACCCGTTCAGGTTCACCGCCAACACGTTTACGTAGTCTTCGTGGGTGTAGCTGGTGAACGGTTTGGCAACGAAGATCCCGGCGTTGTTGATCAGGCTGTCGATGCGGCCAAAACGCGCTACGCCTTCGCGGATGACGCGCTCGGCGGTGGCCGGGTCGGCGATGTCGCCGGCCACGGTGAGGATGTCCGGATCAGTCGACGGTTTGATCGAACGGGAGGTGGCAACCACGCGGTAATCCAGCTCGCGGTAAGCCTTCACTGCAGCAGCGCCGAGGCCTTGGGATGCGCCGGTGATCACAACGACTTTTTTCGAATTGCTCATGATGAAACCTCTATATGGAAAATGGGATGGTTCAAGCAGCCGCGGCGGACATTTCCCGCAGCATCTGTTCGTAGTAACTGACGGATTGCGACCCGGAGACCAGCTGGCGGCCATTGAGGACCATGGCCGGTACGGAGTTGATGCCGTGCTCGCGGTAGAACGCTTCCAGCTCGCGCACTTCATTGGCGTAGGCGGTAGAGCCCAGCACCCGTCGTGCGCCTTCAATATCCAGCCCGGCCTCGGCGGCCAGACCCGCCAGGGTTTCGTGATCACTGACGTTCTGGCCATCGCTGAAATACCCGCGCAACAGCGCCTTTTTCAGCTCGAGCTGGCGCCCTTGCTGCAAAGCCCAAAACAGCAACCGATGGGCGTCGAAGGTGTTGTAGAAGTGGCTGCGCTTTTCCAGGTCGAAGGTGAAGCCGATGGCCGCGCCTCGCTCCATCAACATCCTTTTGCCGCTGGCAACTTCCTCGGCGCTGCGCCCGTATTTGCGCATCATGTGGGCAACGGCATTTTCGCCTTCGGCCGGCATGTCGGGGTTGAGCTCGAAGGGTTTGAAGGTCAGTTCAACCTTCACTTCGCCCGCCAGGTTGTCGATGGCTTGCTCCAGGGCGGTGGCGCCGAGGGCGCACCATGGGCACACCACGTCGGAGATGAAGTCGATGGTGACAGGCGTGCTCATGACGGGTTTTCCGCGAGCTGTTTGCGGTACTGGGTGGTGGTGATGCCGGCGTAGCCCCAGTTATCGGTGTCGACTTCTTCGATGACGATGTGGGTCAGGTCCGGGCGTTTGTTGAGGACGCGTTCGAGGGTTTCGGTGATTTCGGCAATGACCTGGGCTTTCTGCTCCGAGGTAACGCCGTCGCGGGTGATACGTACGCTGACAAATGGCATGACAAGGCTCCAGTGACTTGCCCATCGACATGGTGGGCAGGCAGTGAGGCCAATTTAAGAGGTTGCTTGAGGTGGATAAAGGTGGGTCGGAGTACTTCATTAGTGATGCTATGTAATCAATCGAGACGTCCGGCGCTGCGTTTTTTTACTGCTCCCTGGAATAACCGCCCTCCCCGCGCGTCTTGCCTACAGGCTTAAGGCAGGCTGCAAACGCCTTGAGTGCTGGCCGATAACCCCTCACTTACGGACGTGCCCCACATGCTTAAATCCACATTCAAAACCCTGTTGCTGCCTACGCTCATGGCCGCCGCGATGCTCACCGGCCAGGCCTATGCCGCCACCCCGGCGCTGTCGGACACCACCGTGGTGCTGGTGCACGGCGCCTTTGCCGATGGCTCCAGCTGGAACAAGGTGATTCCGTTGTTGCAGGCCAAAGGCTTGAAGGTGGTGGCGGTGCAAAACCCGCTGACGTCCCTGGCAGATGATGTGGCCGCCGCCCAGCGGGTGATTGATGCCCAGAGTGGGCGAGTGGTTCTGGTGGGCCATTCGTGGGCCGGCAGTGTAATCACTCAGGGCGGCACCAGCGACAAGGTCAAGGCACTGGTTTATGTGGCCGCGTTCGCGCCGTCCGAGGGCCAGAGCTCTGCCGAGTCCGAGAAAGGCTACCCAACCCCGCCGGGTATCGAGACCATCAGTGCCGACGCTTCCGGCTACCTGTATTTGCCCGCCGCGTCCGTGGCGAAAAACTTCGCCCAGGACTTGCCTGCCGACCAGGCCAACCTGATTGCCGTGACCCAGGGGCCGATTCTGGGCAAGGCGTTCGACGATAAAATCACGGTCGCCGCCTGGAAAACCAAACCCAACTATTACATCGTCGCCGCCAAGGACCGCATGATCGACCCGGGCCTGGAGCAGGCCTACGCGAAGAAAATCAATGCCACCACCACCGTGGTGCAAACCAGCCATGTGCCGATGCTGTCGCAGCCGCAAAAGGTCGCAGATGTGATCATCACAGCCGCCAGCAAGCGCTGATCATAGGCATAAAAAAACCCCGAACCAGTCGGGGTTTTTTATCGCCTTGAATCAGGCGCGACGCCGAATCAATTAGAAAACGTTGATTGGGTAGTCGGCGAACAGGCGGATCTCGTTACCACCCACGTTGTAGTTGCTGGCGTTGTTGGAAACGCGCAACCACGACGCACGGGCACGCAGGCTCAGGTCTTTCGCCGGGCCGCTCTGTACTACGTATTTGAACTGGTTGAAGATTTCACGCTCGGTGCCACTGCCGCGGTTGGAACCGTCGTCAATGTTGGTGCCGCGCACGTAGGCGATGTTGTAGGTCAGGCCAGGCACGCCGAAGGCGCTGAAGTCCAGGCCGTAGCCTGCTTGCCAGGAGCGCTCGTCCTTGCCGTTGAAGTCAGACCAGTAGGAGTTGGCCAGCAGGATGGTGTTGCCACCGTCGCCGATGCCGCCTGCGTTGCGGTAGCCGCCGTACAGGTAACCGGTGTCACCGGTGCTGCGCTGGTGAGCCACGGTGAAGCTGTGCGGGCCAACGGCCCACGTGGCGCCCAGGCTCCAGATTTTGTTGTCGCGAGCGTCGGCGTCACCTTGGTTTTCCAGGGCGAAGCTACGGTCGAGCTTGGTCTTGTAGCCGTTGAAGTCGAAGGTCAACGATTGCTTCTCTGGCAGGGCCAGCACGTAGTTGACGTTGACGTATTGCTTCTTCAGCACGTCCTGCATGTTGGAAGCGTAGAGCGCTGCCGACAGGCTTTCGGTGAATTTGTAGCTACCGCCGATGTAGTCGATGCTTTTCAGCGCGCCACTGTCGGAACCCTCGGCGCTCTTGCGAGCTTCCTTGGTGAAGTGACCAGCGTCCAGCTGCAGGCCGGCGATTTCCTTGGAGACGATCGAGGTACCGGTATAGGTTTCGGACAACAGGCGGGAGTTGTCGTATTCCAGGACCGGCACGGCTGGCATCTGATCACCGTACTTGATCACGGTGTTGGAGATGCGTGCCTTGACGGCAGCGCCGCCCTTGGCCAGGTCGTTGGCCGCTTCGCCGCTGTCGCCTTGCTTGAAGAAGTCGATACCGCCAGCGCCGCTGCGACCTTTACCACCATCCAGGCGAATGGCGTATTGGCCGATCACGTCCACACCCACACCAACGGTGCCTTGGGTGAAACCGGATTCGAACTTGCCGATGAAGCCCTGGCCCCATTCGGCTTTGTCTTGCTTGCCGTTTTTGTAGTCGCGGCTGATGTAAGCGTTGCGTGCCGCGATGTTCAGGTGGCTGTCTTCAACAAAACCCTTCGATTGGGATTGGTCGTCAGCCATTGCTTGCGTAGCGCTCAAAATCCCCAGAGCGATCAGCCCCATCCGTTGCTTCAACATTTTCTTATATTCCTTATTACTGGTTGAGTACGCGCTGTGACACCAGGCTCCGTGTTGCTTTTCTGGTGTCGACTTTCCCAGATAAAAAAAGGCCCGCGGACGACGTGAAATGCCGCGGGCCTTTTTTTATTGGGGAAGTCATGGCGGTTAGCCACAGGCGTTGGGGCGAATCCTATCCGCGCCCTTTACTGTGTGTCAATTTCGTGAATCTTCTGTATTTAGGCTAAAAAAGTCTAAGAACCATTAAATAGCCATCATTGCGCAAGGCTCTATCAAGCGCTTCCTGGATCTGCACACCCCTGCAGGCCACACATTGGTGCACTCGATTGGGTGGGTTGAATCGAAATTGCGACTCTTTGTCTCAGCCACTCAACGAAGGCTTCTGGCTTGCCCAACCAGGGGCTGATATCGAGCAATTGCAGCTGCCCATTCTGCTCCAGGGCCAGCGTGGGGAAGCCCTGGCCACCGACTTTTGCCAGCCATTGGCGGCTGTCATTGATGTGCGCTTGAGTTGCTGCGCCAAGGATTTCACTGAAAGCGGCGGTGAAGGCTTGGGGATCCAAACCGATGGATTCGGCCAGGGTCAGCAGCACGTCCTTATCGGCAATTCGGCGACCTTCGACGTAGTGCGCCGTTTGCAGACGCGCCAATAATTCCAGCCCGCGACCGGCAATTTTTTCTGCCGCCAGCACGGCGCTGGTCGGCGGGGCTGAATCGAACACCGCACCGTGGTCCCGCAACAAACCTTCGAAATACGCCTCGCCAAACGGTTGCCCGGTGTACTCGGCGATGCGCCGGTCGTGGGGCATTACGTAGTCACGCAACTGCGGCGATACGGATTGGCGATTCGCGCCGGTCATCATGCCGCCGCCATGCAACTGGATCGGTAACACGCTCCGGGCGGCGCTCAGCAGCGGCTCGGCGCCGTAACACCAACCGCACAGCGGGTCGTAAATGTAGTGAAGTGTGGCTGCCGACATGACGGGCTCCGATGGATGTTGATGATCGGCAGATTAGTCTTACGCACAATTGGGAAAAACCCCGGATCGGCTTTCAGACTGTTCCGAGAATCGGTCGAATACCCTTGAAAAACATACGCCGTAACATTTTTCAGAAAGGTCCGCCCAGGAATAGATAACCTGCGCAAATAGTAAGCATTACCATTAACGCGCTTTTATTCTGCCAACCTTTTTGGATACACACCCCGATGCCTGCCCTTCGCCTGACGCCCATGACCCTTGGGCTCTCTGTCCTGCTGTCTGCCGGATTTACCTGCGCTGCCACTGTCCTGCCGGAAACCTCCGTGAGCGCCGAAGCTGAAGAGGACGACCCGCGCGTCAAGGAAACCAGCACCGCCACCCGCACCGCCACACCCGTGCGTTATGTGCCCCAGGCCATCGACTCGGTAAAAACCGACAACCTGCGTTCCTACGGCACCAATGACCTGGGCCAGGCCTTGAGCGGTATACCCAACGTCAGCAGCGGCGCCGACACACGGTTCGACAGCCTGCGCATCCGCGGCTTCGACGCCAGCAACGACTTCTACCTGGACGGCGTTCGCGACGACAGCCAATACGTGCGCGACCTGCACAACATCGAACGCATCGAAGTACTCAAGGGCCCGGCAGCCGTGTTATACGGCCGCGGCGGCCAAGGTGGCATCGTCAACCGGGTGAGCAAGCTGCCCCAGGCCGGTCGCGCCTCCAGCATCGAGGCCCAGGGCGGCAGCAATGATTTGCGCAGCCTGTACGCCGACCTCAGCACCGACCCCACCGACACCATCAGCCTGCGCCTGAACATGGGCAACCAGGACAACAACAGTTTCCGCGACGGCGTCAGCGGCAATCGCCAACTGTTTGCGCCGTCCATGAGCTGGCAACTGAGCCCCGACCTGAACTGGCTGGTGCAGTACGAATACAGCCGCTACAACCGCACGCCGGACCGGGGCATTCCCGGGGTCAATGGGCGGCCGGCGGATGTCAGCCGCGGCACCACTTATGGTGACAAGCGCGATTACATCGACGACACGTCACAATCCCTGCGTTCGCGGCTTGCCTATGAGCTGAACGACAGTTGGCAACTGCGCCATACGTTGGGCGTGTTCACCCTAAACAGCGACTTCGATAACACCTACGCCGTCAGCTACGACCCAAAAACCGGCAAGGTCGGGCGCCAGCGCTGGCAGCAGGACTTGACCACCCGCAACATCCTCAACAACGTCGAACTGGAAGGCGGCTTCACCACCTTCGGCCTGGAGCATCGCTTGCTCACCGGAGTGGAATTGGGCAACCAGCGCCGTGACCCGAAACTCTATCGAGCGCCGCTCGCCGCTGTACCGAGCGTGGATGTGTACAACCCCAACCCGGACCTGCGCCACTACGGTCGCCTGCCGGCATTCAGCAGCAGTCACACCGAAGCGCAAAGCCAGGGCGTGTATGTGCAGGACCAACTGCGCCTGAACGATCAATGGCAACTGCTCGCCGGTTTGCGCTATGACCGCTTTGATGTGGAGTCCACCAACAAGCTGACCAAGGCCTCGGAGCAGGTCGTGAGCCACAGCACCAGCCCGCGCGTGGGCCTGGTCTGGACGCCGCTGGAACACCATTCGTTCTATGCCTCGTGGAGCAAGACGTTCTCGCCGACCGGCGGCGGCCTGATCGGCATCACGCCCAATGCCACGGGCAACGCCAACGACCTGAGCCCGGAGCTGACCAAACAGAAGGAAATCGGGGTCAAGAGCGACTGGCTCGACGACCGCCTGAGCACCACCCTGGCGGTGTATGAACTGGAGCTCTACAACCGCCGCACCCGCGACCCGCTGGACCCGACCATCACCCTGCTCAGCGGCGAGCAGCGTTCCCGTGGCGTGGAGTTGACCGCTACCGGCAAGGTCGTCGGCAACTGGTACGTGCGCGGTGGCGTCGGCCTGCAGGACGCCACGGTGGTGAAAGACAACAATGGCTTTGAAGGCAAGCGCATCAGCGACGTGGCCAAGCGCAACGCGAGCCTGTTCGTCACCTGGAAACCGGAGATGGGCTGGTACGCGGAAACCGGGCTGACGCTGGTGGGTGAGCGCTATGCGGATAACGCCAACACGGTATTGTTGCCGGGCTATGGGCGTTGGGACGCACTGGCCGGGTTTCGGCAGAAGGAATGGGATGTACGGGCGGCGCTGAACAATATCAGCGACAAGACGTACTACGCGTCAGCGACGAGTGCGGCGCAGATTCAGTTCGGCGACCCGCGCAGTCTGGTGGTGACCGGAACCTACAGTTTCTAACAGGCTTGCGTGGCGAGGGAGCTTGCTCCCGCTGGGGTGCGAAGCGCCCCCAAAATAGGCGACTGTGTTTTTTCAGATAGAACTCGATGATCTGTTTTGGGGCTGCTGCGCAGCCCAGCGGGAGCAAGCTCCCTCACCACAAGGTCCAGTGCAACATTGAAAACAACCGTCAGCCTTGCATCAATTCACACAACACCTGCACCTCGTCCTCGCTGAACAGCCCCGCCGGGTACCGTTCGCTCATCACCCGGCGCGGGTCGGGCGTCCTGATCTGCCGCGAACCGTTTGCCTTCAACCAGAGCGCCAGCGCGTGGATCGCGTCACCGTTCACCCGCAAAGGGTGGAACGTGCGCGTGTACATCAGGTTGATATCGGCATTCATTTCAGCGCTCTCTCCGACGGCATGAGCGGCTAACTTACTCAAGGTTTATGACAGAACCGCTTAGTCATACACCGTGCTGTGTGTCGCAACAGCGATACAAGAGCTATGCCAATGTGCCCGGTTTGTCGGCACTTGCACACAAAAAAGCCCGCGAACCTGACGGGCCGCGGGCTTGCTGTGAGCGCGCAAAACATGGCGCACTCGATTGCCGTTAAACCCGGCACCAGGCTGTTACAAGTGCACTCAGTTTTTGTGCGGGGCCGGCTGTTGCTGGGTCAGACAGTGGATGTTGCCGCCCCCCAGTAACAGTTCGCGGCCAGGCACCATCACCACTTCATGCTGCGGGAACAGGCTCTGCAGAATCTCCTTGGCGCGGCTGTCCAGCGGGTCGTCGAAGCTCGGCGCGATGATGCCGCCGTTGACGATCAGGAAGTTGACGTAGGAACCGGCCAACCGCACGGTGGGATTGCGCTCCTGGGTGCCGTCTACCGGGTCCACGCCTGCGCATTCTTCCTCGGTGGCGTACAGCGGCCCCGGGATCGGCATTTTATGCACTGTGAACGAGCGGCCCTGGGCGTCGGTGCTGCTTTGCAGTACGTCCATGGCGGCATGGCAGCGCGCATAGTTCGGGTCTTGCGGGTCGTCGGTCCAGGCCAGCAACACTTCGCCTGGGCGTACGTAGCAGCAGAAGTTATCCACATGCCCGTCGGTTTCGTCGTTGAACAGGCCATCCGGCAACCAGATGATTTTATCCACCGCCAGGCTGGCGCTGAGCACCACTTCGATTTCCTCACGCTGCAGGTGCGGGTTGCGATTGCGGTTAAGCAGGCATTCTTCGGTGGTGATCAGGGTGCCTTCGCCGTCGACGTGGATCGAACCGCCTTCCAGCACAAACCCTTCGGTGCGATAACGCGGGCTGCGCTCGATCTCGAGGATCTTGCCGCCCACCTGGGAGTCGCGGTTCCACGGCGAGTACAAGCCGCCATCAAAACCGCCCCAGGCGTTGAAGTCCCAGTTCACACCGCGCACTTCACCGCTGTTGTTGATCACGAAGGTCGGCCCGGTATCGCGGACCCAGGCGTCGTCGCTGGACATTTCCACCAGGCGAATATTCGGCACGTCCAGGCGCGCCCGGGCGTTTTCGTACTGGCCGGCCGAGACCGCCACGGTCACCGGTTCAAAACGTGCGATGGCCTTGGCCACCGCCACATGGGCGGCCTGCGCCGGCTTGCCGCCCAGGCGCCAGTTGTCCGGGCGCTCGGGCCAGATCATCCAGGTCTGGGTCTGTGGCGCCCATTCGGCAGGCATGTAGAAGCCGTCGGCGCGGGGGGTACTGTGCAAAGTGGTCATGGCGATTCAGGACTCCAGGGAACCGTCGAGGGTTTTAAGCGCACCATACAGGTTCGGACGGCGGTCGCGGAACGAACCCCAGGCGCTGCGAATGTGTTCAAGTTCATCGAGATCGAAGCGGTGCACCAGGATGCCTTCTTCGGTTTCGTTGAGTTCTTCTACTTTCTCGCCGAACTGATTGGCGATGAAGGACGAGCCGTAGAAGGTGATGTCGTAGCCGTCTTGCTCCTCGTTACCGATGCGGTTGCTGGCGATCAGCGGCATCAGGTTGGCGCCGGCATGGCCTTGCTGTACCCGCTGCCAGTGGTCACGGGACGAAATTGTCTTGTCGTGGGGCTCGCTGCCGATGGCGGTCGGGTAGAACAGGATTTCCGCGCCTTGCAGCGCCATGCTGCGGGCGGCTTCCGGGAACCACTGGTCCCAGCAGATGCCCACGCCGATCTTCGCATAGCGGGTGTTCCACACCTTGAAGCCGGTGTCGCCGGGGTTGAAGTAATACTTTTCATGGTAGCCCGGGCCGTCCGGGATGTGGCTTTTCCGATAAATCCCGAGGTTGGAGCCGTCAGCGTCGATGATCGCAATGCTGTTGAAACGCGCGCGGCCGGCCAGTTCATAGAAACTGATGGGCAACACCACCTGCAGTTCCCGGGCGACCTTCTGGAAGTGCTTGATCGCGACGTTATCTTCAACCGTGGTCGCCAGTTGCAGGTAGTCCGGGTTCGGCTTCTGGCAGAAGTACGGGGCCTCGAACAGTTCCTGGATCAGGATGATCTGCGCGCCCTTGGCGGCGGCCTCACGCACCAGCCTTTCAGCGGTTTCGAGATTGGCATCAAGGTCCCAGGAACAAGCCATCTGGGTCGCGGCAACGGTAACGATACGGCTCATGAATCATCTCCTCGGCGGCGGGCAAGTGGACGCCTTTATAGCGGATAAAAATCGGCTTTTGAAGCTAATAAATATCCACTCATCGAAAAATGATCAAATTTTACCGATAACAATCGAGTTTATTGTTACAAGCCTTCCTCCAGAACCTTCGCCAGCATGTCGACGAAGAAATCCACACTGTGCCGTGAGGTGACCATCGGCGGCTTGATCTTGAGGATGTTCAGGTAGTCGCCGGTGGGCTGCATGAAGATCCCCAGTTCCCGCAGCCGGTCACACAGCAGCGCGGTCTCTTCGGTGGCCGGTTCCAGGGTCTGTCGATCGCGGACCAATTCCAGCCCCAGGTAAAACCCGGAACCATGCACCGCGCCCACCAATGGATACTGCTCGACCAGCGCCTCCAACCGCGCCTTGAAGTGTCCGCCCACCTCCTGGGCGTTTTCCCACAGCTTTTCTTCCTCCATCACATCCAGCACCGCCATGCCGATCCGGCAACTCACCGGGCTGCCTCCCGATGAGGAGAAGAAGTAACCCTCGGCCTCCAGCGCCTCGGCGATTTCCCGGCGGGTGATCACCGCGCCCAACGGCTGGCCATTGCCCATGCCCTTGGCCATGGTGATGATGTCCGGCACCACGCCCTGCTCTTCAAAGCCCCAGAAGAAATGCCCCATGCGGCCGTAGCCCACCTGCACTTCGTCGGCGATGCACACGCCGCCCTGCTCACGAACCAGCGCGTACACCTGCTGCAAATATCCCGGCGGCAAGGAAATCCCGCCGGCATTGCCATACACCGGCTCGCAAATGAAACCCGCCAGCTGGCGATTCTGCGCGGCGATTTTCGCCAGGTTGTGTTCCACGCTGCGTACGTAGTCGGGGGCGCTGTCCTGCCCGCGAAACTCGCCGCGATAGGTATTCGGCGCGGTCACCGGGTGCACCCAGTCCGGGCGGCTGCTCAAGGCCTGGGGGTTGTCGGCAATCGAGGTCGACACCGCATCCGCCGCCACCGACCAGCCGTGGTACGCCTCCAGCACGCTGAGCATGTCGCGCCCGCCGCTGTAGGCCCAGGCCAGGCGAATCGCCAGGTCGTTGGCCTCGGTGCCGCTGTTGACCAGAAACACCCGGTCCATGGAGTCCGGCGCCAGCGCCAGCAAACGCTCGGAGAGTTCGGCAATCGCCGCATAGTGGAAGCGCGAGTTGGTGTTGAGCAGCGACCATTGCCGCGCCGCCACCTCGGCCATGCGCGGGTGACCGTGGCCGAGGACGGCGACGTTGTTGAGCATGTCGAGGTAGGAACGGCCCTGCATGTCGATCAAATGGTTGCGCCAGCCGCGCTCGATGCGCGGCGGGTCGACGTAATAGTGCTTCTGCGAGCGGGCGAAGCTGGCGTCCCGACGCGCCAGCAGGGCTTCGGGGTCCAGCTCCGGCTCGGCGTCGCAGGCCAGCCCCAGCAAGGTAGCCGGGGATGGGCACAACGTTTGCCATGCCGGCGCCCGGGAAGGCGTGCAGAACAGCGGCGGCTCAAGCTCGGCGCGGCACAGTTGTACTGTCAGCGGCGCGACCACGTCGCCGATTACCTGGCCTTTTACCACTGCGGCGCCGTGCTTCAACAAGGCGTTCACGCCCCACAACCGAACACTCAACTGGGCGCTATGCAGGCTCAGCAGGCCGTCGGCGCCATGGCGCAAGGTGCCGGCGAACGGTGCTTCCACCGTGGCGCCCAAGGGCATGTGCAGTTCTACGTGAAGCGCGAAGGTGTCGGGCTCGACGGCACTGTCGGGTTGGGTGCGGGACAGACGGTATTGACCATAACGACTGGCTGCCAGGCCATGGACCACGGCCGCTTGTTCCAGCAATCGGCGATCAATGCCCTCCTGCTCCCAGTTACCGGCCTCGAAATGCGGGCTGAGCACGCCCAGATCGATCAACGCGAATTCACGCCCAACGAGCCCCGGCAACAAAGGCGCGAAGCCTTCACCGACAATCGGCGGCAATTCGGCACCGACGCAGTTCAGGATCGCCGCCTCCATCAATTCAAAGGGCACCGAGGTGGCTACGTGGAAAATTTCCCACTCATGCTCGGCATTCTTCAACAGGTACGCGTTATCCGGGTCCAGGCGTTGCTGCTGTTCGCTGCTCAGCACCAACACCGCGGCCCGCGCGACGATCAGCGGCCATAGCACCTGCAACTCTTCGCGCTGCAACGGCGTGATCCGGTGGCACGCCTGGATCGCCGGCAGGATCGCGAACGGATCACCCTCGGCATGATGCAGCAGCGCCGCGCAGGTCACCGACAGGTCGGCAATGCGCCAGGTGCGCACCAGGTCGCCAAAATCGATCACGCCTTCAATCTGCCAATGCCGCTGGGCATCGCGCTGCCAGACCACGTTGTCATCGGTGATGTCCATGTGCACGGCTTGCCAGGGCAAGCGGTCGGCCAACGGCCGCAGACGCTGCCCGACCTGCTCCACCACGCGCTCCAGCCCGGCCCGATGCGGGAGGTTTTCGAGGGTCGACAGCAAATGAGTGATCAGCTCAAGGGCATGGCGTGGGTCCCATTGCAGGGTACGTTCCAGGCCCGGATGCTCGAAGTCGGCCAGCGCCTGGCTCATCCGCCCGCAGAGTTCGCCGAAGCCTGCGATCACCTCGCGACCCAGATGGGGCAGATGGGTCAGCGGCTGGCCGTCGATGTAGTCCAGCAACCGCAGGTGCACGGTTTGCCCGGCGACGGTCTCGGTCAGCAGTTCTTCGCCAGCAAGCGACGAGATCACCTTGGGCACCCGTACATCCGAATGTTCCTGCAGATGCTTGAGGGCTGCGTGCTGGGCCTGCAACTCGACGGCGGCGTAGTCGCCCCGGCAGATTTTCAGCACAAAACGGCCACGCTCGCTGTCGATACGGTAGTTGAGGTCTTGCTGGCTGCCGAGGGACCGCAACGCCCCACCCAGGCCGTAATGCTGCTCAAGTAGCTGCGTCGCAGGCACAGGCCCGACTTGCGGGCATGGCAGGCTGGCGCGATGAATCAACGTGGCGAGCAACATGTGAAGACCCCTGGCTTTTTTATCAGGCGCTTATATCGCCATTGTTGACGGGGGTTACGCAACCCCCAGTCCCGCGCAGTGCCGTCAATCTGACTGTGGCCCCTTGCACCACCTGGCTCCACAACTCAAGCTATGCTCCATTCGCTTAATGTCTGTCTAAGGAAAAGGGCCTCCGACATGCGCATTCTCATCACCGGCGGCGCCGGATTCATCGGCTCCGCTCTGATCCGGCACCTGATTCAACACACCGGGCACGAAGTGCTCAACCTGGACAAATTGACCTACGCCGGCAATCTTGAGTCGCTGGCCAGCATCGCGAGCAACAGCCGCTACGAGTTCGTCCAGGCCGATATCATCGATCAGGCCACCGTCAGCGCCGTACTGGCGCGCTTTGAGCCCCACGCGATCATGCACCTGGCGGCCGAGTCTCATGTGGACCGTTCAATCGACGGCCCGTCGGATTTTATCCAGACCAATATCGTCGGCACCTACAGCCTGCTGGAGGCCGCACGCGGTTATTGGCAGAAGCTGGAAGAACCGGCCAAGAGTGCCTTCCGCTTCCACCACATCTCCACCGATGAAGTGTATGGCGACCTGCACGGCGTCGATGACCTGTTCACCGAAACCACGCCCTACGCCCCAAGCTCGCCGTACTCGGCCAGCAAGGCCGCGTCCGATCACCTGGTACGCGCCTGGCAGCGCACTTACGGCCTGCCGGTGCTGTTGACCAATTGCTCGAACAACTACGGGCCGTTCCACTTTCCCGAGAAGCTGATTCCGCTGGTGATCCTCAACGCCCTCGCAGGTAAACCATTGCCGGTGTACGGCGACGGCCTGCAAGTGCGCGACTGGCTGTTCGTCGAAGACCACGCCCGCGCGCTGTTCAAAGTGGTGACTGAAGGTGTGGTAGGCGAGACCTACAACATCGGCGGCCATAACGAGCAGAAGAATATCGACGTGGTGCGCAGCATCTGCGGCCTGCTGGAAGAACTGGCACCACAACGCCCGGCGGGCGTGGAGAAATTCACTGACCTGATCACTTTCGTCAAGGATCGCCCGGGCCACGACCAGCGCTATGCGATCGACGCCAGCAAGATCGAACGCGAGCTGGGCTGGGTTCCGCAGGAAACCTTTGAAACCGGCCTGCGCAAAACCGTGCAGTGGTACCTCGATAACCTGGAATGGTGCCGCAGGGTCCAGGACGGTAGTTATCAAGGCGAACGACTGGGCAACACCGACTTTAAGGATCTGATCGCATGATGAAGGGAATCGTACTGGCCGGTGGCTCCGGCACGCGTTTGCACCCCATTACCCTGGGCGTTTCCAAGCAACTGTTGCCGGTGTATGACAAGCCGATGATCTACTACCCGATCTCGGTGCTGATGCTGGCCGGGATCAAGGAAATCCTGGTGATCTCCACCCCGGTAGACCTGCCGCAATACCGCAACCTGTTGGGCGATGGCAGCCAGTTTGGCGTGCGTTTTACCTACGCCGAACAACCGTCGCCGGACGGCCTGGCCCAGGCGTTTTTGATTGGCGAAGAGTTTATCGGCGATGACCCGGTATGCCTGATCCTGGGCGACAACATCTTCCACGGCCAGCACTTCGGCGAACAACTGCGCACTGCTGCCGAACGCCCATCTGGCGCCACGGTATTCGGTTACTGGGTCAAGGACCCGGAGCGTTTCGGCGTAATCGACTTCGACAGCCAGGGCCGCGCGCTGTCCATCGAGGAAAAACCAGCCAAGCCAAAGTCGAGCTACGCGGTGACCGGCCTGTATTTCTACGACAACGACGTGATCAGGATCGCCAAGGCAGTCAAGCCATCGCCACGGGGCGAGCTGGAGATCACCGACGTCAACAACGCCTACCTCAATCGTGGCGACCTGCACGTGGAGCGCTTCGGCCGTGGTTTCGCCTGGCTCGACACCGGCACCCACGACAGCCTGCTGGAGGCCTCGACGTATGTGCAGACCATCGAGCACCGCCAGGGTTTGAAAGTGGCGTGCCTGGAAGAAATCGCCTACGAGAACGGCTGGATCGACCGTGACCACTTGCTGGAGCGGGCCAAGTACTTCGGCAAGACCGGCTACGGCCAATACCTGTATTCACTGGCCGGGGAGCAAAAATGAAGGTCACCGACACGTCGTTGCCAGGCGTATTGATCATCGAACCGAAAGTGTTCGGTGACGAGCGCGGCTTTTTCTACGAAAGCTTCAACGCCCGCGCCTTCGAAGAGGCCACCGGGCTCAAGCGTGATTTCGTGCAGGACAACCACTCGCGCTCGCAAAAAGGCGTGCTGCGCGGCCTGCATTACCAGCTCGAACATACCCAGGGCAAACTGGTGCGCGTCATCGCCGGCGAAGTGCTGGATGTGGCCGTCGACATCCGCCGCAGCTCGCCCAACTTCGGGCAATGGGTGGGCGTGCGGCTTAGCGCCGATAACCATCGCCAGTTGTGGGTACCGGAAGGTTTCGCCCACGGCTTTGTGGTGCTGAGCGACTACGCCGAGTTCCTCTACAAGACCACCGATTACTACCAGCCGAGCGCCGAGCGTTGCATCCTCTGGAACGACCCGACGCTGGCCATCGACTGGGAACTGACGGAGACGCCGCAACTGTCCGCCAAGGACCAGGCCGGGAAAAGCCTGCAAGAGGCCGACCTGTTCCCATGAAAATCCTTATCAGCGGCCAACATGGCCAAGTCTCCCGGGAGTTGCAACAACGTCTCCAGGGCCTGGGCGAGTTGATCGTGCTGGGCCGCGACCAGCTTGACCTGGCCCGTCCCGAGCAGGTCCGCGACCAGGTACGCGCCCATCGCCCCGGCCTGATCATCAACGCAGCCGCCCATACGGCCGTCGATCAAGCCGAGAGCGAGCCGGACGTGGCCTTCGCCATCAACGCCACCGCGCCCGGGATTTTCGCCGAGGAAGCCAAGGCACTGGGCATTCCGCTGATTCACTATTCCACCGACTACGTGTTCGACGGCAGCAAGGCCGCGCCCTACAACGAGGACGACGCAACCAACCCGCTGGGCGTCTATGGCGCAAGCAAGCTGGCGGGCGAACAGGCGATCGCGGCCATCGGCGGTGAACACCTGATCCTGCGCACCAGCTGGGTCTACTCGACCCACGGCAAGAACTTCCTGCTGACCATGCAACGCCTGCTGCAGGAAAAACCGCAGATGCGCATCGTCGCCGACCAGATCGGCGCGCCGACCTGGGCCGGGACCATCGCCAACAGCACCCGTGCACTGATCGAGCGCTGGCAGGCGGGCCAGGCCGGGGATTGGGGTGTCTACCACCTGACGGCCCAGGGCGAGACCTCGTGGTTCGGCTTTGCCCAGGCCATCGGCGAGCAACTACGGGCCAACGGTCGTGCCTGCGCCGAGCTGGAAGCGATTCCCTCCAGCGCCTATCCAACGCCGGCCAGGCGCCCGCTGAACTCGCGCCTCGATTGCAGCCGCCTGCAACAGCAATGGCATGTCTCGCAACCGCAGTGGCATGACGCATTGCGCGAGTGTCTTGCCGAGCAGCACTAGGCATAATGCGCCTGTACCCACAGGCGCACGACTCCCATGACTCCACCCCTTCCGCGAAGACCCCGCTGGCGCAGCCTGGCATTGCTGGCGCTATGCCTGGCACCGCTGTTGTGGCCGCTGGAGCACTTGGCCGAGCGTTATTACCGCAACGAACTGGCCGGCCAGAACCGCCAGACGCTGGACCTGTACGTCGCCAACCTGCTGGGCACCCTGCACCGCTACGAAGTGTTGCCGCAAATCCTCGGTGACCTGCCGGCCCTGCGCACCGCCATCGACGCGCCTCACGTCAGCACCAACCTGGTCAACGCCAACCACCTGCTCAAGGACGTCGCCGCCCAGGCCGGGGTGGAAGTGATGTACCTGATGGACACCACCGGCAAGACCCTCGCCGCGTCCAACTGGGACAAGCAGGACAGCTTCGTCGGGCGTAATTTTTCCTTTCGCCCCTACTTCAGCGAAGCCATGGCCGGGCGCCTCGGGCGCTTCTTCGGCCTGGGCACCACCTCGGCCAAACGCGGTTACTTCTTCGCCGCCGCTGTGCGAGATGGTGACAAGATCATCGGCGTGCTGGTGGTGAAGGTCGACCTGGACCACACCGAAAGCCTGTGGGGCAACACCCCCGAACAACTGCTGGTCACCGACCACAACGGCGTGGTGATCCTGACCTCGCGCCCGCAATGGCGCTTTCGTGCCACCCGGCCGCTGACGGATGAAGAACGCCGCGCCATCATCGCCATCCAGCCCTATCCGACCCGCGACCCGCAGCCGCTGAGCCTCAGCCCGACGGCGTGGGTGCGCCAATCCACCGACATCGCCGAAACCGGCTGGAAAGTCGAGATTCTCGCGCCGCGCACCTTGATCAGCCGCCCGGTGCGCACCGTGGTCGCGGTGGGTGGCGCCGCCTTGCTGGTGCTGATGCTGTTGCTCGGGCTGATGATGCAGCGCCGCCGTCACTACCTTGAACGCATCGCCTTCGAAGCCAAGGCCCGTCGCGAGCTGGAGATGCGCGTGATCGAGCGGACCAGCGACCTGGAAGGCCTCAACCGGCGCCTGAAACAGGAAGTGCTGGAGCGTGAACATGCCCAGCAGGAACTGGTGCGCGCCCAGGACGACCTGGTGCAGGCCGGCAAGTTGTCGGCGCTGGGCACCATGTCGGCGAGTATCAGCCATGAACTCAACCAGCCGTTGGCGGCGATTCGCAGCTACGCGGAAAACGCCGGGATTTTGCTCGACCATGAGCGCACCGACGACGCCCGTGGCAACCTCAAGCTGATCAGCGAGTTGACCGGGCGCATGGCCTCGATCATCGCCCACTTGCGCGCCTTCGCCCGGCGCGACCGGCATGCGCCGGAAAGCGTGGCCCTGCAACCGGCCCTGGACGATGCCCTGGCGCTGCTGGCCAAGCGGCGGCGGGCAATGGAAGTGGAACTGATCCGCGACCTGCCCGAGGCCACCTTGTGGGTGGCGGCCGGCGAAACCCGCCTGCGCCAGGTGCTGGGCAACCTGTTGGCCAACGCTCTGGACGCCCTGACCGAAAAAGGCCCGCCGCGCAAACTCTGGCTGAGTGCCCAAACCACCGAACAGGGCGTCAACCTGTACATTCGCGACAACGGCCCGGGTTTCTGCATGGAAGCCCTGGGCCGCGCCAGCGAGCCCTTCTACACCACCAAGACCCGCACCCAGGGCCTGGGGTTGGGCCTGGCGATCTGCGACACCCTGATGCGCGCCTTTGGCGGTGAACTGTTGTTCGCCAACCACAAGGAAGGCGGCGCACTGTTAACCTTGAAACTGCGCGCCGGAGCACCGGGTGTCAGTCTGCAACCGTCCGAGGACCGCAGTGTATGACTATCGATAACCAGATTCAGGTGGTGTTGATCGACGATGATCCACACCTGCGTCAGGCCCTCTGCCAGACCCTGGACCTGGCCGGGCTGAAAGTCCTGACCCTCGGCGAAGCCCAGGGCCTGACCGCGCGCCTGTCCCGGGATTGGCCGGGGGTTGTGGTGAGCGACATCCGCATGCCCGGCATGGACGGCCTGGAACTGTTGAAGGAACTCCACGCCCAGGACCCGGAGCTGCCGGTACTGCTGATCACCGGCCACGGCGACGTGCCACTGGCGGTGCAGGCGATGCGCACCGGCGCCTATGACTTCCTGGAAAAACCCTTCGCCAGCGACGCCCTGCTCGACAGCGTGCGCCGCGCCCTGGCCCTGCGCCGCCTGGTGCTGGACAACCGCAGCCTGCGCCTGGCCCTGAGCGACCGTCAGCAATTGAGTACGCGCCTGGTGGGCCACTCCCCGCAAATGCTGCGCCTGCGCGAGCAGATTGGCGCGCTGGCGGCGACCAAGGCTGATGTGCTGATCCTCGGTGAAACCGGTGCCGGCAAGGAAGTGGTAGCGCGTGCGCTGCACGATCTGTCGAACCGCCGCAGCGGCCCGTTTGTGGCGATCAACGCCGGCGCCCTGGCCGAGTCGGTGGTGGAAAGCGAGTTGTTCGGGCATGAGCCCGGGGCCTTTACCGGCGCCCAGAAGCGGCGCATCGGCAAATTCGAATTCGCCAACGGCGGCACGCTGTTTCTCGACGAAATCGAAAGCATGAGCCTGGATGTGCAGGTCAAGCTGCTGCGGCTGTTGCAGGAGCGTGTGGTGGAGCGTCTGGGGGGCAACCAACTGATCCCGCTGGATATCCGCATCATCGCCGCCACCAAGGAAGACCTGCGCCAGTCCGCCGACCAGGGGCGCTTCCGGGCGGACTTGTATTACCGCCTCAACGTTGCGCCGCTGCGCATTCCACCGCTGCGCGAACGGGGTGAGGATGCGCTGATGCTGTTCCAGCACTTTGCCGACGAAGCCAGCACGCGCCACGGGCTACCGATGAAAGAGCTGCAACCGGGCCAGCGCGCGCTGTTGTTGCGTCACAGCTGGCCGGGCAATGTGCGCGAGCTGCAAAACGCCGCCGAGCGTTTTGCCCTTGGCCTTGAACTGGCGCTGGACAGCACCTCGGACAGCCCTTCAGCCAGCGTCCTGACCAGCACCCCCGGGGGGTTGAGCGAACAAGTCGAGCAGTTTGAAAAAAGCCTGATCGCCGCCGAACTGGCGCGCACCCACAATTCCATGCGCAGCCTCGCCGAGGCATTGGGCATGCCGCGTAAAACCCTGCACGACAAACTGCGCAAGCACGGGCTGAACTTCGCTGACAGCGGCAACAGTCACGCTGACGACGAATGACCCTTTTCCCCCTGCCACGAGGCCACCATGAGTCGCGATAGCCGTTACCTGGAATCGATCCTTCACCACGACATTCCCCTGACCCGGGAAATGGGCCTCAAGGTTATCGACTGGCAGGACCGGCAGCTGCAACTGCGCTTGCCGCTGGACGCCAACATCAACCACAAGAGCACCATGTTTGGCGGCAGCCTGTATTGCGGCGCCGTGCTGGCAGGTTGGGGCTGGCTGCATTTGCAGTTGCGCGAGGAAGGGATTGAAGACGGGCACATCGTGATTCAGGAAGGGCAGATCAGTTATCCGCTGCCGGTGACCACCGATGCGACGGCGATTTGCCAGGCACCTGATGACAAGGTGTGGAAGCGATTCGTCGCCACCTACAAGCGTTATGGCCGGGCGCGCTTGGCGCTGGAGACGTGGATCGTCAACGAGGGCAGTGAAGAGCGGGCCGTGGCCTTTACCGGGCAGTACGTCCTGCACACATAACAAATGTGGGAGCGGGCTTGCTCGCGAAAGCGGTGGATCAGCCAATACATCTGGTGACTGACACACTGCCTTCGCGAGCAAGCCCGCTCCCACATTTTTGATCGGCGCTGTGCTTAAGACCGGGCCAGGGTCAGCAACCGCTCACGCCACTCCGCTTTAGCCGGCAATGCCAGGAAGAACGGGTTCAACAACGACGCCCGCGCCGGGTAACTGAACGGCTGCCCATCCAGCTCCAGCACTTCCCCACCCGCCCCTTCCAGCACCCCTTGCGCGGCCGCCGTGTCCCACTGCGAGGTGGGCGCCAGGCGCGGGTAGCAATCGGCGCTGCCCTCAGCCAACAGGCAAAACTTCAAAGAACTGCCGATATTGGCCAGCTTCAGCTCGCCCAATCCGGCACTCAAGCCAGCGAGCAAGCGATCCTGTTCAGGGCTCGTATGGCGACGACTGGCAACCACGGTAAATGCTTCACCGCTCGCCGGGGTCTGGCGCACCTGGATTTGCTTGGGCGCAGCACCTACATCGGAACGCCAGGCACCCAGCCCGGCCCCCCCGAAGTAGCACCGACCGCTGGTAGGCATCGACACCACACCGAACACCACGCGGCCTTTTTCGATCAGCGCGATGTTGACGGTGAACTCCTCGCTGCCGGAGATGAATTCCTTGGTGCCATCCAGCGGGTCCACCAGCCACCAGCGCTGCCAACCGGCGCGCACGCTCTGGTCAATGTCCGCGTCTTCCTCCGAGAGCACCGGAATGCTCGGGTCCAACGCAGTCAGCCCGGCGAGGATCAAGTGATGGGCAGCCAAGTCGGCGGCAGTGACCGGTGAATCATCGGTCTTGGTGGTGACGGCAACATCGGCGCGCCAATACGGCAGGATGACCTCGCCAGCCTGGCGGGCCAATTCGATCGCGGGGGCAATAAACGGGTGACCCAGGAACAGTTCGCTCATGGCTGGAACGCTCCACGTTGAGTCAACAGGTCGCGTACCAGGTACAGCGCGGCCAATGCGCGGCCCTCGCTGAACTGCTCGTTCTGCGCCAACTGCGAGAGCTCCCGCAGGTTGACCCGGTCGACGCGCATCGGCTCCGGCTCGTCGCCTTCGAGGCGCTCTTCATACAGTTCGGTGGCCAGCACCACCTGGATTTTCTGGCTCATGTAGCCGGGGGACAGCGACAGCTCGGTGATGTGCTCCAACTGGCGGGCGCCGAAACCGGCTTCTTCCTTGAGCTCACGGTCGGCTGCCGCCAACACGTCTTCGCCCGGTTCGATCAGGCCCTTGGGCAGTGACAGTTCATACTCGTCGGTGCCGCCGCAATATTCTTCGATCAGCAACGCATGGTCCGAGTCGATCATCGCCACGATCATCACCGCGCCATATCCGGCACCCCTGCCCACCAGGCGCTCGTAGGTCCGCTCCACGCCATTGGAAAAGCGCAATTGCACTTCCTCCACGCGGAACAAACGGCTACTGGCGACTATTTCGCGGGCGAGGACGGTGGGTTTCTGGCGCATGAGCGGCTCCTTGGCGTGATCGGGTTACTATACCGTGGCTTTTCCGATTGTCTGTGTCGGATATCTTTTCTTACATGAGTGTTCTTTATGCCTCCATTGCCCTGGCACGCCATCGACACCGTCCTGCTGGACATGGACGGCACCTTGCTCGACCTGCACTTCGACAACCATTTCTGGATGGAGCACCTGCCCCAGCGCTATGCCGAGTTGCATGGTGTGAGCCGGGCCATGGCCGAGATGGAGCTGCAGCCGCTGTTCGAGCGTAACGCCGGACAGTTGCAATGGTATTGCCTGGATTTCTGGAGCGCCGAACTCAAGATCCCGGTGCGCGAGCTCAAGCTTGAAACCGCACACCTGATTGCCTTGCGCCCGGATGCCGATACCTTCCTGGCGGCGATCAAACAAGCGGGTAAGCGGGTGATCCTGATCACCAATGCCCATCGGGATTCGCTGTCGTTGAAGCTGGAACGCATCGAGTTGGCGCCTTATTTCGAGCGACTGATCAGCTCCCATGACTATGGTTTCGCCAAGGAAAACCCGCAGTTCTGGGACGCCCTGCACGCCGACATCGCCTTCGACCCGGCCCGCAGCCTGTTTATCGACGATACCTTGCCGATCCTGCGCAGCGCCCGGGATTTTGGCGTGGGGCACTTGCTGGCGGTGAAGGAACCGGACAGCCGGAAGGGGCCCAAGGACACGGCGGAGTTTGCAGCGGTTGGGGATTACCGGGACTTGATCGTAGGTTTGTAACAACACTGAAGGTCCAATGTGGGAGCGGGCTTGCTCGCGAATACGGTGTGTCAGCCACTGAATATATTGACTGATCCACCGCTTTCGCGAGCAAGCCCGCTCCCACATTGGGTCCGCGGATTACTCAGGAATACGCAGCGTCTGCCCTGGGTAGATTTTGTCCGGATGGGACAGCAGCGGCTTGTTGGCTTCGAAGATTTTGTTGTACTGGTTGGCGTTGCCATACACCGCCAGCGAAATAGCGCTCAGGGTGTCGCCCTTTTTCACCACGACAAAGCGGGCCGCCGCGACAGCAGGACCGGAAACGGTGATCTGGTCATCAACACTCGCAACGCCGGCGATGTTGCCCAGCGCCAGCAATATCTTCTCTTTCTCTTCCTGGCTGGCGACTTCACCTGTCACGGTCACCTTGTCACCGTCGACGGTGGTTTGCACATTGGGGTTACCCAATCCAACCTTGGCCACGTGCTCTTTTAACTGCTCGCTCGCGTTGGCATTACCCGGTGTCAACAGGTCAATCAACTTCTCGCCTGCTTCCTTAACAAAGCTTAAAAGACTCATGGTGCGCTCTCCTTGGGATTTAATTTCCAGATGCCAAAGACTAGACCAGTCCTACAGAATTGGGTTCCAGCCTGACCAAAGACCCAAACACGCTAGAATCCCACCGCATTGGAATAAGCCCGGAGCGAAGATGGACATCAAACAGCTGAAATTCCTCATCGCCCTCGACGAAACCCGTCACTTCGGCCAGGCGGCGGCGCGCTGCCATATCACCCAGCCGACCCTGTCGATGCGCCTGCGCAGCCTGGAGGAAGAGCTGCAGTTGCCGCTGGTCAATCGCGGGCAGCGCTTCGAAGGCTTTACCGCCCCCGGCGAACGCGTGCTGGCCTGGGCACGCACGGTGCTGGCGGCCTATGACGGCTTGCAGGCCGAGGCCGCTGCGTGTCGCGGCAACCTGGTAGGCACGTTGCGCCTGGGGGTGGTGCCGTTGTCGAGCTTCGATCCGCTGGCGTTGATGCAGAAGCTGCACAAGGAACACCCCAGCCTGCGCTTTGAGTTGTCCGCGTTAAGCTCCGAGCAAATCCTTGAACAACTTGCCAGCAACCGCCTGGACCTCGGTGTGTCGTACCTCGAGCGCCTGGACGCCGAACGTTTCGACTCCCTGGCCCTGGGCGAAACCCGCATGGGCCTGCTGTACGACCAACGGTTCTTCAGCTTCGGCGACAAGCCCCTGAGTTGGGAGGCGCTGATCGAACTGCCCTTGGGCATGCTCACCAGCGGCATGCACTTTCGCCAGTCCATCGACCACAATTTCCACAGCCGTGGCCTCAACCCGCAGCCACTGTTGCAGACCGATGCCGTCCATCAATTGTTACAAGCGGTGCACGGCGGCCTGTGTTGCGCGGTGATGCCACTGGACGGCGGCCTCGACGCCCTCACCGAGCACCTGCGCCTGCAACCAATTGAAGACGCTCACACTTTGGCTCGCCTGGGGTTGATCATGCGCCGCAGTGCACCCCGTTCGGCCTTGGCGGAAGCGTGTTTTGCGCTGTACCAGAAATCGCTGATCGAGACTTGATCGACGGCATCTATCGGTAGATCAGTACTGACGATTAGACGCGACCCTTTGTCGCGCCTAGTCTTACAGCTGAATACTCCCGGTGGTAATGCCCAATGAACGCCCAGCGCCCAGTCTGCGCGGCGCCCGCCCTCGAAACGCCCGCGCCCGCCGCCAGCCAGAGCTACCAGTTTTGTAATCTCGAACACACCGAATCGGCCAGCACCGCGCTTGCCGAGGAAGTCGCGTTGGCGATTGCCTATAACGACATCAGCCAGGCGGTGATGCTGGTGACGCCGACCGACCTTGAAGACTTTATTGTCGGATTCAGCATCGGTAGCGGCATTATCGAAGACGTTAGCGACATTTATGACCTGAAAATCAGCGGTTCGGGCTCGACCCAATACGCTCAGGTGCAGATTTCCAGCCGCGCGTTCTGGAATATGAAGCAGCAGCGCCGGCAACTTGCCGGCACCAGTGGCTGTGGGCTGTGCGGCGTAGAAGCCGTGGAGCAGGCGCTGCCCAACCTCAAGGTGTTGCCCGGCGCGCCGTTGCCGCCTGCCGAATGGCTGGATGGCCTGCGCCAGCGCATCAGCGCGTTCCAACCGCTGGGCCAGTACAGCGGCGCGGTGCATGCGGCGGTGTTCATGAACAACCAGGGCGAATTGCTGCTGGGCCGTGAAGACATCGGCCGGCATAACGCCCTCGACAAGCTGATCGGTGCGCTGATCCGCCAAAAGATTCCGACCGACGGCGGCCTGGCGATTGTTACCAGTCGCTGCAGCCTCGAACTGATCCAGAAAGTCCTGCGTGCAGGCATCCAGACCCTGGTCAGCCTGTCGTCGCCCACCGGCCTGGCCCTGCAATGGGCTCGCCGGCACAACCTCAATCTCATCCACCTGCCGCAGAAAAGTGCGCCGCGGGTCTATAGCCCTGCGATGGAGAATCAAGCGTGAGTAATCATCATCAAGCCGACGACAAACCCACCCCGCGCTACAAGCCCTATAAAGGCCCGGCGGGTGGTTGGGGCGCACTGATCAGCGTGGCGCAAGCCTGGCTGACCAGCGACAACGCGCTGAAAAACATCCGCATGATGCTCAAGACCAACCAGAACGGCGGCTTCGACTGCCCGGGCTGCGCCTGGGGCGACTCGCCGGAAAGCGGCATGGTCAAGTTCTGCGAGAACGGCGCCAAGGCGGTCAACTGGGAAGCCACCAAGCGCCGGGTCGACGCGGCATTCTTCGCCAAGCACAGCGTCAGCGCGCTGCTGGAGCAGAGCGACTACTGGCTTGAATACCAGGGCCGCCTGACCGAGCCGATGAGCTACGACGCCGAAACCGACCGTTACAAACCCATCAGCTGGGAATCGGCTTTCGACTTGATCGGCAAGCACCTCAATGCGCTGCCAAACCCGGACATGGCCGAGTTCTATACCTCGGGCCGGGCCAGCAACGAAGCGGCTTACCTGTATCAACTGTTTGTGCGCGCCTACGGCACCAACAACTTCCCGGACTGCTCGAACATGTGCCACGAAGCCAGCGGCGTCGCCCTGGCGCAAAGCGTGGGCGTGGGCAAAGGCACCGTGACCTTCGATGACTTCGAGCATGCGGACGCGATTTTCGTCTGGGGCCAGAACCCCGGCACCAACCACCCACGCATGCTGGAGCCACTGCGCGAAGCGGTAAAACGCGGCGCCCAGGTGGTGTGCATCAACCCGCTGAAAGAGCGTGGCCTGGAACGCTTCCAGCACCCGCAACACCCGCTGGAAATGCTCACCAACGGCGACAAGCCAACCAACACCGCCTACTTCCGCCCGGCGCTGGGAGGCGACATGGCCATCCTGCGGGGCATGGCCAAGTTCCTGCTGCTGTGGGAACGCCAGGCCCAGGCCGAAGGCAAGGAGGCCGTGTTCGACCACGACTTCCTCAACGAACACACCGCCAACGTGCTGGATTACCTGGGCAAGATCGACGACACCTCATGGGATGAAATCGTCGAGCAGTCCGGCCTGACCCTGGTGGAGATCGAGCAAGCGGCGCGCATGTACGCCAAAGGCAAGAACGTGATCATGTGCTGGGCGATGGGCATCACCCAGCATCGCCACTCGGTGCCGACCATCCAGGAAATCGCCAACCTGATGCTGCTGCGCGGCAACATCGGCCGCCCGGGCGCGGGCCTGTGCCCGGTGCGTGGCCACAGTAACGTGCAGGGCGACCGTACCATGGGCATCAACGAACGGCCGCCGGTGGCGTTCCTCGATGCCCTGGAGCGTCGTTTCCAGTTCCAGGTGCCGCGCGATAACGGCCACAACGTGGTGGAAGCGATTCACGCCATGCTCGAAGGCCGCTCCAAGGTCTTTATCGGCCTGGGCGGCAACTTCGCCCAAGCCACCCCGGACAGCCCGCGCACCTTTGAAGCACTGCGCAATTGCGACCTGACCGTACAGATCAGCACCAAGCTCAACCGCAGCCACCTGATGCATGGCAAGGACGCGCTGATCCTGCCATGCCTGGGCCGCACCGACATCGACATCCAGGCCGAAGGCCCGCAAGCCGTGACCGTTGAAGACTCGTTCAGCATGGTCCACGCCTCCAACGGCCAACTGCAGCCGCTGTCGAAACAGATGAAATCCGAGCCTGCGATTCTGGCGGGCATTGCCGCCGCCACCCTGGGCAGCAAGCCGGTGGACTGGAACTGGCTGGTGGCCGATTACGACCGTATTCGCGACCTGATCGCCGACACCATTCCGGGCTTCAAGGACTTCAACGAGCGCCTGAAAAACCCGGGCGGTTTCTACCTGGGCAACTCGGCTGGCGCTCGTCGCTGGAACACCCCGTCGGGCCGCGCCAACTTCCGCCCGAACATCCTGCCCAAGGACCTGGTGCACGAACGCACCCGCAACACCGGGCAATTGCCGGACCTGATCATGCAGTCGATGCGCTCCCACGATCAGTACAACACCACCATCTATGGCCTGGACGACCGCTATCGTGGGGTCAAGGGCCAGCGGGATGTGTTGTTCGTCAATGAAGCCGACATCATCCGCCTGGGCTTCAAGCCGGGGCAGAAGGCTGACATCGTGTCGATCTGGGACGACGGCCGTGAGCGTCGGGTGAAGGGCTTTACCTTGCTGGCATTTGATATTCCGGCGGGGCAGGCTGCGGCTTATTACCCGGAAGTGAATCCGCTGGTGCCGCTGGAAAGCACGGGGGATGGCAGCCATACGCCTACGTCGAAGTTTGTAGCGATCCGCCTGGAAGCAGCGAGTGCGACCGGCTTGATCATGGCGAAGTCGGCCTAAGCGACACCTCATTGTGGCGAGGGAGCTTGCTCCCTCGCCACAGACAGCACCCGAGTTTCTTACGGGCACAAAAAAGGCCGCTTTTGCATAAAAGCGGCCGTTCCGAAGTAACTAAAGACTCGCAAAAATCATTTAAGTTCCTCATACAAAACAGTAACTTAGAGAATTGTATACAACCCATACCACTGGTCGGGTTTCGATTGTCACCGTCTCGATACAACCTCAGGATCGCGCCGTCATCCTCTTGAGGTTCCTCTATGAAGTTCTCCTCGATTCTCTTGTTGTCCCTTGGCCTGGTCAGTGGCGCAGCCATGGCCGGTGGCACCACCGAAGCCGGTGTGGGCGGCGCATTGGGCGGGGTTCTAGGTTCTGTCGTAGGTCAGCAGCTGGGCGGTAACACTGGTTCAGCCATCGGTGCGGCTCTTGGCGGCGCAGGCGGCAGTGCGGTGGGCGCAGACAAGCGCAGCCGCGGTGAAGCAGCCATTGGCGGCGCATTGGGCGCGGCCGGCGGCAACGTGGTGGGTCGCAGTGTCGGCGGCAGCACCGGCAGCCTGATCGGCGCAGCAGCCGGCGGTGGCGCCGGTGGCGCACTGGGCAACTACATGGGCAACAAGAGCGATGACGATGATCGTCGTTACCGTGGGCGTGATAACCGCCGCTATGACCGCGACGACCATCGCGGGCGCGGCCATGCTTATGGGCATCGCAAAAACAAGCATCACTATCGCCACCACCGGTAACGCGCGAATCGAAAGAACACAGCGGATTTAATGTGGGAGCGGGCTTGCTCGCGAAGGCGGTGGATCAGTCGCCGGATGTATTGGCTGATACAACGCCTTCGCGAGCAAGTCGAATCGTCGCACCGCCGCTCCCACATTTGACTTTCATTGTTTCGCAGATCGTATTCAGATCACCAATCGCTGTAACGCCTCGCGCAACATCCCCGGGATCGTCACCGGCTGGTTCGACGCCCGATCCACAAACACATGCACAAACCTCCCCGCAGCACAGGCATCTTCTTCTCCCGCCTTGAACACCGCCAACTCATACTGCACCGAACTGTTGCCCAACTTGCCCACCCGCAGGCCGATCTCGATGCGGTCCGGAAAGGCAATCGAGGCGAAGTAGTCGCACGCCGAACTCACCACAAACCCAACCACTTCGCCGTCATGAATATCCAACCCGCCCTGCTCGATCAGGTAGGTATTCACCGCGGTGTCGAAGAAGCTGTAGTAGGTGACGTTATTCACATGGCCATATACATCGTTGTCGTGCCAGCGCGTGATGATCGGCTGGAAGTGGCGGTAATCGGCGCGTTGTGGCATGGCGTTGGTCATCGGTAAAACCCGGGCAGGAGGAGGCTCTCTTGATACTGGGTTCAAGCACTACCCGCAAGCCTAGGTTGGGCTTTGCTCAATCGTTTGCTGGACGCACGCCATACGCTTGAGCGCTTGATCCGTCTCGGCCGATTGCTGCAGGCACTGGCGATAGGCGGTGATATAGGTCTCGACTGCAGCGCTGGCCTGCTGCGGCGTGACCCGCGCCAGATACTCCACGAACGAACGCCGGCCGATCTGGAAGTGTTGGTAATCCAGCGGAAAATCCCAATAACCACCCCAGGTCAAAAAGCCGTGTTCGGCGAACAGGTCAATCACCTCTTCTGCCCGGCCAGGGCGCGCCGGCTTGCCGGGGCGGGCATCCAGGCGGTTAACGGCAGTCGCGGTACTTGCCCTGGGCTCAACAGTGGCCTGGCCGGTGAATTCACCTCGCGGGTTACGCCCGAACAAAACGAATGGGTTTTGCAGAGGGTTAAGGTCAATTGCGGCGCCATAGGCGTGCAGCGACCACCCCGAAGCGCCACTGACCTGGCGCCCATTAAAACCAGTGGTATTGTTGCGGGCCATCGAGACCTTGTCGTTGCCTCGATAGGTTTCCAGCCTGACCGCCTGATGCACCGGGAACCGACGTTGCAGCAACTGCCTGAAGATCTCCTCCACATGGGGTGCGATGGCATCCAGCACCACGAGCTGCCCGTTGTTATGCAGCACTCCGCCAAAGTCCACATAGCTGAACGTCACCCGCGCCAGGCGTGCGCAGGGCAATGGATTGGCGGCGGTGATAGTGTTGCGAAGCTGCATCTGCCGACAGTCATTCACGCTCAACGGGATGACCGAGGCCAGCGTGCCTTGTGCGACCAGCAACCCGGCGAACAGCAAGACGCCGGGGACAACACCACGAGAAAAACCAAAAGCCATGGGCAATTCCTTTGCAGAAGAAGTGAAGCGTCAAACCTTCTCACCTGCGGGCACGGTCCGGCTGTCGGCGGCGTCTGCCACTGGAAGGGAAAGCGCGACCTTCCAGACCGGAAATCAGAGTGCCTCCAACCCTGCCTCCGCCCATTCACGAACCTCTGCATAGGGATACTCCTCCAGTACCGCGAAACCTGGAATCCCTCGTGCCTTCAGCTTGGTAAACAACGGCACGCTGAGACCGCATAAAAACCGTGTCAGCCGCTCCGCGCTCGGCAAGTCGCCGCTGTATTCATGGTGGCTGTGGATAAATTCACCGCAAAGCGCGAGAAAGTTTTTATCCACAAGCGGCGGCAAGCTCGGCGGCGCCGGCAAGTGGGCGACGTTACCGTGGCACACCGAGCAGTGCCCGCACTGCCGGGGCGCGTTTTCATCGCCGAAATAGTGCGCCAGGCGGTAACCCAGGCACTCCTCTGTGGCGAACAGATCCAGCATGGCGTGAATTCGCGCCACCTCCGTTACCTCATGCTGCTTGAAGCCTGTGTATAACTCCGTGCTCAGCGCCTGTGGATCGAAGTCGGTATTCAGCAGGGCGTAAACCTCGGTCATCTGCCGGCTTTCCATCTCGATCAGGCCTTGTTCCTGAAAGTAATCCAGGGCCTTCACCACCCGGCTGCGCTCGGCCTGGTGCTGTTGATACAGCGCGTCGAAGTCCACCGTCGCCCAGGTTTTCGCCCGTTTGCAGACCTGGATAATCGCTGCGACAAACTGCTGCCGCTCGCCGGTAAAACGCGCCAGCAATGCCTCTGGTTCAATCAAATACTTGAAGCGGTATTCGGCATAAAACGCGTAGCGCGGCGCAATCACACCCTTGAGTTCAAGCTGCACGAGCAAGGTCTTCAGCGGTAGTTCACGGATGTTGCTGTGGTCCGACAGTGAGCGGAGCATAAACTCCCACTGTCCATCGGCACGGACCGCCTGTATTTCCTCCAGGACTCGGCGAATACCTTCCTGTTCCGGCGTATCGCCGTACACAAAGTTTTCCAGGATATTCAGGCTGTCGCGGTTGGCCAGAACCAGACACTCAGACGGCTGCCCGTCACGCCCGGCGCGGCCGATTTCCTGGCTGTAGTTCTCGATGGATTTGGGCAGGTCGAAGTGCACCACGTTGCGGATATCGCTTTTGTCGATGCCCATGCCGAAGGCAATGGTGGCGACGATGCAGTTGGATTGACCGCCCATGAATCGCTTCTGAATGGCCTCCCGCTTATCGTGAGCCAGGCCCGCGTGATAAGCCTCGGCCTGGATTCCATTGCGATTCAAATGCTCGGCAATCTGCTCCGCGGTTTTTTGCAGCGTGACGTAGACGATGCTTGGCTGATTGGCTCGCTCCTGCATCCACGTCACCAGCCGTCGTCGCTTGTCCTGGCCACTGACGGGCTCAACCAGCAGGTTGAGGTTGGAGCGGTAGAACCCGGTGGTGATCACATCGTCAGGTGCAATGGCGAACTTGGCCTGCATGTCAGCGATCACCTTGGGCGTCGCCGTGGCGGTCAGCAGCAGCGCCTGGGGGATGCGGAACTGGCGTTGGTAATCCGGCAGCTTCAGGTAGTCCGGGCGAAAGTTATGGCCCCATTCGGAAATGCAGTGAGCCTCATCCACCACCAGCAGCGAGATCGGCACGCTTTGCAGGAAGTTGCGAAAGCGCTCGTTCTTCAAGCGCTCCACGGAAACCATCAGGATCTTCAGCTCGCCCGAACGCGCCCGGGCCATGACGTCATTGGCATCATCGCGGCTCTGGGCCGAGTCGATGCTGCCCGCCGAGATACCGTGGCGCTGCAGGAAACCCAACTGGTCCTGCATCAGCGCCAGCAACGGCGACACCACCAGCGTCAGGTGCGGCAGCAACACGGCGGAAAGTTGATAACACAGGGACTTGCCGGAACCGGTGGGAAAAATCGCCGCCGCCGAACGGCCGGCCAGCACGGCACTGACCACCGCCTCCTGGCCCAAACGAAACTGTGGATAACCAAAGACCTGTTGGAGGGTGTTGTGCATAAGCTGTCACTCCATTGACCGCTGAACGAGCCCAAAACATAGACCAGCGCATTCAGCGAATCGAGAAAGGTCGCAAGGAAAAAAGAGTCTGGATGATACACAGCCTGGGAAGTGGAGTAGGCACCCGTAAGAATCGTTCCAACCTTACGCGGGACGCATCTCGAAACTCATTGCGCTACAATCAACCTTCGCACCGAGAGGACGCTGTCATGGCCGAACTGACGTTTGAGCAAAAGCAGGATCACTACGACAAGATCCGCCGTTCCAACTACCTCGCCAGCCTGCGCCTGGAAGGGTTCGACACCCAGCCCGCCGACGTCGACAAACCCCTGCCGACCCGCGAAGCCGTCCTCGCCAAGTACCGCAACACCCCACGCTGATGCTCGACAAATATGGCGTGGGCCAGGACCCGTACTGCTACCCCGGTAGCAGCGTCCTGCGTAACCGCCTCGATTTGTTCGACGAAGAACGCCTGCACCAGGCCGAGCGGGAACTGTCTGAAATCGCTGTCGGCAGCCTTCCGCTGTATCCCCCGCCCTACGACCTGGAACGCCTGCAACACATCCACCGCACCCTGTTCGCAGACATTTACGAATGGGCCGGGGAACTGCGTACGGTCAACATCCAGAAAGGCGACACGCTGTTCTGCACACCGGAGCGTATCCCGCCTGAGGCGAGCAAGATCATCCAGCACATGGCGCAGGCGAACTGGTTTGTCGGGGTGACGCAGGCGGAGTTGGTGACGCAAGTCGCCGAAGCTTATGGCGACCTCAACGTGATCCACCCGTTTCGCGAAGGGAACGGCCGGGCGCAGCGGATTCTGTTCGAGCAGATCATCGTGAATGCCGGGTTTTCGGTGAACTGGTGGCTGGTGAAGAACGCAGCGTGGATACCGGCGAACATTGATGCGGTGGCGTGTGATTATCGGGGGTTGGAGGCGATTTTCGAGCGGTGTATCAGTACCCCGCGCTAGCCCCGATCGTTCCCTACGCTCCGCGTGGGAATGCCGCCAGGGACGCTCCGCGTCCCGTCATCCGCGCACGACCCAAGCCATGAACACTGGTGACGCGGAGCGTCACGGGATGCATTCCCACGCGGAGCGTGGGAACGATCAGTACATCACCAACGCCCTGTACCTGCTCGTCCAGGACGGTTGCGATCTACTGGAAGCCGCCCAAACCGGCATGATGCAACTCACCACCACCGACGCCGTAAAGCGAACCCCACCTGAGCAGTCGCAGAGCTAGAAATGTGGGAGCTGGCTTGCCTGCGATAGCGGTGTGTCAGAAAACACTTCTACCACTGACACACCGCCATCGCGGGCAAGCCCGGCTCCCACATTTGACCTGTTTCGTTTGAAGGATCACGGTTCGATCGATAAAGTCTGTCGCCCTGCCCACTCACGCGTAACCACCATGAACCTGGCCCCCAACTTTCCTGAAGACTTTGCCATGCAACAGCTCTTGCAACTGCTGGATGAAGAAATTGGCCTGCCTGAACATAAGACGCTGCGCCTTGAAACGGCCATCAACCTGGACCTGGGTTGCGACGGCGCCGAAGCCAATCAATTGATGGAAGCGCTGGAACAAGGCTTCGCCGTCGACCTGAACGACTACGACGCTTATCGTTACTTCCAACCTCCCGCCTTCGACGTCTTCCTGAAACACCGTGCCAAAGGCCGCGGCGACAAAATCCCGCTGACCATCGGCATGCTATACCTCGCGATCAAGACCCAACGCTGGGACACCCAAACCCTGGAAAACCTGAGCGAACACAAACCCCAAACACGCTGAAGATCAACTGTGGGAGCCGGGCTTGCCCGCGATGAGGCCCGGACAGTCAGCACACCTATAAGCCAATACACCGCAGCCTTCAAAAAATAACAAGGACCTTACATGGACGTACTAATGGGCCTGCTGGCCGCCCTGCTCTGGGGCGGCACGGACTTCCTCGTGGGCCTCAACGCCCGAGCTGTCGGCGTCAAACGCGCGGTGTACTTCGGCCAGGCGCTGGGCTTCCTGATCATGACCCTGCTGCTGGTCATATTCCCGGCCTTCCTCGTCAAATCCCTCGCGGCGCCTTTGAGTGTGTGGCTCCTGGGAGCCGCAGCAGCCCTGCTGACCGTCTCCGGCGCCCTTGCGCTGTCCAAGGCCTTCTCGCTGGGCAAAGCGGCCATTGTCGCGCCGCTGGTGACGTCCTACGGTGTCGTGACTACTTTGCTGTCATGGGCCAGCGGCGAACACATCAGCCTGATCCAGCTCGGCTGCATCGCTCTCTGCGTAATTGGCGTGATCCTGTCCAGCATTCACAAGGACAATGGCGTCCCTCACAACAGTTCCAGCCGCTCAATCGCCTACGCGATGCTCGCAGCGTTGCTCTACGGCACAAGCTTTTGGGTACAGGGCCGCTACACCCTGCCGACGCTTGGCCCGGTCACGATGCTTTGGCTTGGGTATTTGGTTGGCCTGTGCGTCCTGGTGTTGATGGTGCTTAAGATCAAAGACGGCCTGAAAATCCCACCGCTGAAAAACTGCGCAACGCTGACCAGCGCGAGCCTGATGAACCTGGGTGGGTTCTCGGCGTTCTCGTGGGGTGCAATGGCGGGGTCGGTTTCCGTGGTGACGGTGATCAGCACCCTGTCCGGTGGGATCGCCGCGATTCTGGGGTTTGTGTTTTTCAAGGAGCGGGTGTCAGCGGTGCAAGTGACCGGTGTGGTGCTGGTGTTAGTGGGAGCCGTGGTTCTGCACCTCGTCGACTGATCCTTCGCCCACAAAAAAGCCGCCCACTAGGGGCGGCTTTTTCATAACGGCCGAATCTTACAACTTCGGACCCGCAGCCTTGATCGCATCGCTCACTTCAAACTTCTTGAAGTTCTCGATGAACAGACCCGCCAGCGCTTTCGCCGCTTCATCGTAGGCAGCCTTGTCAGCCCAGGTGTTACGTGGGTTCAACAGGCCAGTCTCGACGCCCGGTACGGCCAATGGCACGTCCAGGTTGATGGTGTCCAGGTGCTCGGTCTCGGCACCAATCAACGCACCGCTCTGGATCGCTGCAATCACGCCACGGGTGGTCGGGATGTTGAAGCGCTTGCCAACGCCGTAGCCGCCGCCGGTCCAGCCGGTGTTGACCAGGTAGACCTTGGAGCCGAAGCCGCGCACGCGCTTGATCAGCAGTTCTGCGTATTCACCAGCCGGGCGTGGGAAGAATGGCGCGCCGAAGCAGGTGGAGAAGGTCGACTTGATGCCGCCGCCCGAACCCATTTCGGTCGAGCCCACCAGAGCGGTGTAGCCGGACAGGAAGTGGTAGGCCGCTTGTTCTTCGCTGAGGATCGACACGGGCGGCAGTACGCCGGTCAGGTCGCAGGTCAGGAAGATCACAGCGTTTGGCTCGCCACCGAGGTTTTTCTCGGAACGCTTGGCCACGTGCTCCAGCGGGTAGGCGGCGCGGCTGTTCTGGGTCAGGCTGACGTTGGTGTAGTCGGCGTGCTTGGCATCGTCGATCACCACGTTTTCGAGCACGGTGCCGTGCTTGATGGCTTTCCAGATCACCGGCTCGTTCTTCTCGGACAGGTCGATGCACTTGGCATAGCAACCGCCTTCGATGTTGAACACCACACCTTCGCCCCAGCCGTGTTCGTCGTCGCCGATCAGGTAGCGGCTTTCGTCGGCGGACAGGGTGGTTTTACCGGTGCCCGACAGACCGAAGAACAGGGTCACGTCGCCGGCTTCGCCGATGTTGGCTGCGCAGTGCATCGGCAGCACGTCGGAGGCCGGCAGCAGGAAGTTCTGCACCGAGAACATGGCTTTTTTCATCTCACCGGCGTAACGCATGCCGGCGATCAGGACTTTTTTCTGGGCGAAGTTGAGGATCACGCAACCGTCGGAGTTGGTGCCGTCACGCTCTGGCACGCATTCGAAGTTGGCCACGTTGAGCACTTGCCACTCTTCACGACCGGCCGGGTTGTACTGGGCCGGGTTGATGAACAGGCAACGACCGAACAGGTTCTGCCAGGCAGTCTGGGTGGTCATTTTCACGGCCAGGTAGTGGTCTTCTGCAGCCCCTACGTGAACGTGGGAAACGAAATGCTCTTGCGCGTTGTTGAAAGCCTCGACGCGAGCCCACAGGGCATCGAACTTGTCGGCCGGGAACTTGCGGTTGATCGGGCCCCAGGCAATGGCAGCCTGGGTGGAAGGCTCTTCAACGATGAAGCGGTCAACTGGCGAACGGCCGGTACGATGACCGGTTTCTACGACCAGCGCACCGGTATCGGCAAGCACGCCTTCACCGCGCTGCAGGGCTTCTTTGACCAGATCGTCAACACTCAGATCGGTGTATACGGCGTTATTGGCTTGCGTCATGAGGTTCCCCGTCGGCCAGTGGCCGAGTGCTCCAAACGTTTTGTAGTAGAAAGTTGCGCACTACTACCGCGAAAAAAGTGGGCCGGATTATGCCAGAAAAGCCCAAAAAGAGTAGGGCCCTCCGGTCAGAACGGCGGAAATCCGGCGTTTGTCAGGTGATTTACCTGTGCTTAAACGTTTTAGTGGCGGGTGCCTGAAGGGGTGTCTACGCCCGCGCCGGCGAATAATTGAGCAATATCGGCGGCGTCGAACAGGTAGCGCTGGTTACAGAACTGGCAGTCGATCTCGATGTTGCCACCGTGTTCCACCACCAGGTCCTGCGCATCTTCCAGGCCCAGGCTGACCAGGGCAGTGGCCGAGCGCTCGCGGGAGCAGCTGCAGTGGAAGCGCAGGGACTGCACGTCGAACAGGCGCACGGCCTCTTCGTGGTAGAGGCGGTGCAGGATGGTTTCGTTATCCAGGCCCAGCAACTCTTCGGCTTTCAGGGTGCCGGCCAGGGCGGTGATGTGGGCCCAGCTGTCGGCGCGGTCTTCTTCGTCCTTGATGCGGTCGGCCGGCAGTTGTTGCAGCAGCAGGCCACGGGCGCGCTTGCCGTCGGCGTTGAGCCAGAAGCGGGTGCCCACTTGCTGGGACATCACGAAATAGTTGGTGAAGCAGTCGGACAGGGTTTCGCCGTCGAGGTCGACGATGCCTTGGTAGCGCTGGCCAACCGTCGGGTCGACAGTCAACGCCAGCACGCCGTCAGGCATCAGGTCGGCCAGGGTCGCGTCGGGGGCAATCCGGTCGGCGTCGTATCGGGCCAGGCCACGGATCTCGCGCTCGCTGGAACATTCGATCATCAATAGCGGGATCGGGCCTTCGGAGCGGGCCTGCAGGATCAGCAAGCCGTCGAACTTCAGGGTGCCTACCAGCAGCGAGGCGGCCGCCATCAGTTCGCCGAGCAATTGTGCAACCGGCTCCGGATAGGGGTGCTTGGCGAGGACTTCGGCATAGCTGCGCTCCAGGGCGACCAGTTCGCCGCGGGCGTCGCTGTCGTCGAAGATGAAGCGTTGGGTGAAGTCGGTATCCGGTAGATCAGTCATAGGTCTGGGTATCTGAATTGATGACAAAATGATGACAACGTTTATAAAATTACACGCTTTAGCACCGTTTTGGTGCGGCCTTCTGCGGGAAAACGAAGCGCTTTAAAGCAAAGAGGAAACAGTTTATGAACAATCCGGGTCTGTTCCAAGCCAAGTGGAACCTCGGGCGCTTGGCCCTGTGTAATTTACTCGCTGTGGGGCTGTTGTGTTTCTGGCTCTGGCCGGCGGGCCAGGCGCTCTGCACGGTTTTCGACGAGTGGCTGTTTCATCTGCTCAATGACCCGCTGGCAAGCAGCTCGGCGTGGCTGCATGTGTGGGCGGTGGCCAGTTTGCGGCCGTTTGACGCGGTGGTCGGGGTGATTCTGCTGACGCTGTTGGTCCGCGGCGAGTGGGTGTTCAAGGCGATTGAAGTGCGCCAGGCGTTTTTCGGCTTCCTGGGCATTCTGCTGCTGTTGCTGTTTATCCGCATGCTGTTTTCCAAGCTGGCGGCGCAGATGGGCTGGCAACACCATAGCCCGTCGATGGTGATCAGCGGCGCGATTCAGATGAGCGACTATTTCCCGGGCCTGGAGAAGACATGGGAGTTGAAGGACCGCTCCAGCCAGAGCTTCCCGGGGGATCATGCATCGGTATTGCTGATCTGGGGCATGTTCATGACCGTGTTTGCCAAGCGGATCGGGCAGGTGCTGGTGATCTGGGGCTTGGCGCTGCTGTTCATGATGCCGCGGCTGGTAGCCGGTGCGCATTGGGGGCAGGACGATTATATCGGTGGGGTGTTGCTGGCGCTGTTGGCGTTGGGCTGGGGTTACTACACGCCCTTTGCAGCGAAGGTTTCGCGGGGGCTGGTGCGAGTGACGGGCCCGGTGTTTGAGTTGTTTCGGCGAGTACCGCTGGTTAATCGCTTGAGCGTGATTCGCAGCGTTTGAGTTGAAATAGCAGGAGCCGACCTGGCTCCTGCGGTCTGCCGATTAATCATCATTGCCACTGCCGCGAAACTTGAACAGGTCGCGCCGCTGTTTCTTGCTTGGCTTGCCGTCGGTGGTCATGCCCAGGGAGCCGGCCTTGCGCATGGCCGCCGCGTTTTCGCGCTTGGCGATGCTGGCTTCGGTCTCGGTATACAACGCCTGCGCCTCGGGAGCGCCCCTTCGCACAATTGAAAGCGCCTGGACCACGACGGTTCGTTCATCAAACCCGGCACGGATCTGGAACTCATCGCCGATGCGCGGCTCCTTGCCGGGCTTGCAACGCTCGCCGCGCCAATGCACCTTGCCACTCTCGATCGCCGCCTTGGCCAAGGCACGGGTCTTGAAGAAACGCGCCGCCCACAACCACTTGTCCAAGCGGACTTTTTCTTCCTCTTCCTGCTTCTGAGCCACTTGAATTCCTCGCTCTGAAAAATGTCGCAACTTTACCGTTGAAACCCTTCAACGCATAAACCCTTGAGCTCACCTAAGATACGCCAGGTAGCATCCTGTTTTCGCGAGGTTAACGTGTGACCGACTTTCCCATTTCACTGACCTCGCCCAAACAAGCCTGTGCGGGCTGCCAGCAAAGTGAGCCGCTGGGCTTTGAGTTTGCCTTTGCGTATCAGCCTATCGTGGACCTGCGTGACCAGTCGGTCTTTGCCCATGAAGCCTTGGTGCGCGGCGTCAACGGTGAGGGCGCGTTGACGGTGCTGGATCAGGTCAACGACAGCAATCGCTACCGTTTCGACCAGCAATGCCGCACCCGCGCGATCGCCACCGCTTCGACACTCAACATGCAGACGCACCTTTCAATCAACTTCATGCCCAATGCGGTCTATCGACCAGAACTGTGCATTCGCAGCACCCTGGAGGCGGCCCGGGCGCATAATTTTCCGTTGGATCGGCTGATTTTCGAGACCCTGGAAAGCGAGCATGTAGATAACTATCGCCATTTGACGAATATTCTGCGTGAATACCGCGAATTCGGCTTCAAGACCGCCATCGACGATTTCGGGGCGGGCTATTCGGGGCTGAATCTGCTGGCCGATTTCCAACCTGACCTGATCAAACTCGACATGGCGCTGATCCGCGATGTCGACCGTGATCGTGTCCGTCAGGTGATCGTCCGGGGGATTGTCACAATCTGTGAGCAGTTGGGCGTTACTGTCATCGCCGAGGGCATCGAAAGTGCCGGCGAGCGGGACTTTCTCGCCGACTGTGGAATATTTCTGATGCAGGGCTACTGGTTCGCCAAGCCTGCATTCAAAGCCCTGGCCGAGGTATCACCCGCCGCTTGGGCGAATTAATTGCCGGTTATTCATATTGAAGACATTTGACCATTTGACCGTTGTGGGTCTGCGTGAGTGGGTGGCACTTCCCGACTTGGGAGTGGCAGGCCTGCGCGCCAAGATCGACACCGGCGCCAGTACCTCAAGCCTGCATGCCACCGAGATCGAGCCATTTGAGCGCGACGGTGCAAAGTGGGTGCGCTTCACCGCGCACCTGGGCAGCGTGGTGCAACTGCGTCACCGGCGCTGCGAAGCACCGCTGGTGGCGATGAAAACCATTAAAAGCTCCAACGGCCAGGCCCAGGTGCGGTATGTGATCAGCACCACCCTGGCCCTGGGCGATCGGGTATGGCGGGTGGAATTCACCCTCGCCTGCCGCAAGGCCATGCGTTACCGCCTGTTGCTGGGCTCCAAGGCCCTGATTGACGGCCAACTGGTGGTCAGTCCCGGCGTCAAATACGTTCAAGACAAGCCGGTGTTCCCGGTCTCTACTACCTCTGCCACAGGTGCTGCATGAAGATCGCTGTGCTGTCGCGTAACCCGCGTCTGTATTCCACCCGTCGCCTGGTCGAGGCCGGCACCGAACGTGGCCATGAGATGGTGGTGATCGATACGTTGCGCGCCTATATGAACATTGCCAGTCATAAGCCGCAGATCCACTACCGGGGCAAACCGCTGGAAGGCTTCGATGCGGTGATCCCGCGTATCGGTGCTTCCGTGACGTTCTATGGCTGCGCGGTACTGCGCCAGTTTGAAATGATGGGGGTGTCTCCCCTCAATGAATCGGTGGCTATCGCCCGTTCGCGGGACAAGCTGCGCTCGCTGCAGTTGCTGTCGCGCCGTGGCATTGGCTTGCCGGTCACCGGCTTTGCGCACTCCCCGGATGACATTCCCGACCTGATCGAGATGGTCAACGGCGCGCCGCTGGTGATCAAGGTGCTGGAAGGCACCCAGGGCATCGGCGTGGTGCTGTGTGAAACCGCGACTGCGGCCGAGTCGGTGATCGAGGCGTTCATGGGCCTCAAACAGAACATCATGGTGCAGGAGTACATCAAGGAAGCCGGCGGTGCGGATATCCGCTGCTTCGTGGTGGGCGACAAGGTGATTGCCGCGATGAAGCGCCAGGCCAAGCCGGGTGAGTTTCGGTCCAACCTGCACCGTGGCGGCAGTGCCAGCCTGATCAAGATCACCCCGGAAGAACGCATGACCGCACTGCGGGCAGCCAAGGTCATGGGGTTGAGCGTGGCGGGTGTGGATATATTGCGCTCCAACCACGGGCCGCTGGTGATGGAGGTGAACTCGTCACCGGGCCTGGAAGGAATTGAGACCACCACCGGCAAGGATGTGGCGGGGATCATCATTCAGCATCTGGAGAAGAGTGGTGGGCCGAATATGACGCGCACCAAAGGCAAGGGCTGAATACACCCGACCTATAAAGCACCGCAAAACCAGTGTGGGAGCGGGCTTGCTCGCGAAGGCGGTGGATCAGTCGACATTTCTATGGACTGACCCACCGCCTTCGCGAGCAAGCCCGCTCCCACATTTAGACCGCGTCCCTGGGCAACATCAGCCCCAACGGCAAGCGCACTCGCGCTTCCAGGCCGCCATCCGGCCGGTTGCGCAATTCGACATTGCCGCCATGCATTGAAGCAATCCGCCGCACAATCGCCAGCCCCAGGCCCGTGCCTTTGCCACCCCGGGCACGGTCGCCGCGGGTGAACGGGTTGAAGATACCTTCCAGTTCCGCCGGATCGATGCCGGCCCCACGGTCCATGACACTCAGCACCACGTAAGGCGCACTGGTATCCCCGGAAACGTAGGCTGCTACTTCCACATCGGAACCAGCGTGATGCAGCGCGTTACCAATCAGGTTATTCAGCAGGCGCTTCATCGAAACCCGACGCAACGCGAACGGCTGGATCGGCTCCAGGCGCATGCGCACCTGCTCGCCATTCTGGTTGTAGGGCGCAACCACCTCGCGAACCAGGTCCGTCAGGTCGACCTCTTCCACCACCTCGTCCCGGCCATCGCGGATAAACGCCAGGAACTGGTCGAGAATCGCGTCCATGTCCTCGATGTCTCGAACCATGTCGTCGGTAAGGTCGGTGTGGTTACCCATCAGTTCCAGGGAAAGCCGCAATCGCGTCAGCGGCGTGCGCAGGTCATGGGACACCCCCGCCAGCATCAGCTCGCGCTCGCGCCCCGCCTGTTCGACATCCTCGGCCATCTGGTTGAACGCGCTGTACACCTCGGTCATTTCACTCGGCGTATCGCTGATGGGCAGGCGCACACTGCGGCCCTGGCCCAGCTGGCGTGCGGCAAACACCAGGCGTTTGAGCGGCTGGTTGAGCTGGCGCACGAAAATCCAGGCAGACGCGGTGGAAAGCAAGCCAATCGCCAGGAACCAGCCCAGCACGTTCCAGATCTTCTGCCCCCGCAGTGGATGCGGATACAGCGGCACTTTCAGCCAGTCCTCCCCCAGGCTCGGCGCTCGCACCCACAGCGCCGGCGACACATGCATGCGCAACCGCACCTCGGTGTCTTCACCCAGTTCGGCCTGCATCTGGCGCTGGTAGATTTCGCTGTAGGGCCAATGTTGCTCGCCCTCGGGCACGCCAGCGCCCGCGACCCGGACCAGGGTAGCGGCCTTGGCAATCTTCTCGCGGTTCTCGGGGTCTGCGGCCCAATAGGCGCGCAAGGTCAGCGCGACACCGTGGCTGTACTGCCGGTCCACCAGCACGTCTTCGTTCATCAACAGATAAACCAGTGTCAGGGCCTTGGAAAACAGTACGACGATGAGCACCAGCCAAAGGGTGCGTGAGAAGAAACTCTGCGGGAACCACAACGGGGTTTTCATAAAAGACAGCTGGACACCTTGCAGGAGCGAGCCAAGCTCGCAGAATTGCAAACGCCGGGCAACCGGCTGACTCTTATCGAGTCATCACCGGCACGCCCGCCTCTGCAAATCATCGGTCACTTGGTTGCAGTGCCATCCGGCACAAACACGTAACCCACACCCCACACCGTCTGGATATAACGCGGCTTGGATGGATCGGGCTCGATCATCCGGCGCAGACGGGAGATCTGTACGTCGATGGAGCGCTCGAGGGCGTCCCACTCACGGCCACGGGCCAGGTTCATCAGCTTGTCGCGGGTCAGCGGCTGGCGAGCGTTCATCACCAGTGCCTTGAGCACGGCGAATTCGCCGGTGGTCAGCATGTGCACTTCATCGCCACGCTTGAGCTCACGGGTGGCCAGCGACAACTCGTAGTCGCCGAAGGTCACGCTTTCGTCTTCGCTGCCTGGAGCGCCCGGTACCGGGGCGGCCTGGCGACGCAGTACGGCCTTGACCCGTGCCATCAGCTCGTCCGGGTTGAACGGCTTGGCCAGGTAATCGTCGGCGCCCAGTTCCAGGCCCTTGATGCGGCTCAGCTCATCGCCCTTGGCGGTCAGCATGATGATCGGGATCTGATTGTTGGCGCCGCGCAGGCGTTTGCAGGCGGTCAGGCCGTCTTCGCCGGGCAGCATCAGGTCCAGCACCACCAGGTTGAAGACTTCACGTCCCAACAGGCGGTCCATCTGTTCGGTGTTTGGCACCGCGCGGGCACGGTAGCCCTTGGAGTTGAAGAAACGCTCCAGCAGGCTGCTCAGCCCCGGATCGTCATCAACGATGAGAATTTTTTCGCCTTCAGCAGTTTGTGCAGTGCTGCTCATTAGATGCTCCTCTTATCTCGGCGCGCATTATGGCGTAGCTGCCGTTATACGCACCGTGTGCATTGTTAGCAGATTTTTCCTCTACCGCCAGCGAACCCGCGCCCTACAACCTTGGCGGCAATCCCCCCAAGGGCAGAACGCTGGTTATAATGCGGCGCCTTTGTGCAGGGCAACGTCAGTTCGTTACCGTTTACTGCCAGGGGATTTTTTTCACCCGCTTGTAGTGATTTTTTCGATTTCGAGGGTCAATAGGCTGCCTCTTGACCCAGGCAGCGGCGCCAGACGGGCCGCTCAACCAGCCTCGCGAGCCTTGTTTTCCGGGCCTGCGAGCCTGCTTTCAGAATTTCAGGTGGTTTTATGGACAGCATCAACAGCCGCATCGCCGAGGAACTCGGCGTACGCCCACAACAGGTCGAAGCGGCCGTCGCTCTACTGGATGAAGGCTCCACAGTGCCCTTCATCGCCCGTTACCGTAAAGAAGTCACCGGCAGCCTCGATGATATCCAGTTGCGGCATCTGGAAGAGCGCCTGCGCTACCTGCGAGAACTCGACGAACGGCGTATCAGCATCCTCGCCAGCATCGAAGAGCAAGGCAAGCTGACCCCGCAGCTGGAACGCGACATCAAGCTCGCCGACACCAAGACCCGCCTCGAAGACTTGTACCTGCCGTACAAGCAGAAGCGCCGCACCAAGGGCCAGATCGCCCTGGAAGCCGGCCTCGGCGAGCTAGCCGACGGCCTGTTCAACGACCCGTCCCTGGCCCCGGAAACCGAAGCTGCACGCTTTGTCGATGCCGAAAAAGGCGTGGCCGACGTCAAGGCCGCCCTCGAAGGCGCCAAGTACATCCTCATGGAGCGCTTCGCCGAAGACGCCAACCTGCTGGAAAAACTGCGCAACTACCTGAAGCAGGAAGCCACCCTCAGTGCCCGCGTAATCGCCGGCAAGGAAGAGGAAGGCGCCAAGTTCCGCGATTACTTCGAACACGACGAGCCGCTGAAAAGCATGCCGTCCCACCGTGCACTGGCGATTTTCCGCGGCCGCAACGAAGGCATCCTGAGCTCCGCGCTGAAAGTCGGCGACGAGCTGCCAGGCGCCATGCACCCGTGCGAAGGCATGATCGGTCAACAGTTCGGCATCCAGAATCAGAATCGTCCTGCGGACAAGTGGCTCAGTGAGGTCGTGCGCTGGACCTGGAAGGTCAAGCTCTACACCCACCTGGAAACCGACCTGCTGGGCGAGTTGCGCGACGGCGCCGAAACCGAAGCCATCAGCGTATTCGCCCACAACCTGCACGACCTGCTGCTGGCCGCACCCGCCGGCCCACGCGCAACCCTGGGCCTCGACCCGGGCCTGCGCACCGGCTGCAAGGTTGCCGTGGTCGACGCCACCGGCAAGCTGCTGGATCACGCCACGGTTTACCCCCACGTGCCACACAACAAGTGGGACCAGACCATCGCCATCCTGGCCGCCCTGTGCGCCAAGCACTCGGTGGACCTGATCGCCATCGGCAACGGCACCGCCAGCCGTGAAACCGACAAGCTGGCCGCCGAGCTGATCAAAAAATACCCAGGCATGCAGATGACCAAGGTGATGGTCTCCGAGGCCGGCGCTTCGGTGTACTCCGCGTCTGAACTGGCTTCCAAGGAATTCCCGGACCTCGACGTGTCGATCCGTGGCGCCGTGTCCATTGCTCGCCGCCTGCAGGACCCACTGGCCGAGCTGGTGAAGATCGACCCGAAATCCATCGGCGTCGGCCAGTACCAGCACGACGTGTCGCAGCTGAAACTGGCTCGCGGCCTGGACGCCGTGGTTGAAGACTGCGTGAACGCCGTGGGCGTGGACGTAAACACCGCTTCGGTTGCGCTGCTGGCCCGCATCTCCGGCCTCAACGCCACCCTGGCGCAGAACATCGTGACCCACCGCGACGAAAACGGTGCGTTCAAGACCCGTGCAGCACTGAAAAAAGTCGCACGCCTTGGCGAAAAAACCTTCGAGCAAGCCGCCGGCTTCCTGCGCGTCATGAACGGTGACAACCCGCTGGACTCCTCGGCTGTCCATCCGGAAGCCTACCCGCTGGTACAACGCATCGCCGCTGAAACCGACCGCGACATCCGCTCGCTGATCGGCGACGCCGCGTTCCTCAAGCGCCTGGACCCGAAGAAGTACACCGACGAAACCTTCGGCGTGCCGACCATCACCGACATCCTGCAAGAGCTGGAAAAACCTGGCCGCGACCCGCGTCCCGAGTTCAAGACCGCCGAATTCCAGGAAGGCGTCGAAGACCTCAAGGACCTGCAACTGGGGATGATCCTCGAAGGCGTGGTGACCAACGTAACCAACTTCGGCGCGTTTGTGGATATCGGCGTGCATCAGGACGGTTTGGTGCACATCTCTGCGCTTTCGGAGAAGTTCATCAAGGACCCGCGTGAAGCGGTGAAAGCCGGTGATGTGGTCAAGGTCAAGGTCATGGAAGTCGACATCCCGCGCAAACGCGTCGGCCTGTCGATGCGCATGAGCGACACCCCGGGCGAGAAAATCGACGGTGCCCGCGGCGCACGCCCGGGCTCGGCGCCACGCCAGTCCCAAGGCGCCGCCCCCCGCAAGGAAACCGCTGCGCCAGCCCCGGCCAACAACGCCATGGCTTCGCTGTTCGCCAACGCCAAACAACTGAAGAAACGTTAATGGAACTGCCAGCCGGCTTGACCCACAGCGCTTTCAGCGAACTCATTGGCTGCCGCCTGCAGCGCCTGGAAACCGGTGTTGCCGAGGTGGCCATGACCCTGGAACCGCAGTTGCGCAACCGCGCTGGCAAGCTCCATGGCGGGGCGATCTTCAGCCTGGTGGACATTGCCATGGGGCTGGCGTGTTCCAGCTCCCATGGTTTCGACCAGCAGAGCGCGACCATCGAATGCAAGATCAACTACATCCGCGCCGTTTCCGACGGCGATGTGCTGTGCACCGCCCGGGTGATTCACCCGGGCCGGCGCACGCTGGTGGTCGAGGCGGACGTGTACCAGGACGAAAAACTGGTCGCAAAAGCACAAGGCACCTTCGCTGTCCTATAGCTCCCTGTCATCGATTTGAGTTAATTTCGGCGCTTCGAAAGTTGCGCCGAACTTTTCCTCGTGCGCGATAGCCAGATTCAGGGACGAGGGCGGCTCTTTCAGAGTGGGTCAATCCGGCTCAAAAACCAGGCGATAACGCCAGTTTCCACTTCACCCTTGTAGACCGTCCTGACCACCCCCATATTGGGGCGACTGACGCGTGAAGGAATCCAACTTGAGCGAACTTCTCAACCGCCGCCTGGCCCTGCTCGGCAAGCACGAACACCTCTCTTTGCTCGAGCAATGCCTGCACGGCATCGAGCGCGAATGCCTGCGCGTCACCGGTGAAGGCCGACTGGCACAAACGCCGCATCCCGAGGCCCTGGGCGCTGCACTGACCCACGAACAGATCACCACCGACTATTCCGAGTCGCTGCTTGAGTTCATCACGCCGGCGTTGCCCAACCCGGCCGATACCCTGAGCAGCCTCGACAAGATCCACCGTTTTGCCTACAGCAAGCTCGGCAGCGAGTACCTGTGGAGTCCATCGATGCCGTGCCCGTTGCCGGCCGAGGAAGATATTCCGATTGCCTACTACGGCACCTCCAACATCGGACAGCTCAAGTACGTGTATCGCAAGGGCCTGGCCCTGCGGTACGGCAAGACCATGCAGTGCATCGCCGGGATCCACTACAACTTTTCCCTGCCGGAAGACCTCTGGCCGTTGCTCAAGGAAGCCGAAGGCTTCGTGGGCACCGACCGGGATTACCAGTCCACGGCCTATATCGCGCTGATCCGCAACTTCCGCCGCTACAGCTGGCTGCTGATGTACCTGTTCGGCGCCTCGCCGGCCCTGGACGCGGGTTTCCTGCGCGGTCGTTCGCACCAGCTCGAAGTGCTGGACGCCGACACCCTGTACCTGCCGTACGCCACCAGCCTGCGCATGAGCGACCTGGGTTACCAGAGCAACGCCCAGGCCGGCCTGACGCCGTGCTACAACGACCTGGCGAGCTACACCGACAGCCTGCGCGAAGCTGTGGCAACACCCTACGCACCGTACGTCGAAGTCGGTACCCATAAGGACGGTGAGTGGGTTCAGCTCAACACCAACATCCTGCAGATCGAAAACGAGTACTACTCCAACATCCGGCCCAAGCGCGTGACCTACACCGGCGAACGGCCGATCCAGGCGCTGATGGCCCGTGGCATCCAGTACATCGAAGTGCGTTGCCTGGACATCAACCCGTTCCTGCCGATGGGCATCGACTTGCAAGAGTCGCGCTTCCTCGATGCGTTCCTGCTGTATTGCGCGCTGAATGACAGCCCGCTGTTCGCCGACAATGAGTGCGGCAACGCCACCTCCAACTTCCTCAGCGTGGTCAAGGAAGGCCGCCGTCCGGGCCTGCAATTGCAGCGCCGTGGCGAATCGGTGGACATGAAGGAATGGGCGGCAGAGCTGCTGGAGCAGATTGCTCCGCTGGCGGCGATGCTGGACCAGAGCCAGGGCATCAATGAACACAGCCAGGCGCTGGACGCGCAGCTGGCGAAGGTCAAGGATTCGTCCCTGACCCCGTCGGCCCAGGTGCTGGCGGCGATGAGCGAGCGTAAAGAGAGCTTTGCGCAGTTCTCGCTGCATCAGAGCCAGGTGCATGCGGAGTACTTCCGCAGCGAGCCGTTGAAGGCTGAGGAACAGGCACGTTTTGAGGAGCTGGCGCGCAGTTCGCTGGCGCAGCAGGCGGAGCTTGAGCAGAACGAAGTGGGTGATTTTGACGTGTTTGTCGGGTCGTACCAGGCGAGCATCCTCGCCATCAGCAACTAAAAGCCTGACACAGACCCCTGTGGGAGCGGGCTTGCTCGCGAAAGCGTTGTATCAGTCGATGTATTCGGTGACTGATTCACCGCTTTCGCGAGCAAGCCCGCTCCCACATTTGGCCTATGCGCCTTCTAGCCTGGCGCGCGAGTTTCTCCTCATAAGCTAATTCGAAAATGTTATTTATTTTCGGATTCTTAGATCATTTAGTCTTCTCACACGCCGACCTCCGGCCGCCTGATGAGGACTTCCCCCTTGAAACTGCACTTCCCCCTTCGCCTCTTGGCGGCGTTGTCCCTGGCCGGTGCCAGCCTGTTTGCCCAGGCCGCCGACGTGACCATCGCTTACCAGACCACCGTTGACCCGGCGAAAGTCGCTCAGGCCGACGGCGCTTACGAAAAAGCCACCAACGCCAAGATCGACTGGCGCAAATTCGACAACGGTGCCGACATCATCGCCGCCATCGCTTCCGGTGACGTGCAGATCGGCTACCTCGGTTCCAGCCCGCTGACCGCTGCCGTGACCCGCAAGGTTCCGGTGGAAACCTTCCTGATCGCCACCCAGATCGGCGGGGCCGAGGCCCTGGTGGCCCGCAACGGTTCCGGGATCAACAGCCCGCAGGACCTGATCGGCAAGAAAGTCGCCGTGCCATTCGTTTCCACCGGCCACTACAGCCTGCTGGCCGCGTTGAAGCACTGGAACATCGACCCGTCCAAAGTGACCATCCTCAACCTCGCCCCGCCGGCCATCATCGCCGCCTGGAAACGTGGTGATATCGACGCCACCTACGTGTGGGACCCAGCGCTTGGCGTAGCCAAGGAAAACGGCAAGGTGCTGATCACCTCCGGCGAACTGGCCAAGTTCGGCGCGCCGACCTTCGATGCCTGGATCGTGCGTAAGGATTTCGCCGAGAAGCACCCGGAAATCGTCACGGCTTTTGCCAAGGTCACCCTGGATGCCTACGCCGCTTACCGCAAAGACCCACAAGCCTGGCTGGCTGACAAAGGCAACGTCGACAAACTGGTGAAGCTCTCCGGGGCCAAGGCCAGCGACATTCCGCTGCTGCTGCAAGGCAACGTCTACCCGCTGGCGGCTGACCAGGTCACCCTGCTCGGCGCACCGACCACCAAGGCTGTCACCGATACCGCCGCGTTCCTCAAGGAACAAGGCAAGGTCGACGCCGTACTGCCGGACTACGCCCCGTACGTCAGCCCGAAGTTCATCACTAACTGATACCAGGAGTTAACCGCGATGGCCTTGCTACAACTGGAGCGCATCAGCGCACAGTACCCAGGCAGCCCGGAGCCAGTACTGGCAGATATTTCCCTGAGCCTTGGGCCCCAGCAATTGCTGGTGGCCCTCGGCCCTTCCGGCAGTGGCAAGACTTCGCTGTTGAACCTGATTGCCGGCTTTGTCGAACCCAGCGCCGGGCGCATCACCCTTGACGGTGTGCCGGTAAAAGGACCGAGCGCCGAACGCGGCGTGGTGTTCCAGGACGACGCCCTGCTGCCCTGGCAGGACGTGCTGGCCAACGTCGGCTTCGGCCTGGAGTTGGCAGGCGTGCCCAAGGACCAGCGGGAAATCCGCGCCCGGGAAATGCTCGCCCTGGTGGACCTCGCCGGTTTCGACAGCCGCCGTATCTGGCAACTCTCCGGTGGCCAGAAGCAACGTGTCGGACTGGCCCGTGCATTGGCTGCCGACCCCCGCGTACTGCTGATGGACGAACCCTTCGGCGCCCTTGATGCCTTCACCCGCGAACAGATGCAGGAGCTGTTGCTGCAAGTCTGGCGGCGCACGGCCAAACCGGTATTCCTGATTACCCATGACATCGAAGAAGCGGTGTTCCTCGCCACGGATTTGATTCTGCTGGCGCCCAACCCCGGCCAGATCGTCGAGCGCCTGAGCCTGGACTTCGGCCAGCGCTACGCCGCCGGTGAGTCGGCACGCGCGATCAAGTCCGACCCGCGCTTTATCGAAACCCGCGAACACGTGCTGGGCAAGGTGTTCTCCCAACGGCAGGTGTCCGCATGAGCAGTTACGAATTACCGGCCACGGCCACCAAGCCGGCGAGCAAACCCGTCGTGCCCGTACGCCGCAGCCTGAGCACCCGCTGGATCAGCGTGCTGACCCTGGTGACCCTGGTTGCCATCTGGTGGGCCGTGACCGCCAGCGGGCTGATCGAGCCGCTGTTCCTGCCACCGCCTTCGGCCGTGCTGCAAAAAGGCTGGCTGCTGGCGACCACCGGCTACATGGACTCCACCCTGTGGCAGCACCTGGGCGCGAGCCTCAAGCGCATCGGCCTGGGCCTCGGCTTTGCCGTGCTGACCGCCGTGCCGGTGGGGATTGCCATCGGCTCCAACCGCATCGCCCGGGGCATTCTCGACCCGCTGATCGAGTTCTACCGGCCGATTCCACCACTGGCCTACCTGCCGCTGATCGTGATCTGGTGCGGCATCGGCGAGCTGTCCAAAGTACTGCTGATCTACCTGGCGATTTTTGCGCCGATTGCCATCGCGACCGCCACCGGCGTACGTACCGTCGACCCGGCCAAACTGCGCGCCGCGCAGTCGTTGGGCGCTACCCGGGCACAACTGATTCGCCATGTGATCCTGCCGAGCGCCCTGCCCGACATCCTCACCGGCGTGCGGATTGGCCTGGGCGTGGGTTGGTCGACCCTGGTAGCCGCAGAATTGATCGCGGCCACCAGCGGCCTGGGCTTCATGGTGCAGTCCGCCGCGCAATTCCTGGTCACCGACGTGGTGGTGCTGGGGATTCTGGTGATCGCGCTGATCGCCTTCGCCATGGAAATGGGCTTGCGTGCCCTGCAGCGCAAATTGGTGCCGTGGCATGGCCAGGCACACTGAAAAATTTTCGACGAGAATCCCATGAGCAGCCTGACCGTAACACCTCTCAGCACCGCCCTTGGCGCCCAGATCAGTGGCGTCGACATCACCCAACCGTTGAACAGTGAAGACCGCGACGCCATCGAACAGGCGCTGCTCAAGCATTCGGTACTGTTCTTCCGCAACCAGCCGATCAACCCGCAGCAACAGGCGCGGTTCGCGGCGAATTTCGGCGACCTGCACATTCACCCGATCTACCCCAACGTGCCGGAGCAGCCAGAAGTGCTGATCCTCGACACCGCCGTGACCGACGTGCGCGACAACGCCATCTGGCACACCGACGTGACCTTCCTCCCGACCCCGGCCCTCGGTGCGGTACTGAGCGCCAAGCTGCTGCCGGAGTTTGGTGGCGATACGTTGTGGGCCAGCGGGATTGCCGCGTATGAGGCGTTGTCCGAGCCGTTCAAGAAACTGTTGGACGGTTTGACGGCAACCCATGACTTCACCCGCTCCTTCCCGCTGGAGCGTTATGGCAACACGCCGGAAGATTTGGCGCGCTGGGAAGAAGCCCGGCGCAAGAACCCGCCGCTGTCTCACCCGGTGATTCGTACACACCCGGTGAGCGGGCGTAAGTCGCTGTTCGTCAGCGAGGGGTTCACCAGCAAGATCAACGAACTGGAGCCGGCGGAAAGCGACGTGGTGTTGAAGCTGCTGTTTGCCCATGCGACACGGCCGGAATTCACCATTCGCTGGCGTTGGCAGGAAAATGACGTGGCGTTCTGGGATAACCGCGTGACCCAGCATTACGCGGTGGATGATTACCGGCCGCAGCGGCGGGTGATGCATCGGGCGACGATTCTTGGAGATGTGCCGTTCTAGCAGGCACACCACAAATCAAATGTGGGAGCGGGCTTGCTCGCGAAAGCGGTGAATCAGTCGACATATCCAGTGACTGACACTCCGCTTTCGCGAGCAAGCCCGCTCCCACATTGGGTAGAGGTTGATGCCGGAATCGGGCTCTACCGCTTATTCAGCCGTAGACGGCTTCTCCCACAAGTTAATCCCGCCTTCCTGGGCAAACCGATCAATCTCCGCCAGTTCCTGCGCGCTGAAGCTCAGGTTCTGCAACGCACCGACGTTTTCAATGATCTGCTCCGGCCGGCTCGCGCCGATCAGGGCGCTGGTGACCCGTGGATCACGCAACGTCCACGCCAACGCCATCTGCGCCAGGCTCTGGCCACGGCGCTTGGCAATTTCATTCAGCGCGCGGGCGTGGGCGATGTTGGCCTCGGACAAGTGCTTGGCCTGCAACGAACCACCCCCCGGACGATTGACCCGCGCATCCGCCGGTACGCCGTTGAGGTATTTGTCGGTCAGCAGGCCCTGGGCCAATGGCGTGAACGCGATCACCCCGGCACCGAGTTCTTCGGTGACGTCCAGCAGGTCTTTTTCCACCCAGCGGTTGAGCAGGTTGTAGGCCGGCTGGTGGATCAGCAGCGGGACTTTCCACTCCTGGAGCAGCGCCGCAATTTCCCGGGTTTTCACGCCGGAGTAGGACGAGATCCCGATGTACAACGCCTTGCCCTGTTGCACGGCGGTGGCCAGTGCGCTGGCGGTTTCTTCCAGCGGGGTGTCGGCATCAAAACGGTGGGAATAGAAGATATCCACGTAATCGACGCCCAGGCGTTGCAGGCTCTGGTCGAGGCTCGCCAGCACGTACTTGCGCGAACCGCCGCCCTGGCCATAAGGGCCCGGCCACATGTCCCAGCCCGCCTTGCTGGAGATGATCAGTTCATCGCGGTAATGCTTGAAGTCTTCCCGCAGCAAACGACCGAAGTTGATCTCGGCGCTGCCGTATGGAGGGCCGTAGTTGTTGGCCAGGTCGAAGTGGTTGATACCCAGGTCGAACGCGGTGCGCAGCAAGGCGCGCTGGGTGTCGATCGGGGTGCTGTCGCCAAAGTTGTGCCACAGCCCCAGGGACAGTGCCGGCAGCACCAGTCCGCTGCGACCTACGCGGCGGTAAGGAATAGATTCATAGCGGTTTTCGGCAGCAATGTAAGTCATCGAATCCTCTCTTGGACTTGGGGCAAATAAGGCCCGGGAATAAGCATATTCCCGGGCCTTTTAAGCAGCTGAATCGCTTAAGTCTGCCTATCCCTTTTACAGCAAAGTCCTACCAGAGTGGAACGACGTAGCTTACATAGAAGCGGTTTTCATCTTGCACCGTGGCACCGGTGATATCCGGGCTGGCGTGGGCATTTCGCCAGGTTACGCCGAGGCCTTTGAGGGTGCCGGTGGGCACCTGGTAAGCCACGGTGACGTTACGTTCCCATTCACTGGTAGTGCCTTGGGTGGTGCGGATGTCATCACCGTGTGCGTAGGACGTGGCGAAGGTCAGGCCGTTAAGGCCGAGTTTGCCGAAGTCATATTTGTACTGCGCCAGCCAGGTGCGCTCGCCGGCATGCTGGAATTTGTTCAGTTGCATGTTGGTGAGTGCCGGGGTGTCGGCGCCCGAGCCCGGGCCCTGGTTGCTGGCACCGCTGTTCAGGCCGGAATCCAGGTACGGGAAGTCGCTGTCGCCGCTGTTTTTCTGGATGCCCAGGCCGACGGTATGGCCGTCCAGGCTGTAGCTTTCCAACAGGCTGACGGTGGACTGGTTGATGCGGCCCTTGGAGGTGCCATCGCCGTAGAGACCCGCAGCGGAATAGTCTTTGTCGCCCGCGGCGTTTTCACCCACACCCAGGCTGCGGTACAGGCGCACGTCGGTGTCGATCGCGCCGACAGACAAGGCGTCATGGCGCTTGGCACCGAGGAAGAACTGCTGGTAGTAATCCTCAAGGTTGGAGTACCACAGGCTGACGGTGGTGTCCGGCAAACCTTTGTAGTCCGCACCGCCGTACAGGAAGCGATCGCTCTCTTTGGTGCCGCCGGCGGTGATCATGCCCTGGTCGCCGGTTTCGTTGCGGATCTTGGTCTTGAGGATGTCACCGGCGGTAAAGGTGAAGTCGGTCAAGTCCTTGGAAACCAACTGCACGCCGGTGTTGGTCTGCTGGTACAGGCGGCCGTCGGTGTTGGCCAGCACCGGGTTGTTGCCGTATAGCGTACCGACGCGCAATTCATCCTGGGCGAAGCGCATCTTGAAGGTCGGGCTGAGCACGCCGAACTGGTCGGCCGACTTGCCGTTATCCAGCGGGAACATGCTGCCGGGGTAGCGGCCCTGGTGATCCTTGTCATTGAGGTCGCCGCCGGAGTCCAGTTTCAAACCGTAGAACGCCTGCAGGTCCAGGCCAAAGCCCACCGGCCCATCGGTGTAGCCGGACTTGAAGTTGAACTCAAAACCCTGGCCCCAATCGCGGATGCTGTGGGCCTTGTTATTGCTGTTCACCACATCGCGCCCCTGCTGATTGAGGTAGCGGTTGAGCAGGGTCACGTCGGCGTGGCTGTCATCGATAAAATCGGCGTGGGCGGACAGCATAAAGCTCGCCATGGCGGCACCCACCATGGGGCTTAATAACGTCTTCATTGGTACCGGTCTCCGTCACTGTTCTGAAATGAAAGCGTCAAACGCTTCACACAATTAGGCGATGGCCATGTGACAGTTCGGAGTCAAAACACCCTTTACCCGGATGAAATTAAATTTAAGAAACCCAGTAAAGACGCGGGTTAGCGGGCAGTGGCGAAGATTTCGGCGAGCCAATCGACGAACACTCGCACCCTCGGCGACATGTGTCGGTTTTGCGGGTAGAGCACCGAAACCGGCATGGGCGGCGGTGGTGTATCAATGAGGATTTCCTGCATCACGCCCTGGTTGATCAGCTCGGCGATGCGGTAGTGCGGGCACTGGATAATGCCCAGTCCGGCGACTGCGCTGGCGGCATAAATCTCTGCGCCGAACACCGACAGCGCCCCCTCGATCGTCACTTCCTGCACCTGGCCGTCGACCATGAATTCGAAGGGGAACAGCTTCGCGGTGGTGCGTGAAACATAGTTCACCGCACGGTGCTCGCCCAGGTCGGCGAGGCGCTTCGGCTCGCCGTATTTGCGCAGGTAGGCCGGGCTCGCGCAGGTCACCTGGCGCAGCGTCGCAACCCGGCGACCGATCAATGCCGAATCCCCCAGGGTGCCCGCCCGCAGCACACAATCCACGCCTTCGGCGATCAGGTCGACGAAGCGGTCCGCCTCGCTGATGGACAGCTCGATTTCCGGGTAGCGCGCCATGAATTGCGGCAGCGCCGGGATCACGAAGTACTTGGCCAGGGTGCCGTGCAAATCCACCCGCAGGCGGCCCTTGGGGGCCACCGAACGGAAGGCCAGTTCCGCCTCTTCCAGCTCCGCCAGCAGTTGCACACAGCGCAGGTAATAGGCCTCGCCATCCAGCGTGGGGCGGACGCGGCGGGTGCTGCGCTCAAGCAACCGCGTGCCGAGCCAGGCCTCGAACTGGTTGAGGGTGTGGGTCAGGGTGGCGCGCGGCAGGTTCAGGTCATCGGCCGCCAGCGTGAAGCTGCTGCGTTCGTAAATCCTCACGAACACTTTCATCGCTTTGACCTGGTCCACGGCGCGTCTCCATTGTTGGCGATTCTTGAACAGTCAAGGCAACTCTGGCGCATTTATCGGCCTGGGTAAACATGTGAATCTGCTTCCACACCCAACCACTGCCCCAAGGAAACCCGATCATGACTACCCAAGTTGCTATCGTTACCGGCGCCTCACGCGGCATCGGCGCCGTGGTTGCCAGACAACTGGCCGCCGACGGTTATGCCGTCGCCATCAACTACGCCAACAGCGCCACCGAAGCGTCAAGGCTGGTAGTGGAGTTGCGCCAGGCCGGCCACCAAGCCATAGCGATCCAGGGCGACGTGGCCAGCGCCGCCGACGTCAAGCGCCTGTTCGACGAGACCGAAGCCCAGCTGGGCAAGGTTGATGTGCTGATCAACAACGCCGGGATCCTCAAGGTGCTGCCGCTGGCCCAACACAGCGATGAGCTCTACAACCAGAACTTCGACATCCATACCCGCGGCACCTTCAACGCCCTGCGTGAAGCCGCCACCCGCCTGAACGACGGCGGGCGCATCGTCAATTTCTCCAGCAGCACCGTCGGCCTCAACTTCCCCGGTTATGCGGTGTACATCGCCAGCAAGGCAGCGGTGGAATCCCTGACCCAGGTGTTCGCCAAGGAAATGCGCGGCCGGCGCATCACCGTCAACGCCGTTGCCCCGGGGCCGGTGGCGACCGAACTGTTCCTGCATGGCAAAAGCGAAGAGCAGATCCAGGGCCTGGCCAAGATGGCACCCCTGGAACGCCTGGGCCAACCGGAAGATATCGCCCGCGTGGTGGCGTTCCTGGTGAGCCCGGCCGGTGGTTGGGTGAACGGGCAAATCCTGCGGGCCAATGGTGGTTTGGTCTGAAGGCCACGCAGCACTCACTCTACGACGCACTAATATTGTGGCGAGGGAGCTTGCTCCCGCTGGAGTGCGCAGCGCTCCCATCTTTTTTGGGGCCGCTGTGCAGCCCAGCGGGAGCAAGCTCCCTCGCCACAGGTTTGCTGTTCACGGAAAATCAGCGGGTATCAGGAGACTTCAGATATGCACACCGCCCTCGTCATCACCGCCGGCCTGATCCTCCTCGAGCTGATGCTGTTCATCGGCCAAAAGCTGGGCGTCAGCCGGCACATTCTGGCCTACAGCTTTGTCGGGATCTGGCTGGTGGTGTCGGTGGTGAACGGCGCGGTAGGTGTGGTCACTGCCGGCCAGCCCCTGGTCTCGGAGCTGGTGATCGGCAGCGGGGTATTCGGTGCGCCGTTGGTGGCACTGGCCCTGTTTATCAGGGCCTGAGCCTTAACGAACCAGGTGCAGGAACTGCATGTGCCGTTCGTACTGGTCGAGGATGTCGTTGATGATCTGCTCCTTGGTGTAGCCCACCAGATCGTAGTCCTGACTGCCCTCGCTCAAGTGCACTTCCGCCCGGTAGTAGCGGCGGTTGTTGAGCTGCTTGGAACCCATGCCGCCCCGTGCGAATGACGGGGTGAAATAGCCGCGCATCTGCACCTGATACACAAACGGGTGCTGCTCGCCGTGGCCGATCTCCAGGCTGACGCTGTCGTTGGCCGGGTCAGGCTGGGTGACGACGTTGAGGCCTTTTTCGACAAACACCGCCGTCACTTCTTCGATGGCCGGACGCACCGTGGTCTCGAGGAAACGGTACACCTCATCCCGTGACGGGAAATGCACCGCCTGGCTCAGGCGCTGGCGCCAACCGCCCGTGCCCTTGCGTGACCCCGATACCGGCGCGAGGGAATGCATCTGCGCAATCTGCTTCTGCGACTCAAGGTAGAACGCCTTGTGCAGCCCCCACATCATCAGCAGCAGGATCATCGAGAACGGTAACGAGGTCAGGACCACGGCCGACTTGAGCGAGTCGATGCTGCCGGCAAACAGCAGCGCGCTGGTCACCAACGCGGTCATCGCGCCCCAGAACACCCGCAGCCACTTCGGCCCGTCTTCATCGGCGTTGCCGCCTTTGGCCGACAAGGTCGAGAGCACCACCGTGCCGGAGTCGGCCGAGGTGACGAAGAACACGAAGCTGATAAACACCGTGACCGCGATCACCGTCTTGCTCCACGGGTAGGTTTCCAGCAGCAGGTAGAGGCTCATCGACGGGTCATCAATGGCCGACTGTCCCAGCGCCGTAAGGCCGTGGTTGAGCACCTGGTCGATGGCGCTATTGCCGAAGATCGACATCCACGCCAGGGTGAAGCCCAGCGGGATCAACAGCACGCCGAACACGAATTCACGGATGGTACGACCGCGGGAAATGCGCGCGATAAACAGGCCTACGAACGGCGACCATGCGATCCACCAGGCCCAATAGAACACGGTCCAGCCGCCCAGCCAGTCGCTCGGTTTGTCGTAGGCGTAGAGGTCGAAACTCTTGGTCGGCAAGGCGCCGAGGTAGTCGCCGATGTTCTGGATCAGGGTGTTGAGCAAGTGTTGGGTAGGGCCGGCGAACAACACGAACAGCAGCAGCGCACAGGCCAGCAGCATGTTGATGTCGGACATCACCCGCACGCCCTTGTCGACGCCGGAGACCGCCACCAGGATCGCCGCGCCCATCATCAAGGTGATGAGGCCGACCTGGATCCACTGGGTGTGGGCCACGCCGAACAGGTAATCGAGCCCGGAGTTGAGGTGCAATACGCCAAAGCCCATGTCGGCGCCGAGGCCGAACACCGTGGCGATGATGCCGAAGCCGTCCACCGCATAACCGATGGGGCCGTTGATGCGCTTGCCGATCAGCGGATACAGCGCCGAGCGCAACGCCAGCGGCAGGTTATGCCGGTAGGCGAAGTACGCCAGGGCCATGCCGACGAAGGCGAACACGCCCCAGCCATGCAGGCCCCAGTGCAGAAACAGGATCTGCATGGCCTGGCGCGCCGCGTCACCGTTCAGGGCCTCGCCCTGGGGCGGTTGCACCAGGTGAGTCAGGGGTTCGGACACGCAGAAGAAAAACAGCGTGATGCTGATCCCGGCGGCGAACAGCATGCCGGCCCAGGACAGGTAACTGAATTCGGGCTCGTCGTGGTCGGCACCGAGTTTGATCTTGCCGTAGCCCGATAACGCGGTGACCACCACGAAGACCAGATACAGGGTCATCGCCAGCATGTAGTACCAGCCGATCGTGTTGGCCGCCCAGTTTTGTGCGGCCAGCAGCCAGGCGCCGGCTTGTTCGGGAATCGCGATGACGGTCAGGCCGAACAGCAGGATGAAGCTCGCGGCGAAGTAAAACACCGGCGGATTCATGCGGACCAGACCGCTGGAAGGTGTGGACGATGCACTCATGTAGGGCGCACCTCAAGGATGTGGGATGTGGCTGTGAAAAACGGACTCAGCAAAGGTAAGCCTCCTGTTGTGAGCGGGCAGCGAACCACCGATTTAACTTGAACGAACAGTCAAGTTAAACATGGATAGGGGTTTGAGGACTAATCGCAGGGCCGAGTGGTAGGTGTTTCCTACACTAGCTCAAGGAAAGGTATGACGTATGGGGATGACGAAACGTTCAGCGATTGCTGAGTGAAATACGGCTCGAATTTGGGTAGTGCGGTTCAAATTTGGAATGCAGACAAAATGTGGGAGCGGGCTTGCTCGCGAATGCGGCGTGGCAGCCAACACTTCTGGCGACTGATACACCGCATTCGCGAGCAAGCCCGCTCCCACATTGGATCTGTGTGATCGTTAGAGAGGGCGCTGTTCTATTTCTGCGTCCCATCATCATGCTGCAGATTCGCCTGGGTCAGGTTCGCCCCCGCCGGCACACTGCGCGTCAGCCACACATTGCCGCCAATGGTCGAGCCCTTGCCAATCGTAATCCGCCCCAGGATCGTCGCCCCGGCATAGATCACCACATCATCCTCGACAATCGGATGCCGCGGATGGCCTTTCTGCAATTGCCCATCCTCATCCGCCGGGAAACGCTTGGCGCCCAATGTCACGGCCTGGTAGATCCGTACCCGCTCGCCGATGATCGCCGTCTCGCCAATCACCACACCCGTCCCGTGGTCGATAAAGAAGCTCGGGCCGATCTGCGCGCCCGGGTGAATATCAATCCCGGTCGCCGAATGCGCGATTTCCGCGCTGATGCGCGCCAGCAAAGGCAAGCCTGCCCGATACAAGTGGTGCGCCAGGCGATGGTGAATGACCGCCAAAATCCCCGGGTAGCACAACAGCACTTCATCCACGCTGCGCGCCGCCGGGTCGCCGTGGTAGGCGGCGAGCACGTCGGTGTCCAACAGGCTGCGCAAGCCTGGCAACGCCAGGGCGAAATCCTGGATCAGGTGGATGGCATGGGCGTCGACTTCACTGTCATCCTCGCCACCTTGCCGCGCGGCATATCGCAGCTCCAGGCGCGCCTGGGCGAGCAATGCATTCAGCGCCACATCCAGGGTGTGGCCGACGTAGAAGTCTTCACTTTCTTCACGCAGGTCCACCGGCCCCAGACGCATGGGGAACAGCGCACCACACAACGCCTCGAGAATCTGCGCCACGGCTTCCCGTGAAGGCAGCTCGCGCCCGCCCTGCTCGCCGCTGACCCGGCCGTTGCGGGTGCGCCACTGGTCCCGGGCGCTGCGCAGCTGGCTGACGATGGTCTGTAATTGCCAATGACTGGAACGCTCACTCACGGTCTTCACTCCTGACGAAATGCCCATCACTTTACGGCAAGGAACCTGAGCGTCCTTAAGAACCAATAGTGCAATGCTAATAACCCGCCGACATAAGCGATTGGCGGTTGCCGACACAAAAGTGCCTGCCTATAGTCCCAGCATCTCTGACCACCCGTGCGTAGCCATGATCAAACAACAGCTCGACCGCTTTAACCGTCTGGAACTGCTGGGCGGCGCCACCGCCCTGGAAAAACTCGAGCGGCTGTCGGCCTGGCTGGGGCGTGACGTCTACGTCAAACGCGACGACACCACGCCGCTGGCGATGGGCGGCAACAAGCTGCGCAAACTCGAATACCTTGCCGCCGATGCGCTGGCCCAGGGTGCCGACACCCTGGTGACCGCCGGCGCGATCCAGTCCAACCATGTACGCCAGACCGCTGCGCTGGCCGCCAAGCTGGGCCTGGGCTGCGTTGCCCTGCTGGAAAATCCGACGGGCACCGAAGACCCCAACTACCTGGCCAACGGCAACCGCCTGTTGCTGGAGCTGTTCGACGCCAAGGTCGAGTTGGTGGAGAACCTGGACAACGTCGACGACCAGCTCAACGCCCTCGCCGACCGCCTGCGCAGCAACGGCAAGAAGCCGTACCTGGTGCCCATCGGCGGCTCGAATGCCCTCGGCGCACTGGGTTACGTGCGCGCCGGGCTGGAACTGGCCGGGCAGATTGAAGACAGCGGCATCCCGTTCTCCACCGTGGTCCTGGCCTCCGGCAGCGCCGGCACCCACAGCGGCCTGGCCCTGGCGCTGGCCGAAGTGCTGCCCGAGCTGCAAGTGATTGGCATCACGGTGTCCCGTACCGACGAAGCCCAGCGCCCCAAGGTGCAGGGCCTGGCCGAACGTACCGCCGAACTGCTCGGCGTGCCGCTGCCGGACGCGTTCAAGGTGATCCTGTGGGACGAGTACTTCGCCCCCCGTTATGGCGAGCCGAGTGCCGGCACGCTGGCGGCGATCAAGCTGGTAGCGAGCCAGGAAGGCCTGCTGCTGGACCCGGTCTACACGGGCAAGGCCATGGCCGGGTTGCTGGATGGCATTGGACGCCAGCGCTTTGAAGAGGGGCCGATCATCTTCCTGCACACGGGTGGCGCACCGGCGTTGTTTGCTTATGATTCGAGCTTTTGATATTCAATAAAGAAATATCAATCTGATTTTATATTATTTTCAAGTCTTAAAACCCGGCTTTATAGTCGCGCCGTAGGCGAGCTTGATGGCGATACGCATGACTGGGCAGATCCAAAACACCGAGTTGATGCAATCGCGGGCAAGCCCGGCTCCCACACACCGCGCTTTTAAGGCAGGATACGACTACCGCGTCACCTGCATCGCTCAACATAAAAAACACAGGGGCTCTTCATGACTATTTCCGTATTCCGTCGCACGTTACTGGTTGGCACATTGGGGCTGGCGCTTGGCGCCGGGTGGCTCGGTCAGGCAGTTGCCGGCGAGCAGTTGGACAACATCAAGAAAGCCGGCGAAATCAAGATTGGCCTGGAAGGCACCTACCCGCCGTTCAGCTTCGTCGATGAAAGCGGCAAGCTCAGCGGTTTCGAGGTCGAGTTGTCCGAAGCGCTGGCCAAGAAGCTGGGCGTCAAGGTCAAGCTGCAAGCCACGCCGTGGGATGGCATCCTCGCCGCCCTGGAATCCAAGCGCCTGGACGCGGTCGTCAACCAGGTGACCATCTCCGATGCGCGCAAGGAAAAGTATGACTTCTCCAAGCCTTACACCGTCTCCGGGATCCAGGCGCTGACCCTGGCGAAGAACGTCGACACCATCAAGACCGCCGACGACCTGGCCGGCAAGAAAATCGGTGTGGGCCTGGGCACCAACTACGAACAATGGCTCAAGGAAAACCAACCGAAAGCCATCGTCAAAACCTACAACGATGACCCAACCAAGTTCCAGGACCTGCGCATCGGCCGTGTCGACGCCATCCTGATCGACCGCCTCGCCGCGCTGGAATACGCCAAGAAAGCCAAGGACACCGCCGCTGCAGGTGCTGCGTTCTCCCGTCAGGAAGCCGGTATTGCCCTGCGCAAAGGCGAGCCTGAACTGCTGGCCGCGGTGAACAAGGCTCTGGACGAACTGCGCGCCGACGGTACCTTGAAGAAGCTGTCCGAGAAGTACTTCAACGCTGACGTTACTCAATAATGGAAGCAGGTTTCCAACTCGCGCTGGACTCCGCGCCCTTTCTGCTCAAGGGCGCGTACTTCACGGTCATCCTTAGCCTCGGCGGGATGTTTTTCGGCTTGCTGCTGGGCTTCGGCCTGGCCTTGATGCGCCTGTCGCGCTTCAAGCTGTTGAGCTGGACCGCCCGCGTCTACGTGTCGTTCTTTCGCGGCACGCCCTTGCTGGTACAGCTGTTCCTGATCTACTACGGCTTGCCGCAAGTGGGCATCGAGCTGGATCCGATCCCGGCGGCCATGATCGGCTTTTCGCTGAACATGGCTGCTTACGCCTGTGAAATCCTGCGTGCCGCCATCGGTTCCATCGAGCGCGGCCAGTGGGAAGCTGCGGCCAGTATCGGCATGACCCGTGCGCAGACCCTGCGCCGGGCCATCCTGCCGCAGGCCATGCGCACGGCCTTGCCGCCGCTGGGCAACAGCTTTATTTCCCTGGTCAAGGACACCGCCCTGGCCGCCACCATCCAGGTGCCGGAGCTGTTCCGCCAGGCGCAATTGGTCTCGGCCCGTACCTTCGAAATTTTCACCATGTATCTGTCCGCCGCCTTGATCTACTGGATTCTTGCCAGCGTCCTGGCGCACGTGCAAAACCGCCTGGAAGCACGAGTCAACCGGCATGACCTGGAGTCTTGAAGCATGATCGTGGTTGAAAAACTGACCAAACAATTCAAGGGTCAGGTGGTGCTTAACGGGATCGACCTTGAGGTCAAGGAAGGCGAAGTCGTCGCCATCATCGGCCCCAGCGGTTCCGGCAAGACCACCTTGCTGCGCTGCCTGAATTTCCTCGAAGAACCCACCAGTGGCCGAATCAAGGTCGGTGACATCGAGATCGACAGCAGCCGCCCGCTCAACCAACAGCAAAGCCTGGTGCGGCGCCTGCGCCAGCACGTGGGTTTTGTGTTCCAGAACTTCAACCTGTTCCCGCACCGCACGGCCCTGGAGAACGTCATCGAAGGCCCGATCGTGGTCAAGAAGATGCCCCGGCCCGCCGCAGATGCCCTGGGCCGCAAGCTATTGGCCCGGGTCGGCCTGGCAGGCAAGGAAGACGCCTACCCACGCCGCCTCTCCGGTGGGCAGCAGCAACGGGTGGCCATTGCCCGGGCCCTGGCGATGGAGCCGGAGGTGATCCTGTTCGATGAGCCGACTTCGGCCCTGGACCCGGAGCTGGTAGGCGAAGTACTGGCGACCATTCGCAGCCTCGCGGAAGAAAACCGCACCATGGTCATCGTGACCCACGAAATGAGTTTCGCCCGGGATGTGGCCAACCGGGTGATCTTCTTCGACAAGGGCGTCATTGTTGAACAAGGCGAAGCCAAGGCGCTGTTTGCCAACCCGAAAGAAGAACGTACCCGGCAGTTTCTCAGCAAGTTCATCAACAACTAACTTGCGCCGATTCATTGTAAGAAGCTTCGCTTTATAGAGTTGCCGAAAGGCAACTCGCCTCTTTAGTGTTTTTGGGGAAACACCCTTTATTCATTGGGTAAAAGTCACCCTGAAGCACGCACTTGCAGCGCCCTCCCAGTAAGACCCTTCTGAATATTCCATAACCCCCTGTTTGCCCCGCCCAGCCTCTTGACGCCAACTAACCAAGCCTCTTATCTAACGCCCAGAGGATTGGATCCATTCTGGTTTTTTATTAAATCGTTTCTTTCGGACTACGTCGCCTGCCCGCGCCTGATGTCCGGAACGATTGCTGCTGGCTGCACCAAGGAGATTATTTATGAAGCGTATTTCCACCCAGGCGCTGCTCACTGCCCCGACCTTGCCCCAGGCCCATCGAGAAGGCATCAATGCCCTCGCTGCGACAAACCTGCAGGTCGATATCGCGCCTTACTGCGGCATGGACGAGGGCGACCTGATCGAGTTGTTCTGGAACAACTGCTTTGCCGCCTCCCGGCGCATCACCGCCGGCAAGATCGGCATGCCCACCAGCCTGCGAGTGCCGGAGAGCTTTGTGCAAAATGGCCCGGCACGGATTCATTACCGGGTCATGCAGGTCGGCCACGGCCCGGCGCGCTCGGCCATCACCCGGGTGCAGGTCAAGACCGACTACCCCGGCGGCATGCCCTCGGCACTGAGCCTTGATGAAAACCAGAACCTGGCCGCCGTCAGCCTGCCCGAGACCATCCGTCGCCATGGCGTCAACAGCAGCCAGATCCGCCGTGGCGTGCCCCTGACCATCGAGCCGTACCTGAACATGGCGACCGATGACGAGATCACCCTGCGCTGGGGTGACGTGCGCCTGGACCTGCCGAGCATCCAGGCTGGCGATGTGGGCAAGGCGGTGCAGGTGTGGGTGCCGTCGGCCATCATTGTCGAGGCTGGGGACGACCATCGCCTCGAAGTGACCTACTGCATTCTCGACCGGGTCGGCAACAATTCAAGCTGGGCGCCAGCCCGCATCCTGCGCATCGCCGCGCTCGCTCCCCAGGCCCCGACCAGCCCCGCCAGGGCCCCGCTGGCCTACCAACCCCGTCGCCCCGGCTCGCCTTGTGAACCGGGGTGACAGACCTTCTATGCATATTCCTAAAAGTTAGTTTATTAAAAAATTTAACACGCTTAGGGTATATGCACCGGACCACCGGACATTCCTGATTTTTTTATCTTTTCAACGGATGTGAGGTAGGTATGGTCAAAATTACCCCGGTGCGTAACGCCAGGGCATTGCGTGCAGCCAAGGAGCGGCGCTGATGTCTAACTTGGCACAAACACCCCCCCAGAGTGATCTGGACGTTGCCCCGCTGTTGTTGCCCGCCAAAGTGCTGCGCAACGACGCCGAGGCCCTGAGCGCCGCCCACGAGCTGGCACAGGCCGCGCGCCTGCAAGCGGCCAGGCGCGATCAGCAACGCAAACTGCCCTGGGCTGAAATCGAACACTTCACCCGCAGCGGCCTGGGCAGTATTTCCATTCCCCGTGAGTACGGCGGCCCGCAGGTGTCCTTCGTGACCCTGGCCGAGGTGTTCGCGATCATCAGCGCGGCCGACCCGGCGCTGGGGCAAATCCCGCAGAACCATTTCGGCATCCTGCACGTGCTGCAAGGTGCGGCCAGCGAGCGCCAGAAAAAGCAGCTGTTCCAGAGCGTGCTGGACGGCTGGCGCATCGGCAACGGCGGCCCGGAACGCGGTACCAAAAACACCCTGGACCTCAAGTCACGCATCACCGCCGAAGGTGACGGCTACGTCGTCAGTGGCCAGAAGTTCTACTCCACTGGCGCGCTGTTCGCCCATTGGGTGGCGGTCAAGGCCTTGAACGATGACGGCAAAGTCGTCATGGCGTTCGTGCGCCGTGGCACCGAAGGCCTGCGCATCGTCGATGACTGGTCCGGCTTTGGCCAACGCACCACCGCCAGCGGCACAGTGCTGCTGGATCAAGTGGCGGTGGACGCCGAACTGGTGGTGGAAACCTGGCGACTCGGCGAAACACCGGGCATCCAGGGAGCAGTCTCGCAATTGATCCAGGCGGCCATCGATGCCGGCATCGCCCGTGGCGCGATCGACGACACCATCAGCTTTGTACGCGAACGCTCGCGGCCATGGATCGACGCCAAGGTCGAACGGGCCAGCGATGACCTGTATGTGATCGCCGATATCGGCAAGCTGAAGATCGAACTGCACGCCGCTGAAGCCCTGCTGCGCAAGGCCGGCCAGGTACTGGACCAAGTCAGCGCCGCACCGATCACCGCGCAGTCCGCCGCACGCGCGTCGATTGCCGTGGCCGAAGCCAAGGTGCTGACCACCGAGATTTCCCTGCTCGCCAGCGAAAAGCTGTTCGAGCTGGCCGGCAGCCGCGCGACCCTCGCCGAATTCAACCTCGACCGCCACTGGCGCAACGCCCGGGTGCACACCCTGCACGACCCGGTGCGCTGGAAGTACCACGCGGTGGGCGCTTACCACCTCAACGGCACTTTGCCTGCCCGACATTCCTGGATTTAACCGACCAGACCTCTGGAGAATACGCATGACCCTTTCTCATCACGTCGCGGTTATTACCAGCGATGAACAAGCCCTCATTGTCGCCAGCGACCTGGCCGAAGACTTCCGCCGCGACAGCGCCTTGCGTGACCGTGAACGCCGCCTGCCCTTGCCTGAGCTGGACGTGTTTTCCCGCTCCGGCCTGTGGGGCATCAGCGTACCCAAGGAGTTCGGCGGTGCCGGCGTTTCCAACGTCACCCTGGCCAAGGTCACGGCACTGATTGCCCAGGCGGATGCGTCCCTGGGGCAGATCCCGCAAAACCATTTTTATGCCCTCGAAGTGCTGCGGGTGAACGGCAGCCCGGCGCAGCAAAAACGCCTGTACGCCGAAGTGCTCGCCGGCCAGCGCTTCGGCAATGCGCTGGCAGAACTGGGCACCAAGACCGCCCACGACCGCATCACCAAGATCACCCGCGACGGTGACGGTTTCCGTATCACCGGCCGCAAGTTCTACTCGACCGGCGCGATCTACGCCCAACGTATTCCCACTTCCGTGGTGGACGAAAACGGTGTGCAGCAACTGGCCTTTGTCACCCGTGACAGCGAGGGCCTGAGCGTGATCGACGACTGGAGCGGCTTCGGCCAGCGCACCACCGGCAGCGGTTCGGTGGTGTTCGATAACGTGTGGGTCGCGGCCCAGGACGTGATCCCGTTCCAGAGTGCCTTCGAACGCCCGACCACTGTCGGCCCGCTGGCGCAGATCCTTCACGCCGCCATCGACACCGGTATCGCCCGCGCTGCCTATGAGGATGCGCTGCACTTCGTGCGCACCAAGACCCGGCCGTGGATCGACGCCACCAGCGACAAGGCCACCGAAGATCCGCTGACCCTGAAAAGCTTCGGCCACTTGAGCATCCGCCTGCACGCCACCGAAGCCCTGCTGGAACGCTCAGGCGAATTCCTCGACCGCGCCCAGGCCGACAGCAATGCCGACACCGTCGCGGCCGCATCCATCGCGGTCGCCGAAGTGCGCGCCCTCAGCACCGAGATTTCCCTGGCGGCCGGCAGTACCCTGTTCGAACTTGCCGGAAGCCAGGCGACCCTCGCCGAACACGGCCTGGACCGCCACTGGCGCAACGCCCGGGTACACACCCTGCACGACCCGGTGCGCTGGAAGTACTTTGCTGTGGGCAATTACTACCTCAACGATGAAAACCCGCCACTGCGGGGGACTATCTGATGGCGAAGAAAAAGATCCTGCTCAATGCCTTCAACATGAACTGCATCGGGCACATCAACCACGGCCTGTGGACCCATCCACGGGACAACTCGACCCAGTACAAAACCATCGAGTACTGGACCGAACTGGCGCAATTGCTGGAACGCGGACTGTTCGACGGGCTGTTCATCGCCGACATCGTCGGCGTGTATGACGTCTACCAGAACTCGGTGGACGTGCCGCTCAAGGAAGCGATCCAGCTGCCGCTCAACGACCCGTTGCTGCTGGTCTCGGCCATGGCGGCGGTGACCAAAAACCTTGGCTTCGGCCTGACCGCCAACCTCACCTACGAACCGCCGTATCTGTTCGCCCGGCGCATGTCGACCCTCGACCACCTGAGCCGTGGCCGGGTGGGCTGGAACATCGTCACCGGCTACCTCGACAGCGCCGCCAAGGCCATGGGCCTGACCGAGCAGGTCGAGCACGACCGGCGCTACGACCAGGCCGACGAATACCTGGAGGTGCTCTACAAACTCTGGGAAGGCAGCTGGGAAAACGACGCGGTGATCAACGATCCGCAGGCGCGGGTGTATGCCCAGCCGGAAAAAGTGCACAAGGTCGAGCACAAGGGCGAGTTCTATCAGGTGGAGGGTTATCACCTGTGCGAGCCGTCGCCGCAACGCACGCCAGTGCTGTTCCAGGCGGGCAGCTCCGACCGTGGACTGCTGTTTGCCGGGCGTCACGCCGAGTGCGTGTTCATCAGCGGGCAGAACAAGGCCTCGACCAAGATCCAGGTGGACAAGGTGCGCGCCAGCGCCGTGGAAGCCGGGCGCAACCCGGACGATATCAAGGTGTTCATGGGCCTGAACGTGATTGTCGGCGCCACCGAAGAAGCTGCGTGGGCCAAGCACGCCGAGTACCTGAGCTACGCCAGTGCGGAAGCCGGCGTGGCGCATTTCTCGGCATCCACGGCGATTGATTTTTCACAGTACGAAATCGACGAACCGATCCAGTACGTGAAGAGCAACGCCATCCAGTCCGCGACCAAGAACCTGCAGAACAATGACTGGACCCGGCGCAAGTTGCTTGAGCAGCACGCCCTGGGCGGGCGCTACATCACCCTGGTGGGTTCGCCGGCACAGGTGGCGGATGAACTTGAGTCATGGATCAGCGAAACCGGCCTGGATGGCTTCAACCTGACGCGCATCGTCACCCCGGAAAGCTACGTCGACTTCATCGAACTGGTGGTGCCGGAGCTGCAGCGCCGGGGCTCGTACAAGACCGCGTATGAGACCGGGACGTTGCGGGAGAAAGTCTTCCACCACTCGGCGCACCTGCCTGAACAACACACCGGCTCCACCTACCGCCACTGAACCAAAATGTGGGAGCGGGCTTGCTCGCGAAAGCGCTGTATCAGTCGCCGGATGCATTCACTGACACACCGCTTTCGCGAGCAAGCCCGCTCCCACAGTTGACCGAGTTGTTTGCACTCACACCTTATGACTGGAAATCCACTATGAAAAAAACATTGCTCAGCCACCCAGTCAAAGCACTGGCTCTCGCCCTCGGATTGTTCAGCTCGGCGGTATTCGCCGCTGACGCACCGTTGAAAGTCGGCACCACCGCCGCCTTCGCCATTCCCCTGGAAGCCGCCGTCGAAGAGGCCGGCAAACAGGGTTTGAAAGTCGAACTGGTGGAATTCACCGACTGGATCGCACCCAACGTCAGCCTGGCAGCCGGCGATATCGACGTGAACTACTTCCAGCACATCCCGTTTTTGGAAAACGCCAAGGCCGCTGCAGGCTTTGACCTGGTGCCGTACGCGCCGGGCATCATCAATAACGTCGGGCTGTATTCGAAGAAGTACAAAAGCATCAACGACCTGCCCCAGGGCGCCAGCGTGGCGATTGCCAACGACCCGATCAACAGTGGTCGCGGCCTGCAACTGCTGGCCAAGGCCGGCTTGATCACGCTCAAGCCGGGCGTGGGCTACAAGGCCACTGAAGAAGACATCGTCACCAACCCGAAGAAGATCAAGATCCTGCAAGTGGAGGCGGTGCAACTGGTGCGCGCTTATGACGACGCCGACCTGGTGCAGGGCTACCCGGCGTATATCCGCCTGTCCAAGACCTTCGATGCCGAGTCGGCGCTGCTGTTCGACGGCCTCGACCATCCGGAATACGTGATCCAGTTCGTGGTCCAGCCCAAGAGCAAAACCGACCCGCGGGTGATCAAGTTCGTCGACATCTACCAGCACTCGCCGGTGGTGCGCGCCGCGTTGGATAAATCCCTTGGCAAGCTCTACCAAGTGGGCTGGGAAGATAAAAAATGACCGCCGCCCACTCTCAACTGCGCGACCTGGGCCTGCCGCCCAGGGACGCCGAGCAGACAGAACTGCACCCGGACCTGAACCGCGCGCACGTGCGCTTTATCAACCTGGGCAAGACCTATGACGGCCAATCCGTGCCCGCCCTGCAAGGCATCGACCTGGCGATCCAGCGCGGCGAAGTCTTCGGCATCATCGGCCGCAGCGGCGCCGGCAAGTCGTCGCTGATCCGCACCATCAACCGCCTGGAGCAACCGAGCAGCGGCCGGGTATTGATTGACCAGGTGGACATCGGCGACTTCGACGAAGACCGCCTGGTCGCCCTGCGCCGACGCATCGGCATGATCTTCCAGCACTTCAACCTGATGTCGGCCAAGACCGTGTGGCAGAACGTCGAACTGCCGTTGAAAGTCGCAGGCGTGCCCAAGGAGCAGCGCGAGAAGAAGGTGCGTGAACTGCTGGAATTGGTCGGCTTGCAGGATAAGCACAAGGCTTACCCGGCGCAGCTGTCCGGCGGGCAGAAACAGCGGGTGGGCATCGCCCGCTCACTGGTGCATGACCCACAGATTCTGTTGTGCGACGAAGCCACTTCAGCGCTCGACCCTGAGACCACGCAATCCATCCTCGGCCTGCTGCAGGAGATCAACAAACGCCTGGGCTTGACCATCGTGCTGATCACCCACGAAATGGCCGTGATTCGCGAAATCTGCGACCGCGTGGTGGTGCTGGAACACGGCCATGTGGTCGAGCAAGGTCCGGTGTGGGAAGTGTTCGGCAACCCGCAGCATGAGGTCAGTAAAACCCTGCTGGCGCCGCTGCAACATGGCCTGCCTGAAGAGTTGCAAAGCCGCCTGCAGGCCAATCCGACCTCAAAGGACGCCGCCGTGGTGCTGCGCTTGCAACTGACTGGCAGTGCCGAAGACGAACCCGATCTTGCTGCGTTGTTCAGCGCCCTCGGCGGGCGCGTGCGCTTGCTGCAAGGCGGTGTGGAACGCATCCAGGGCCACGCCTTGGGGCAATTGCTGCTGGCGGTGAGCGGCTCGTCCCTGACCGCCGAAGAACTGCGCAGCCGCGCCGGGCGCTGGGCACAACAGGTGGAGGTGCTGGGCTATGTGGTTTGATCGTTTATTGCAGGGCGCCATCGACACACTGTTGATGGTCGGAGTGTCGTCGTTGATTGCATTGCTGGTGGGGATTCCGCTGGCGGTGTTCCTGGTGACCAGCGACAAGGGCGGCATCTATCAGGCGCCTGCCTTGAATCGGGTGCTGGGGGCGTTCGTTAACCTGTTCCGCTCGATCCCGTTTTTGATTTTGATGGTGGCGCTGATTCCGTTCACCCGGTTGATCGTCGGCACCACCTATGGCGTGTGGGCGGCGGTGGTGCCGTTGACCATCGCGGCCACGCCGTTCTTCGCGCGGATCGCCGAAGTCAGCTTGCGCGAAGTCGACCACGGCTTGATCGAGGCGGCGCAGGCCATGGGTTGCCGGCGCTGGCATATCGTCTGGCATGTGCTGCTGCCGGAGGCGCTGCCGGGGATTGTCGGCGGGTTCACGATTACCCTGGTGACGATGATCAACTCCTCGGCCATGGCCGGGGCAATTGGCGCCGGTGGGCTGGGGGATATTGCCTATCGCTATGGCTATCAGCGTTTTGACACGCAGATCATGCTCACCGTGATTGTGCTGCTGGTGATCCTGGTAGCCGTGATTCAGTTGGGCGGCGATCGGTTGGCCAGGGTTCTGAACAAGAGGTGAGGTATAGTCGGGCCATCTCAGCGCCCGGTATAACCTGCCATGAAACTTGCCCCCGACGACCTCGACCAGATCACCTCCACCACCCTTGGCCACTACAACAAAGTGGCCGAGGATTTTCGTGAAGGCACCCGCGATCACGATGTGAGCCAGAACATTGATGCGTTGCTGCGGCATATCCAGGGCGACGCACCGTTTACCGTGCTGGATTTCGGCTGCGGGCCGGGGCGGGATTTGCAGACGTTTACCCGCATGGGCCACATCGCGGTGGGGCTCGATGGTTCGGAGCGCTTTGCACAGATGGCCCGGGAAGACAGCGGCTGTGAAGTGCTGCAACAGGACTTCCTGAAGCTGGATTTGCCGGCCGGCCGTTTCGACGGGATCTTCGCCAATGCGGTGCTGTTTCATATTCCCAAGCAGGAATTGCCGCGCATTCTTGGGCAGTTGCATGGGGCGTTGAAGGTCGGTGGAGTGTTGTTCAGCTCAAACCCTCGGGGTGAAAACCAGGAGGGCTGGAATGGGCCGCGGTATGGCTCGTATCACGACTTGCAGGCCTGGCAGGAATTGCTGACGGCTGCGGGGTTTATGGAGTTGGAGCATTACTACCGGCCAGCGGGATTGCCTCGGGAACAACAGCCGTGGCTGGCAAGTGTGTGGCGCAAGCTGTAGGTCTTTGTTGTTTGGGCTTACGCCTTCGCGAGCAAGCCCGCTCCCACATTTTGGAATGCATTCCCCTGTGGGAGCGGGCTTGCTCGCGAAGGACTCACAGCCGCCACTCATCCACCTGATACACCACAGCCTGGGCGCCAGGCACAAAAGCCGTAATACGCCCCTCAGCAAAATTCGCCACCAACCGCGTTCCATCGGCAAACGTGGTCTGCTGCACCTGTTTATCTTCCGTCAGCCAGCGAAAATCGGTCATCGCCTGAGTCGCCAACCGCTCATGCAGCGGCCGGAAGAACGCGTCCTGGCGCTGAATCACCGGCAAGCGCTGCTTCACCGTCGCCGCACTCAGGTGATACAGCGGCGGCACGTTGTAGAGCAGTTGCGTCAGCTCGCTTTCGGCCCGCACGTTGCTCAGTTTCAGGCTGTCGAACAGCCAATGGTGGGTGGTGATCACCGAGCCATGGAACACCGCCTGATACAGCGGCAGGCGCATCGTCGGGTCAAAGTAGACCGTGCGAAACGGCTCTTTCAACGGCACCGACTTGAAGAACACCGCCGGCTGTTCCGGCGGGTACCAAGCCCCGACGTAATACGGCGACTGCTTGTCCTTGGTCATCTCACGATCACCCCAGCCCAGCACCGGCGTTTGCATGCCGTGGGCAAACAGGATGCCTCGGGCGGTGATCGCGTTGCCGTCCTCGGAACCTGCCGGCAACTTCAGCGCCGTATTGATCCAGCGGGCCGCATCGATATTGCCTTCGGCATTTTGTGCCTGGGTCATGCTCGCACCCGTGCGATAGCTGTCGAACAACATACTGGTGGCATAGGCGTCGAGGAACCAGGCGTTGAACCCGGACTTGGCCTGCACCGCCTTGATCCGCGCCTCCAGCAACGGCCGCACGCAGCGCGGGTCGGTGTAGTGGCCGGACTTCTGGAAGCCTGTCTTGAGCTGGCCGCCCTTCAACACGATCGCGCACTCGCCATAGGCCTTGCTGCCCAGGTGCGCGGTGGTCCAGTCGGGATTTTCAGTGGCCGACAGTGCCGTTTCATAAGAGTCGTAGGGCGCCATCAGGTAACCGGCGTCGACCCCGGTCTTCACCGCCTCAGGATGCCACAGCCCGCCTTCCCAGCCTTCGCCCTGGGTCACCAGCAGGCGCTTGAGACCGGCGCCTTTCAGCGCGTTGGTGACGGACAAGGTGTTGCCCCAAGTCTCAGGCGTGGCGCTCAAGGCACCCGCAAAAGCCACGGCCAACTCGCGACGCAACGCACCATAGCCATCAGCGAGTTGGGTCATATTCGGCTCGGTGGAGGGCTGCCAGCTTTGCCGGGCCTTTGTGTTGATCGCCGCGTTCAGGCCGCGCAGCAGGACAGCCTGCTCATACGGTTGCTTGACCTGCCGAACCTGCGCAGCCTCTTTGTCCAGCAAGCCATTCAATTCAGCCGCCAAGCCTTTGCCGCTGCGTAGCAGCTTGAGCAGTTGCGGCCAGTCGCGCACATCCCCCGGAGCCAGCAGATCATTGCCCCACAGGTAGATATGGCTGGCGCCCAGCAGCTTTTCCGCTTCCGGGGTTTGCCGCAACTTGTCCGCCAACGGTTCAAACAGCCCCTGCTCCACCAGCCACTGGTGATAACGCTTGGCGCCGGCCAGCGGGTCGCTTTCGCCCAGGTGCAACAGAACGGTCATCGGTGCCGCGGGGTCCAGCGTGGTGAATTCATGGAAGGCGGACAACGCCAGTCCTTTGCCGTCGGCCTGCCAGTGCAGACGGTTGTTGTAAGGATTGGTCATCAGCCAGTTGAGGGTAAACGCGCCGTGATCCACGCCCCACAGCGGCAAGCTGAGGTCCTGGGTGGTGTTGACGTCGCCCTGTTCCAGCAGGAAGTCCTGCCACACACCATTGCCCGCCGGCACGTAATGCCCTTCGGCCAGGGGCCAGATCAGGCCCTTGCCCATGGCGCTGGCGGGTTGGCGCAGGATCGCCAACTCACCGGCATCACGGGCGGTAATCGTCAGGGCAAGATCCCGTTGCTCGAGGGTGGCGCTCAGGCGATAGGCGCCATCGTCCCATTGCCAACTGGCCTGACGGGTGCTTTGGGAGAGCTGGTTGACCCTGTGCGCAGGGCCTCCGCTTGAAGCCTGCACGGCGGTCTTGTCGCTGGGGAAAACGTGGATCGCAAGGGTCGCCGGGTCGATCTCAACCCGCCACAGGGCGTTCTCCAGCACCGTGCCGGCAAGGGCCACGGGCGACAGTAACAAGCTACAAACCAGCAGGAAACAACGCATGGGGCAGGCCTTGGCAAAAGGATCAGGCCCGGAGGGTAAAACAATTGATCGGGTGTGAAGGGCAAAAAAATGTTTCAGGGAACATTCCCACGTCCGTGTAGGAATGTCACCGCTGTGGCTGTCAGGCTTGTTCTTTCTTCGGCTCGCGAATCTTGTACCAGGCCACATACAGCGCCGGCAGGAACAGCAGCGTCAGCAAGGTGGCGATGATGATCCCGCCGATCATCGCGTAGGCCATCGGGCCCCAGAACACTTCACGGGCGATAGGGATCATGCCCAGGCTGGCCGCTGCTGCGGTCAGCAGGATCGGCCGGCGCCGGTGTTCGGTGGCTTCCACCACCGCGTCCCACGGCGTGTAGCCGTCGCGCTCGTAGGCGTCGATCTGCGTCACCAGGATCACCGAGTTACGGATGATGATGCCGATCAGCGCAAGGATCCCGAGAATCGCCACAAAGCCCATGGGCGTGCCCGTGGGAATCAGCGCCAACACCACGCCAATCAGCCCCAGCGGCGCCACGCTGGCCACCAGGAACATCTTCTGCACGCTGTGCAGCTGGATCATCAGGAAGGTCGCCATCAGGAACAACATCAACGGCACTACCCTGGCAATCGGGCCCTGGGCCTTGCCGCTTTCTTCCACGGTGCCGCCGGTGGCGACCTTGTAGCCCACCGGCAACCCAGCACTGAACTTGTCGATGTCCGGCTTGAGCTGTTTCACCAGGTCGGTCGGCTGCATGTCGTCGCGCACCGCCGCCTTGATGGTGATGGTCGGCTTGCGGTCGCGACGCCATACCAACGGCTGTTCCAGCTCATAACGCACGGTGGCAAACGCCAGCAGCGGAATCGAGGTGCCGTTGGGCGTGACGATCTGCAGGTTCTGCAAGGTTTCCGGCGTACCGCGTTCGGCATCTTCGGCGCGGCCGACCACGTTGATCAGGTAGATATCGTCATGCACCTGGGTCACCGACGCACCGCTGACCACGCTGTTCATCAACTGCGCCACGTCTTCCGACGACAGCCCCAGTTGCCGCGCCTTGTCCTGGGCGATGTCCACCCGCAGGACTTTGCCAGGCTCGTTCCAGTCGTAGATGATCTCGCCCATGTGGGTATTTTTATCAAGCATGGTCGCCAGTTCGATCGCGTGTTTGCGCACCTGGTCGATGTCCTTGCCAGACACCCGGTACTGGATCGGACGCCCCACCGGCGGGCCCATTTCCAGTGGCTGCACGAAGCTGCCCACGCCGACAAAATCTTCCCGCAGGCGTTTTTGCAGGCGCGCAATCAAGGCGCCGCGCTCTTCCAGGCCCTTGCTGACGATCACCAGTTGCGCGTAGTACGGGTTCTCCAGTTGCTGGTCCAGCGGCAGGTAGAAACGGATCGCGCCCTGGCCGATGTAGGTGCTCCAGCGGGCGATGTCCGGGTCGTCCTTGATGATCGCCTCAAGACGGTCGACGGCCTTGCGGGTCTCGTTGATCGAGGCGTTTTGCGGCAGGTTGAGGTCGACGAGAATTTCCGGACGGTCCGAGGACGGGAAAAACTGGTTCTGCACAAACTGCATGGAAAACACCGACGCCACAAACAACAGCACCGTAATGCCGATGGCCCACCAGCGATTGCGCATGGCCCAGAGCATGCCGCCATTGAACGCCCGGCCCACCCGGCCGGGCTCGGCATTGTGGGGTTTTACCTTGCTGCTGAGGATGTGCACGCCCAGCACCGGCGCGAACAATACCGCGACCACCCACGACACCAGCATCGCCACGGCAATCACCGCGAACAGCGTGAAGGTGTACTCCCCCGCCGAACTGGCGTTGAGGCCAATCGGCACAAACCCGGCGACGGTCACCAGCGTGCCGGTCAACATCGGGAACGCGGTGGAGGTGTAGGCGAACGTCGCCGCCTGCTCCTTGGTCTCGCCTTTTTCCAGGCGCGTGATCATCATCTCCACGGTGATCATCGCGTCGTCCACCAACAGGCCGAGGGCGATGATCAACGCGCCCAGCGACACCCGCTGCATGGTGATGCCGCTGTACTCCATGAACACGAACACCAGCGCCAGCACCAGCGGGATCGAGCACGCCACCACCAACCCGGCACGCACGCCGAGGCTGATAAAGCTCACCACCAGCACGATGATCACCGCCTCGAACAACGCGCTGGTAAAGCCGCCAACGGCCTCCTCCACCACTTCGGCCTGGTCGGAAACCTTGTGCACGCCCACACCCACCGGCAGGTCGGCGGTCAGGTCGTCCATGCGTTTGTGCAGGGCCTTGCCGAAATCCTGGATGTTGCCGCCCTTCTGCATGGCGATGGCCAAGCCGATGGCGGGTTTGCCGTTGAAGCGGAACATCGGCGTCGACGGGTCGACATAGCCACGGGTGATTTCCGCCACGTCGGCCAGCCGATAGAAACGGTCATTGAGCCGCAGGTTGACGTTGGCCAGGTCCTTCTCCGAGGCGAACTGCCCGGAGGTGCGCACCGAAATCCGCTCCGGCCCGGCCTCGATCACCCCAGCCGGGGTCACGGCGTTCTGCGATTGCAGGCTCTGCACCACCTGGCGCTGATCGATCCCCAGCGCTGCGAGTTTGCGAGTGGAGAAATTCAGGTAAATCACTTCGTCCTGCTGGCCGATCATCTCGACCTTGCCCAGCCCCGGTACCGAACGAATTTCGGCGCGCACCTGCTCCACGTAATCGCGCAGCTGGCGCATCGACAGGCCGTCGGCGGTAAACGCGTACACCGAGCCGAACACATCCCCGAACTCGTCGTTGAACGCCGGCCCCTGCAAGCCTTGGGGGAAGCTGCCGCGAATATCGTCGATCTTCTTGCGGACCTGGTACCAGATTTGCGGGATGTCCTTGGCGCTGGTGGTGTCCCGCAGGAACACGAACACCGTGGACTCGCCGGGCCGGGTGTAGCTCTTCACGTAGTCGAGGGAGTCCAGCTCTTCGAGTTTTTTCTCGATGCGGTCGGTGACCTGCTTGAGGGTTTCTTCCTGGGTCGCGCCCGGCCAGCGGGTCTGGATCACCATGGTCTTGATGGTGAACGACGGGTCTTCCTCGCGACCGAGGTTCATGTACGAGAACACGCCCATCAGCAGCGCGACGAACATCAGGTACCAGACGAAGGACTGATGCTTGAGGGCCCAGTCGGATAAGTTGAAGCTCCCTTTCATCGCGGGCTGTCCTCGTCGATTTTGACTTTTTGCCCGGGCTTCAGGCTGTTCACGCCGGCACTCACCACCCGCTCGCCGGGTTTGACGCCGGCGTTGAGCAAGGCGCTGTCGGCGTCACGGCTGACGATGCTGACGTCACGGGGCTGTACGGTCTGGCTTTGGGTGTCGATGACCCAGATGCGGGTCTTGCCGTCGGCTTCCTGCAAGGCGCTGAGGGGCAGTTCGATACGCGGCGCGATGGCTGAACTCAGGGTCACGCTGATGGCGGTGCCGAGGCGAAACGCGGGCGGCGTTTCGGCCAGGGTCAGGCGGGCGCGACGGGTGCGCGTGGCGCTTTGGGCCTGGGGTTCGATCTCGCGCACGGTGGCGGTGGTGCTGACCGTGGGGTCCATCTGCCCGGCGACCAGGAACACCACATCCGGCGGCAGGCGCTCGGCGAGGCCGGCGGGCAAGTCGATGACGGCTTCCTTGATGTCCGGTCGTGCCAGGGTCACCACTTGCTGCCCGGCGCTGACCACCTGGCCGGCCTCGGCATTCCAGGCGGTGACGATGCCTGCATGGTCGGTGCGCAGTTCGGCGTAGTTGAGCTGGTCCTTGGCCTGGTTGACCGAGGCCCTGGCCTGATCCAGGGAAGCCTGGGTGGTTTTCAAGTCGGTCTGGGCGATGTCCAGTTGGGCCTGGGCGCCGACGCCACGGCTGAACAGTTCCTGCTGGCGGCGGGCATTGGCCTGGGCGTTGATCCACTGTGCCTGGACCCGGGCCAGGTCGCCCTGGGCGGCGCGCAACTGGTTCTGTTGATCGGTGGGGTCGAGCACGGCCAACAACGCGCCCTGCTGCACTTCAGCGCCCACGTCGACCGCGCGCCGGGCGATACGGCCTGGCACACGGAAACCGAGATTGCTTTCGTAGCGGGCCTGGATCGTGCCGGCGAAGCGGCCGAGGTTTTCCTGGTCCTCGGCTTTCACTTCAATCGACAGCACCGGGCGCACCGGTTCCGGTGCCGGTTCTTCCTTGGAACACGCCATCAACAGCAGGCTGGCGGCGAGCACACACGTCAACTGCTTCATGGCTGCACTCCCTGGGCCTGGGCCTGATCCGGCGGCTGGGCGATTTCCACGATCATGCCGGGGTGCAGCAATTGCCCGCCGGCCACCACGACTTTTTCGCCACCCTTGAGGCCGTCGCTGATGATCACCTTGCCGGTCAGGTAACGCGCGACCGTGACCTTGTGCAGTTGCGCCTTGCCGTCGTCGTCCACCAGCCAGACAGCCGGCGCACTGATGTCTTTGGTCAAGGCAGCCCACGGCAATTCGATGCTGGCCTTGGCCGGCCCGTTGGCGGTGGCGCTGACCACCGAACCCAGTTGCATGCCCTTGGGCAGTGCGTCGAGGGCGATTTTGACTTGCACCGTGCCGGTATTGGCGGCAACGGCCGGGGTGACTTCGCGCACCTTGCCCACGGCGGTGATCTGCGGGTTTTCCAGCAGGCTGACGGTAATCGGTTTGTCCGGCGGCGGCTCTACCAGCAGTGACTCATAGACGTTGAACACCGCGTCGCGCTCGCCATCCCGGGCCAGGCTGAAAATCGGCACGGTGGCCTGCACCACCTGGCCCACCTCGGCCTGGCGGGCGGTGATGATGCCCGGCGCGTCGGCGACCAGCGAGGTGTAGCCCAACTGCTCGCGGGCATTGGCCAACTGCGCCTGGGCCGCGGTCAGCGCGCTCTGGCTGCTGCGCAACGCGGCCTGGGCGGAGTCGTATTCGCTGCGGCTGGTGTAGCCCTTGGGCAAGAGTTTTTCCTGGCGCACAAACGCGGCGGCGGTCTGCTTGACCCGCGCCTGCTCGGCGACCACCTGGGCCTGGGCGGAGTCGACGTTGGTCTGCAAATCTTTCGGATCGAGCTTGGCCAGCACCTGCTTGGCGCTGACGCGGTCGCCGACATCCACCATGCGCTGGATGATCTTGCCGCCGACGCGGAACGACAGATCGGTCTGCACCCGCGCCTGGATATCGCCGGTCAAAGTCACGGCGGCGGCAAAGTCGGTGGACTTCACCGTCTGCACAAACACCCGGGAATGTTCCTTGGGTTCGGCTTTTTCCTGGCCGCAACCGCTCAGCAGCGCCAGCAGGCCAAGGCCGAGGATAAATGTGAGTTTGGGACCGCCCATGCAGGCTCCTTGCTTGATTGACGCGTCGGTGATTATGCGACTGTTAGCGTAGTTCAGGGTTCCGCGTCGTAGGCATTGACTTACAGGAAATCAGGACGCTCGCGACACATCTCCGCCAGCCGACGCAGGTAATATGCGGATCCACATAATCGCGAACATCCTCTCATGCTCAAAACCCTCGCGGTGGCCAATTACCGCTCGATCAACAAATTGGTGGTGCCGCTGGATCGGTTGAACCTGATCACCGGTCCCAATGGCAGCGGCAAGTCCAACCTGTACCGCGCCCTGCGGCTACTGGCGGAGACGGCCCAGGGCGGCGTAATCAACGCACTGGCCCGTGAAGGCGGGCTGGATTCGACCTTCTGGGCCGGGCCGGAAAGCATCAGTCGGCGCATGCTCAGTGGTGAAGTCCCGGTAGAGCCCATCGCGCGCCAGGGCGCCAAACGCCTGCGCCTGGGGTTTGCCGCAGAGGATTTCAGCTATGCGATTTCCCTGGGGTTGCCCGAGAAGACCTTGTCCTATTTTTCCCTGGACCCGGAGATCAAGAAAGAATGCATCTGGGCCGGCCACGTGTACCGTCCGGCGAGCCTGCTGGTGCAGCGCTCCGGCCCGATGGTACGTGCCCGCGATGGCCGCGCCTGGGATGTACTGGCCCAGCACACGCCGAACTACCACAGCCTGTTCGATCAGGTCGGCAGCCTGCGGGGTTCGCCGGAGGTGTTGCTGCTGCGCGAAAGCATTCGCGGCTGGCGCTTTTATGACCACTTTCGCAGCGACGTCGACGCCCCGGTGCGCCAGCCGCAACTGGGCACGCGTACGCCGGTGTTGCATCACGACGGTCGGGATTTGGCAGCGGCGTTGCAGACCATTCGCGAGATTGGCGACCCGGACGCCTTGCAGCGGGCGATCAGCGATGCGTTTCCCGGCGCGCGGTTGAATATCGAGCCATTGCAGGGCGGCCGTTTTGCCATCGAGTTTTATCAGGAAGGGTTGCTGCGGCCCTTGTCGGCAGCAGAGTTGTCGGACGGGACCTTGCGCTACTTGCTGCTGGTGGCGGCGCTGCTGACGCCGAGGCCACCGACGATGATGGTATTGAACGAACCGGAAACCAGCTTGCACCCGGATCTTTTGCCGGCGTTGGCGCGGCTGATCATTCAGGTGTCGCAGCAGTGTCAGGTGTGGGTGGTGTCCCATGCCAGCCGCTTGATTGCGGCGTTGCAGCAGGATGAAGGGTGTAATTCGATCGTGCTGGAGAAGGTGATGGGGCAGACGCAGGTGGTGGGGCAGCGGGTGCTGGATGAGCCGGCGTGGCATTGGCCCAGCTGATGATCGTTCCCACGCTCTGCGTGGGAACGCATCACGGGACGCTCCGCGTCCCAGCAGCAGACGCGGAGCGTCCAAGGCGGCATTCCCACGCGGAGCGTGGGAACGATCATTGACGGGTCAACCCTGCCACTTCCCGCCTTCAACAATCACGCTTTCCGGCTTGGTGTCATCGCTCAGTTCCTTGCGAACATACTGGTCATACAGCTTGAGCAGATACTTCTCTTCGCCCAACTTCGCCAGCTCGGCATTCACCCAATCCCGCAATTCGATGTTGCCCTTCTTCACCGCCGGCGCAATCGGCGCTTCATCCCCCAGTTTCTGCTCCAGCACGCGATAGCCCGGGTTCTGCTTGGCCCAGCTGAACAACACCAGGTTGTCCTGGGCATAGGCATCACCACGGCCCGCCGACAACGCTTGCAGCGACTCGGAATTTTTCTCGAACTTCAGCAGTTTCCAGTCCGGGTGGTTCTTGGTCAGCCAGATATCCGCGGTGGTGCCGGTGGTGACGATGGTGGTGCGGGTCGCCAGGTCGTCCAGGCTCTTCACCGAGCTGTCCTGCGGCACCAGGGCCTGCACCGCGACTTTCAGGTTCGGGTTGGTGAAGTCCACCGCTTCCTTGCGCTCCGGCGTCACCGTCATGTTGGCGAGGATCAGGTCGACCTTGTCGCTTTGCAGGAACGGAATGCGGCTCGCCGGCTCTACGGCGACGAATTCAACCTTGTTCTCGTCGCCCAGCAGGTCCTTGGCGAAACGGCGGCCGATGTCGGTATCGAAGCCGACATAACGGCCGGACTCATCCACGAAACCAAACGGCGGCTTGTCGGTGAATACGCCGACGATCAGCTTGTCCCGCGCCTTGATCTTGTCGATGTAGCTCACCGCAGCGGGTGCCGGGGTGGCAGCGGCAGCCGTCTTGGCGGGCTCTTCGGATTTATTGCAGCCGGCCAGCAAAGCGAGGCCGAACAGGGGGAATAACAACTTGGCAGTTTTCATGACAGCTCCAGTTCCTTGGTTCTTTTGGGCAGTGTTGAAACGAAGGAGAACTTCTCCAGGAACTGCTGCGCGCGTGCGGTTTGCGGGTTCGTAAAGAATGCCTCGGGGGTGTTTTGTTCGAGGATGCGGCCGGCCTCCATGAACACCACGCGGTCGGCGACGGCGCGGGCGAAGGCCATTTCATGGGTGACGATCAGCAGCGTCATGCCGTCCCGGGCCAGGCCCTGGATCACTTCCAGTACTTCCTTGACCATCTCCGGGTCGAGGGCGGCGGTGACTTCGTCAAACAGCATGACCTGCGGGTTCATGCACAACGAGCGGACGATGGCGATGCGTTGCTGCTGGCCGCCCGACAGCTGGCGCGGGTAGGCGTCGCGTTTGTCGGAGAGGCCCACCCGTTCCAGCAGTTTTTCAGCCTGGGCCCGGGCTTCGCGGGGTTCGCGTTTTTGCACTTTCAGCGGGCCGAGCAGGAGGTTGTCGAGCACGCTCATGTGCGGGAACAGGTGATAACTCTGGAACACCATGCCCACGTCCTGGCGCACCTGGCGCCAGTCGGTGGCCTTGTCCAGCAGCTCCTTGCCGGCAAAACGCAGGCTGCCGCTGTGGGCCACTTCCAGGCCATTGAGGCACCGCAGCAAGGTGCTTTTGCCGCAACCGCTGGGGCCGAGGATCACCACCACTTCGCCGCTTTGCACACTCAGGTCGATGCCGTCGAGCACCTGCTGGTCGCCGAAAAACTTGTTGAAACCCTGGAACTCGATCAATGCGCTCATGCTTGGGCCCAGCGCCGTTCCAGCACCTTGGAGGCGGCCGACAACGGGTAGCAGATAAAGAAGAAAAACAGGAACAGCGCGCCGTAGATCAACACCGACTCGTAGGTGCGCTCGATGATTTGCTGGCCGACCTTGATCACGTCCACCACACCGATCAGCACCGCCAGGGAGCTGGTCTTGATGATGCGGGTGTAGACGTTGATGGTCGGCGGGGTCATGCGTTTCAGGGCCTGGGGCAACAGCACGTAGCCGTACAGTTGCGGGTCCGACAGGCCAATCGACAGGCCGGCTTCACGCTGGCCACGGGGCAACGAATGCAACGCACCGCGCACCACTTCGCCGACTTCACTGGCACCCCACAGCGACAACACCAGCACGGCGCACCAGAAGCTCGGAATGCTCAGGCCAAAGAAAATCGGCAGGCCGAAGAACAGCAAGTACAACCACACCAACACCGGAATGGCGCGGAACAGCTCCAGGTAAATCCGCAGCACCAGGTTGATCGCTTTCGAATTCAACGTGCGCAGTACGCCATACACCACGCCGCCGACGGTGCTGAAGGCGATGCTCAAGAACGAGATCGACAGGGTTTGCGCCGCGCCCTTGCCCAGTTGCGGCAAGGACACCCAGAGTAATTCAAGACCCGAACTGGCCATGCTGGAGCCTCCTTTCAAGGCGGCTGAGCAGCAGCGACAGCGGCAGGAATAACAGCACGCAGATCAACGTGAGCACCGCGAGCATTTCGTAGGTTTTGTAGTAGAGGGCGATATAGCTTTTGGTGGTGTAGAGAATCTCCGGCACCGCCACCGCCGACACGATCGTGGTTTCCTTGAGCAGGAAAATAAAGTTCGCAAACAGCGCCGGCAGGCTGAGGATCCCGGCCTGGGGCAGGATCACATGGCGCAGCAGTTGCCAGTGGGACAGCCCGATGGACTTGCCCGATTCGATCTGTGCCAGCGGCACCGCCTCGACACCGGCGCGCAACACTTCCGTGAGGTAGGCGCCGCCGAGAAAGGTCATGGTGATGATTGCCGCCCAGAACCCGGAGATATTCAGCCCCAGGGCCGGCAACGCGAAATAGACGAAAAACAGTTGGATCAGCAGCGGTGTGTTGCGCGCCAACTCCACGTACAGCGCCACCAGGCGCCACACGTAGGGCGTGCGAAACACCAGCAGCGCGGCGTTGATCAAGGCCACCAGCATGGAGGTGCCAATGGCGATCAGGCCGACTTGCAGGGTAACGCCCACGGCCTTGAGAAACGCCGGCAGCGTGCTGAGGATAAATGCGTAATCGAAGGTCATCTGAAATCCCTGACGCCGCAGGGGTAAAGCGGCGTTGGTGCGGTCCGGTCCAGCGTGGGTAACGCCGGGTAACGCCGACTTTAAAGGTATAAAAAGCAAAATTTAAATACCGAAATAGCATATTGATATCACCCAAATAGATAACCTGCGGATTCGCGGTGCAGATGGATGACAGCTACTGTTCCCGGGGAAGTAGGAAGGGTCTTTTTATCGGAGCTGCACTTCAGGGATAGGCAGCGCGTGGCCAGACTGACGGCCAACCAACAGGCGAGGGAATGAGCGATGAACGAGGCAAAACCGATTGATCCGCAGGAACTGGTGAAGTGGCTGGTGGCGCTACGCAGGGCCATTAACAGTCGAAATATCTGAGCTGACACAGTCCCAAATGTGGGAGCGGGCTTGCTCGCTCCCACATTTCGATTGTGTTCCAGCCATAAAAAACGCCGACGCTGTAGAAGCCGTCGGCGTTTAAACCTTGAAGGAGGTTTTTGGGTTCGATCAGAACGCCGGCACGACCGCGCCGTTGTATTTCTTCTCGATGAAAGCTTTCACTTCAGGGCTGGTCAGGGCTTTGGCCAGCTTCTGGATCGCGTCGCTGTCCTTGTTGTCCGGGCGGGCAACCAGGAAGTTCACGTACGGCGACTTGGCGTCTTCGATGATCAACGCGTCCTTGGCCGGGTTCAGGCCGGCTTCCAGGGCGTAGTTGGTGTTGATCAGGTCCAGGTCAACCTGGTCCAGGACGCGTGGCAGCAGCGCCGATTCCAGCTCTTTGAATTTCAGGTGTTTCGGGTTGCTGGCGATGTCTTTCGGCGTGGCCAGGGCGTTGGTCGGGTCTTTCAGAGTGATCACGCCAGCCTTTTGCAGCAGCAGCAGGGCACGGCCGGAGTTGCTGCCTTCGTTCGGGATCGCCACGGTGGCGCCATCTTTGAGCTCAGAGATGTTTTTGATCTTTTTCGAGTAGCCGCCGAAGGGTTCAACGTGCACACCCACTACGGTGACCAGGTTGGTGCCTTTACCCTTGTTGAAGTTTTCCAGGTACGGCAGGGTCTGGAAGTAGTTGGCGTCCAGACGCTTCTCGGCCACCTGTACGTTCGGTTGTACGTAGTCGGTGAAGACTTTGATTTCCAGGTCCACGCCTTCTTTGGCCAGGGTCGGCTTGACCAGCTCAAGGATCTCGGCGTGCGGGATCGGGGTAGCGGCTACCACCAGTTTCTCGTTGGCCTGGGCGAAGCTTGCGGTCAGGGCAGCCGCCAGTGCGGTAAACAACAGAACCTTTTTCATGCAGTGTCCTTATCGAAAATCCGGGTCGTCTGGGACGGCCGCTTTTTTAGTGGATGCCAGCGAAGTGCTATCGCGGCGTGGAGCGGACAATACCGAGGTTTTTTATTCCAGAACAATACTTTTTATTCACTTTGATATTCCATTTTGTTCATGCAGGAGCCCGGCTTACCGGCGATGGCGGTCTTGAGCCTTGCGATGCTCCTGAGGACGCCATCGCCGGCAAGCCGGGCTCCTACAAAACAGCGTGTTCTTTCAGATAGCTTTTCAGGGCTTCAACCTCGGCGGCGCTGGCGTGGCCAAGAATTCGCCGCACCTGCTCCACAGGCGAACCCGCCACGGGCAGGTTCAAATGCTCAGGCAGAATCTCGTCGCCACTGCTGACCAGCAAGGCAAAGTGAATCACGTTCTCCAACTCCCGGGTGTTGCCCGGCCAGCTGTGATGCTCCAGCACGCGCTGGGCTTCGTCGCTGATCAGCGGCACCGGCAGGTCGAGGCGCTGGCTGTAGATGCCGAGGAAATATTCGGCCAGTGACAGGATGTCGCCCACCCGCTCGCGCAGTGCGGGCAGCTCCAGTTGGCCTTCGCTGAGGTAATGGAACAGGCGCTCATGAAACTTGCCGGCCGCCACGGCCTGGGCGAGGTCGATGCTGGTGGCCGCCACCAGCCGCACATCCACCGGGCTTGGCTGATGGGCGCCGACGCGAGTGACTTCGTGGTTTTCCAGCGCCGCCAGCAGCTTGACCTGGATTGGCAGCGGCAAGTCGCCGATTTCATCCAGGTACAACGTGCCGCCGTTGGCCGAGCCAAACCAGCCGGCGCGGCTGCTGGCTGCGCCGCTGTGGCTGCCTGCGGCGTAGCCGAACAGTTCGGCGTCGGCGTATGTCGGGCTGATGGCGCCGCAATTCACCGAGACAAACAGGCCGGTGCGGTCGCTGCCACGGTGGATATGCCGGGCGAGCAACTCCTTGCCGCTGCCGGTTTCGCCGCGGATCAACACGGGCAAGGCACGGGGGGCGAGGTTTTCGAGGTCTTCGCGCAGTTGCCGCGAACGCGGGTCGACAAACACCAGCGCCTTGGCACGAATGCTCAGGGGGCTTTTTTCGGCGTCGGGGAAGGTCAGCAGGGGCTGACCGAAGGTTTCATGCAGGCTCATGGCAGGCTCCCGCCCCATCCACGAAGGGGAAGGGGCGTTTAAAAAATTTTATGCACGGCGCCGGGAGTGATGTTCCAGGCGATTTTGCAGACGATAGAGGTAGGCGAAACCCTGTTCCCAGCGTTGATGGCCGGACTTCACGTTGATGTGCCCGGCGCCCGCGAGAATTCCCGCTTCGGCGCCCCAGTTACGTGCCAGTTCCAAGGCGCGGGTGGCGCTGACGGCGCTGTCGTTGTCGGAGCTGACGACCTGGCTTGGGAAGGGCAACAGGTGGCTGGGGATTGGCGCAAAGTTACGCAGGGCGGGTGCGCAGGCAGGGCGTTCGACATCGGCCGGGGCCACCAGCAGGGCGCCGCGTACCTGACGCAGGAATTGCACCGGTGCGGTGGCCGCCCAATGGGCGACGGTGATGCAGCCCAGGCTGTGGGCGATCAAAATCACCGGGGTGCTGTCGGCGGCGATGGCTTCGGCCAGGGCTGCCACCCAGTCTTCGCGGCGTGGGGTGAGCCAGTCGGCCTGCTCCACGCGCGCGCTGTTGGGCAGGCTGTTCTGCCAATGACTTTGCCAATGATCTTCTGGCGATCCTTGCCAGCCCGGCACGATCAGATAACGAATCGACTCGCTGTGCATGGGTGTGCCCTCCTGCAGCGTTTAACGTTGTGGGTCAGTATAGGCACGGGGTATATATTCGTTAAGGAATAAGAAGCTATTTATTAATAACCAAAAATCGAGTGTTAAAAGCCAAATCAAAAACCAGAGCGAAAGCAGAGCTGCTTTTCTGTGGGAGCTGGCTTGCCTGCGATGCAGACAACTCGGTA
>NZ_AKVH01000102.1:0-186411 GCF_000278565.1 Pseudomonas sp. Ag1
CGTTTGCCAAAAGTGACCCGCTGTAAGAGCGGAACCATAAGCGGCCGTTACCGAAGAAACGGAGATGTACTCAAACCAAAGACCCCGGCAACGGCAACTCATAAGACTTCTTAACCGTCCGCACCACCAAAGTAGACGAATAAGTACGAATCGGAATATCCCGATAAATCTCTAAAAACCGATAGATATAATCAGTGTACTCAGTGGCATCCCGAAACTTCGCCACCATCACAAAATCAAACTCCCCGGTCAGCAGATAACAGTCCTGAATCTCCGGATGACTCGCCAGGATATGCTGCATCTTGCGGTCGATATCATTGCTGTCCCTATCAAGCTTGATCAGGAAGAACGCCGTAACCTGAATCCCAAGCTTGCGCTCATCCAGAACCGCCACCTTGGCCTTGATGATCCCGACACTCTCCAACCGCCTGATACGCCGGTAACAACTGGTTGAAGACAGCCCGACACTGTCACTCAACAACTCCAGACTCTGACTGCAATCCCTTTGCAATTTCCCCAGAATCTTCAAATCCATGGTATCTGTCATTTTTTCCATATCTTCCTTGAAAAAACTGCAATGAATCCACCGTAAACACCCACCAATTTGCACAAATCCTGCGCGGTGGCGCACTAACATCAATCCAGCTTAGCAGCCCAGCCAAATCAGGCACCGGGGCCGCATGAGAGGGATCTTATGATAGTCGCGAAACCGACATGGGCCACCGATATCCACGGCCTATTCAGCGCCCCCTACTGGATCCCCCAAGAGCAACGCGCCGCCGTCGCCGCCTCCTGGGTGGGCTGCATGAACGCCTACTTCGTATTCCTCGAAGACCCCGCCTCCGTCAAGACCTGGTCCGAAACCATCTACCAGCACCTGGCCTCCCGCAGCATGCCGCTGACCCTCGACCAGCAGCAGTTCTGGCCCATCGACGCGCTGGAAACCTTCAGGCTGTGGGTCAACCAGGGCTGGCGCCTCACTCCCGCCTCACCGTTCAACGAGGCAGAACGCATCCCCCCACCCGACCTGCCTCACCCGGTCAAACGCGTGCGCCAGGACATTCGCGCACTGACACAGGAACAACTGAACCTGTACCGCTCACGCCTCGATGACGTAATGCAGGTGGCCAACGCCGACAGCGGCTCCCCTTGGCAGCGTTACGCCTATATCCACACCAACTGGTGCCTGCATTACCAGGAAGCGTTTGCCCTGTGGCACCGGGCCTATCTGCTGTACCTGGAAGCGCTGATCGACTGCCCCATCCCCTACTGGGACTGGATGGCCGAAGACGCCAGTGTCGACGGCAGCCCCCAGGCCGGCTTGCCCCAGGCGTTTCTCGATGAAACCTACGTGCACCCGCACACCGGCGAGGTTCGCCCTAATCCGTTGCGCTACGCCGCTGCCAAGGACGGTTGTTCGAAGGTCTGTGAAAAAGCCAGGGCACCCGGTGTGGACTGCCGCTTCGTGCAACGCAACCCGCTGTTCTACACCCAGGGCGAGACGCAGCGCGTCGAACGCACCCAGTTGTACGGCATGAGCCGGATTTTCCAGCAACAGGTGGTCGATGCCCTGAAGTTCAACACCTTCAGCCAGCCCCAGGGCGTGCCAGGTTATCCCTGGGCGAACATCCCGGTGTTTGATCCCCCCCAGGAAGATGACCTGTACCCCAACCGCGCGCTGAATTTCGACGGGCTCTACGAGCAGCCCCACGACAACTATCACGGCTGGATCGGCGGCGACATGGCCGACAACGCCTACACCGCGTTCGACCCGGTGTTCAGCTCCTACCACGCCAATATCGACCGGATGCTGGAGGTCTGGATCCGCGCCCACCCGGCAGCGCAGTACACCACCCAGTGCCTGCTCCAGCCGTTTGCCGGCAGCGAGGCCGACGATGTCACCTTCACCAGTGCCGACGCCTGGCGCTACACCACCCTGGGGGACATGGCCCAGGACAGTCGGCATATCGGCTATGACTACGGTGTGCCCGTCGCCCCGCCCTTTGGCACCCGCCGCCCGGTCGCAAAAGCCTGCTGCCAGCAAAGTTCGACGCCGATGCAAGCGCAGGAACAAACCGCAAGCCTGGGCCCGTGGGTGGTGTTCGACCATGTGCGCTGCACCCACGACACCTACCTGATCGACGTATTCCTCAACCAGCCCGACGCCACGCCGCAGCAGGTGAGCGCCGACAATCCGCACTATGTCGGGCGCTTCAGTCGCATCGGCATGGGCCTGGTGGATGACAAGGGCCGCTGCATCACCCATGGCGTGTCACGCGCGCTGAATGCCGCGCGCACTGCTGCCGCATTGAACCTTCGCCCCACTGACACCACGCAGTTATCCGTGGTGGTGACCCATCTCGATAGTGCCCGGGTGTTGACGCCGCAAGAGTACGCGCCGCTGCCTGGCTTTATCGCCCAACTGGTGTGGGACGACCCGCGCCAAACCGTCGCCGGCCCTGCTCCCAGTGCCGGTTGCTGCTCCGTTTCCACCACAACAACACCTGGAGAATCGACATGAGCACACCCTTCAAACAATTCACCTCTCCCGCCGGGCAAGCTCCCAAGGACTACAACAAGCTGGGCCTGGAAAACCAGTTGCCGCAGTTTGAAACCGACTGGAACAACGACCTCACCGGCTGGACCCAGTCCGCGATCATCGGCAACCCGTGGTCGGGCCTCAATGACGCGCCGCGCTCGGGCTATTACAACCCACTGGTGGAAGGCTACGGCCCCACCACGCCGCCGGCGATTACCTGGGCGCCCTTCCCCAATCGGCTGTGGACGTTTTTCTACAACAACGGCACGGCGGTGATTCCACAGTTGGGCGGCAAGGCCATGTCCATGCAACAGGTGATGGAGCTGACCGACAACGGCCAGATTACGATCAACAACACCCTGTACATGCTCTACGACCCGAACAAGCAAGGCACCCTGCTGCAACTCCCCGTCACTCGCTGCCCGAGCATCGACTGGCAAGGCAAGTACAAGGATTTCTCGCCTTCGGGCCCCCGTGGCTGGCTTGACGAATATTGCGAGTGGTCCATAGTGCGCGATGCCGACGGCAACATGCGCAAGATCACCTTCACTTGCGAAAACCCGGCGTATTTCCTGGCCATGTGGCGCATCGATCCGACTGCTGTACTGGGGCTGTATCGCGACTACATCGACCCGCAGGTGCAACTCGAAGACCTGTACCTGCGCTACACCGCCGACTGCCCGACCGGTAAGGCCGGCGACCCGGTCATCGACCCCACCACCGGTCAACCGGCCTACGACACCGTCAACAAATGGAACGCCGGCACCGCCTGTGTGCCAGGCCAATACGGCGGTGCGATGCACCTGACCTCCGGCCCCAACACCCTGAGCGCCGAGGTGTACCTGGCTGCCGCGGCGACCATCCTGCGGCCATTGAGCAGCAGCCAGAATTCCCAGGCGTTGATCTGCTGCGCGCAATACGGGCAGAACTACCGCAACTCCGATCCGCATATCGGTTTCTCGGCCAACAGCGTGGCAGTGAATAACCGGCTGTCGCTGACGAACCCCATCGGCCTGTACCTGCAACAACCCACCGACTTCTCGGCGTGGAAAGGCCCCCAGGGCCAGGACGTCAGCCAGTACTGGAAAATCACCCGTGGCACCGCCAAGTCCGCCGCCAACGGCTCCGACCAGATTCTGCAAGCGGTGTTTGAAGTGCCGGTCAGCGCCGGGTTTTCGATCAACGAGATCACCATCAGCGGCCAGCCGATCGACTACGTGTGGGTGATTGCCCAGCAGTTGCTGGTGGGCCTGAGTGTGACAACCACGCCCATCAGCCCGACGCCGGATTCCTGCCCGTGCGTGACGGACCGGGTCAACGGCGTGCAACCCTGGCCGGTACAGCTGCTGCCGCTGGACCTGTTCTACGGGCAGTCACCCACCGACCTGCCGGCCTGGCTGGCACCCGGCACCAGCGGGCAGTTTGCCCTGGTGGTGCAAGGCGCCGACCTCAAGACCACCGCCGAGACGGCGCGGGTGCAATTCTCCAATCCTGGGGTGACGGCGCAGGTCACAAAGTTCCTGCCGGATGCCTCGGCCATCCCCGGGCAAACCAACTCCGGTGGCACCCAGGGCTACCTGCTGACCATCACCGTAAGCCCCACTGCCGCACCGGGGCTGGTGACAGTGCGCGCCCTCAACCCGGGCGAAGCCGATAACCCCAGCGCGGCGGAACACCCATGGGAATCCGGATTGGCGCTGGTGCCTGGCGCCTGACTGATACAGCCCATCAGCCGCACCCACCCAGGGTGCGGCTTTACCTGCTTGCAAGGAGCGCGATGATGTCCAGGTTACGCTTGAGTGTTTTATCGCTGCTGACCAGTGTGGTGCTGAGCCTGTTCGCCATGCAGGCCGCCTACGCATCCCCCACTTCCGACGCCGACGCTTGCGTGCAGCAACAGTTGGTGTTCAACCCGAAAAGCGGCGGCTTCCTGCCGATCAACAACTTCAACGCCACCGGCCAGAGCTTCATGAATTGCTTTGGCTGGCAGTTGTTCATTGCCCTGAACTGGCCGGTGAATCCCGGTTGGCCAGCCACACCTGCCCTCGCGGGTGAGCCGGACATGAACAGTACCCTGGCGCAATTCGGCGTACCGACTGCCTCCGGGCAGCCGATGAGCGTGGCGCCGGTATGGGCCAGCTACAAGGACGCCAACGATATCTTCCTGCCCGGCGCGCCCGCGCCCACCGGCTGGGGCGTGCAAACCCTGGTGCCGTCCAATTGCAGCACCCAGGGCAGCCTCAGGGCGATGTCGGTGGGGGCGCGCAAGTTCATGACCGCCACCTCCGAAAGCGCGATCAACGCGCGGCATGGGTTTCACCTGTCCAGCGGCACCCTGGCCTCGATTCCGGACCCGATCATGGAAGCCTCCGGCGGCTGGCTGACGGACCAGTCGCAGAACCTGGTGTTTTTTGAACGCAAGGTGGGCAAGGCCGAGTTCGACTACATCGTCAGCAAAGGGCTGTACGACGCGGCCAACCAGCTGAAAGTCGCGCAGAACCTCGACAACCAGAACCCCGGCGGGCTGTCCTTGCCCATCGGTGAACCCATGCGCTCGCTGCCGCCCAACCCGGTGCCGCAGGAGCAACTGGGAGCTCTGGAGGTCAAGGCAGCATGGCGAATCCTCACCGGCAAACCCGAGCTCTACGGGCGTTACCTGACCACCGTCGCCTGGCTCAAAAACCCGGCCACCTTGCAGTGCACCCAGCAAGTGGTGGGCCTGGTGGGCCTGCATATCATCAACAAGACCCAGGCCTCGCCCAACTTCATCTGGACCACCTTCGAGCAGGTAGACAACGTGCCGGAACCCGACCAGGTGCCGCCACAACAAACGCCGCCCGACAGCTTTGCCTTCAATAACCCGAACTGCGGCACCGGCCCCGAATGCACGCCGAACGTGGCGCGTATCCAGTGCAAGCAGCAGCATCCGGACCGCGACTGCACCGAGCCGTTTCCACGGGACCAACCCGTGCAGACCACCCGGGAACATCCGCTGCCCACTGAACTGCAGGCGCTTAACGGCGCGGTGCAGGCCAATTTTGCCCAGCAGAGCCAGGGCAAGTCGGTGTTCCAGTACTACAAACTGATCAACGTACTCTGGACCCTCACCCCCAACCCGCCCACCCAGCCGGAACCGGGTGTCAGTGCGCAAGTGCCGCTGTCCTACGGGCCGTTTATCAGCCAGGGCAACGTACCGGTGGCCAACACCACCCTGGAGACCTACGTCCAGGGCGATAACTGCAATGCCTGTCATCAGTACGCGACCATCGCCGGCAGCTCGACCCTGGCCTCGGACTTTTCGTTCCTGTTCAACAGTGCCGATTCGGCCAGCAAGAAAAGCCTGGTCAAGCGCGTAAAAGCCTTCCAGACCCTCAAGGACGGTTCACCCTGAACTCGACTGTTCAGACCGCTGCTCAAGGTTTCTCGGTGCTGTAAGGCCTTGAGCATTTGGTCCTTGCGCTAGCTCCTGCTGGTTAAAAGAGGCGCCCCTTATCAAGCGACGCCCGAAATGTCCGACAACTCCCCGCATCTACCCGGTAAGACCGCTCTCGAGGGATATCGTGTGGCCACCCACCGGCCACTCATGACTTTTGGTAAAGAGTCCTTTTCGGATTCAGCGGTTTTTCCGAAGGAACGAGCGGCCGATACTCGACTCCATTGTTCACATCACTTCAGGAGTCACTCATGTCCATTCCCGCATTCGGCCTCGGCACGTTCCGCCTGCAAGGCCAGGTCGTCATCGACTCCGTCAGCACCGGCCTGGAGCTGGGCTATCGCGTCATCGACACCGCACAAATCTACGAAAACGAAGCCGACGTCGGCCAGGCCATCGCCGACAGCGGCATCCCACGGGACGAGCTGTTCATCACCAGCAAGATCTGGATCGCCAACTTCGCCGAAGGCCAGCTGATTCCCAGCCTCAAGGAAAGCCTGCGCAAACTCCAGACCGACTACCTGGACCTGACCCTGATCCACTGGCCATCGCCGGAAGACCAGGTACCGGTCGCCGAGTTCATGGGCCAGTTGCTGGAAGCCAAGCGCCAGGGCCTGACCCGCCAGATCGGTATTTCCAACTTCACCGTCGACCTGATGAAGCAGGCAATTGCCGCCGTCGGTGCCGAGCACATCGCGACCAACCAGGTGGAACTGCACCCGTACCTGCAAAACCGCACCGTGGCGGAGTTTGCCAAGGCCCATGGCATCCAGATCACTTCCTACATGACCCTGGCCTACGGCGAAGTGCTGAAGGACCCGGTGATCCAGCAGATCGCCGAACGTCATCAGGCAACCCCGGCGCAAGTGACCCTGGCGTGGGCCATGCAACTGGGCTACGCGGTGATCCCGTCGTCGACCAAGCGCGCCAACCTGGCCAGCAACCTCAAGGCTCTGGACCTGACCCTGAGTGACGCTGACATGACGCAGATCGCCGCCCTGGAGCGTGGCCATCGGCTGACCAGCCCCAAAGGCATCGCGCCGAACTGGGACTAAGCCGCAGGGCTGCCGGACAACTCCCGCAGCCACGGCAACACCCGCAACCCGTCGGTGGCTGACGGCGGGTCGATGATGTCCATGAAGTGTTCAAGGTTGATGCTGTCCGGGGTACCCGGCAGGCGCACCAGCAGGGTCGGTGCGGCGGCCGGCGTGCCCGGTTCGCCGATATCGTAGACCAGCACATGGCGAATCTGCGGGTGCTGTTCCTGGAAGGCCAGCACCCCGCCGTCGCTGTCTGCCAGCCCGGCGTTGATGATCAGCACATCGAACGGCCTGGCCGGAATCGCCGTGAGGATCCGCACTTCTTCGAACGTCTGCACCGGAACGATGCGGTAGTAGCCCAGTTGGTTGAGCATTTTTTCGATGTACAGTCGTTGCAGATGCTGTTCATCGGCGATCAGGAGGGTCAGTGCTTTGTTTGGCATGGCGAACACCTGAGCAAGAAGCGCTCGTGAAGGACTGGACGCACTATTTTCCAGACATATTCCGAAGACTAAATAAGGCTTGTTCCACCTTCACGTAGGAGTTGTCCCAAACAGCTCAATACCCCTCCGCACCGGTCAAGTCTGATTGCAATACCCCGACAGCGCGTGGTGCAGGTGCGCGAGCGCTTCATCCATGCCATCGACGGCACTGGCCAATTCGTCGCGGGCCTGACGTTCACAAACGCTTTCCAATACCTCGCAGCAAACCATCAGTGCATGGGCCTTGACCATCTTTGCCCCGCCCTTGGTGCGATGGGCCAGGTCATGCAGGCCGGCAAAGTCTGCCTTGCGTTGCAGGTTCACCAGCTGCCCATGGTCTGCCTCGAGGCTGTCGAGCAAGGGCGCCAGCAGCTCCTTCACCGCGTCGATATCCCCGCCGGTCAGTTTCTCAAGGTGGCTCAAGTCAAAGCCTGCCGCCAGCTCATCCGTGGTGCCGGGCGCCACCGAAGGTGTGGCCGTGCGCCGCGCCAGGGCCGCATGCAAATCCTCAAGCCCGGTGGGTTTGAACAGGCAGCCATCCATGCCCGCCTGCCGGCAGCGCTCGGCTTCCTCGGGCTGGGCGTTGGCGGTAAACCCCAGCAACAGGCACGGCGCCAGGCCACGCTCGCCCTCAAGGGTGCGGATATCCCGCGCCAACTCATAACCGTCCTTGAACGGCATATTGCAGTCGGTAATCACCCCGTCAAAATGCCCGGACAGCCACAACTCAAGCCCCTCGACGCCATCTTCGGCGGTGGTGATCCGGTGCCCCAGGAAGCTCAATTGCCGGGCCAGCAGCAGCCGGTTGGCCGGGTAGTCATCCACCACCAGAATGTTCAGCGCGTGGGCCGGCGGAGTTTCCACGGCAACCGGTGCGGGCGGCATCAGCGTGCTGTCGGCGACTGCCAGCTCCAGGGTGACATCCACCCGAGTGCCCTGCCCCAGCAGGCTGCTCAATTGCAATTGTCCCCCCATCATCTCGCACAGGTTGCGGCTGATGACCAGGCCCAGGCCCGAACCGCTGCGCGCCGATTGCGCAGTGTTGCTGCCCTGGATAAACGGGTTGAACAGGCGCTTCTGGTCTTCGACACTGATGCCGATGCCGGTGTCTTCCACCCACAGCCTGAGGTTCAAGTAGCCGCTGGCAATCGCCGACGAGCCGGACGCGCCAAGCCGCACCCGGCCGTGAGGGGTGAACTTGATCGCGTTGCTCAAAAGGTTCGACACCACTTGCTTGAAGCGCATCGGGTCCACCAGCACGTACCGATCAATCAGCGGGTCGAGCTCCACCTGCAGTACCAGGCCCCTGGCCCGCGCCAGCCCCTCGAAAACCCGCGCCACCGACGCCAGCAACTCGTGCAGGTTCGAAGGCTCGAGGGTCAGGGACAGGTGGCCCGATTCTATACGCGCGATATCGAGGATATCGCCGATCAATTCCAGCATGCCCCGCGACGCATCGGCGGCCACCTCCAGCGCATCGCGGTCGGCCCGGTTCTGCTCGGCGGCTTTCAGGGCCAGTTCGATCATGCCGATCACGGCGTTCATGGGCGTGCGGATTTCATGGCTCATGGTCGCGAGAAACGTGGTCTTGGCGCGGTTGGCCGCGTCGGCATCCTCCTTGGCCTCCTGCAACTGGCCGAGCAGTTGCTGCCTTTCGCTGACATCCACCCAGCCGGCGATCATGCCCACCACCTGCTCATTACCGTCGCGGTACGGCAGCATCCAGTGGTAGATGGTCAGGACCGCACCGCCCGGCACCTTGAGCACGCGGTCCTGGATCTGTGGCTCGCCCCGCTCCATCAAGCGCAGGTAATCCTGATGAAAAGACTCGGCCTGGGGGCGATTGCCGGTGTCGGTCTCGACCACGGTTTTACCGGTCACGTCCTCCAGCTTGAAACCGAACACATCAAGGTAAGCGCTATTGCATGCCATCAGCCGGCCCAGGCGATCACGCACATAAATCGGATGGGGCGTGCCGTCGATCAGCACGCCCATAAAGCGCATCTGATCACTCAGCGCCCGTTCGGCCTCGACGCGCTTGCGTATCAGCTGACGCAGATAAATCGCCCAGCCGAGGGTGATCAGCAACAGCAGCGCCGCCAGGCTGAAACCTTGAATAATCGCATTGCGGTGCCGCGCCCAGTAGCTGTCTTCAACCAATACCTCGCTACGCCAGTGGCCAGCCAATTCGTCCATTTCCTGGGGCGTAATACTCAGCAGCGCCTTGTCGAGGATCGAATACAACTCCAGTTGGCTGCGGTTGACGCCAAAGGCTATACGGGCCGGCTCGGACCCGACCGTGCTGGTGATCCGCAACCGGTCACGGTACTCGCGGGCAATCATGTAGCGGGCGCTGATCAAGGTATTGACGGCGGCATCGGCACCGCCATCGGCCACCAGCTCCATGCCGTGCTCGGGGTTCTCGACGTCCACGAACTTGATGCTCGGATAGTCCTGGGCGATGCCCTCCTGCAGGCTATTGCTGCCAATCAGCGCCAGGCGCTTGCCGGCCATGTCTTCCAGGGTAAGGGGGCTGCCGTCATCAATGCGACTGACCAACACAAACGGATTGGTCAGGTAAGGCCGGGTAATGCGTACCTTGTCCGTGCGCTCGACGCTGGGGGTGACCACCGCGATCATGTCTGCACCACCGGTGTTGACCCTGTCGATTTGCCGGAGCATCGAGGTGCCGGGAATGAAGTCAAACTTCAATCCCGTGCGCAAGCTGATGCGGGCCAGCACCTCGGCGCTCAACCCTTCGAACGCGCCCTGCTTGTCGATAAATGAAACCGGCAGAAACTTGTCGAGTACAGCGACCTTGATCCTCGGGTTCTTGTCCAGCCAACGCTGTTCACTGGCACTCAAGCGCAACCGGTCCGGCCCCAGGAACCCAAGGTTGCCGGCACTCCAGCGCCGCAGGATTTCCATCTGCTCGCTGACCGGGATCACCGCCAGTGCCGCGTTGATGATCGGCAGCAAGCGCGCGTTGTCCCGGGAAAATGCAAACGCGAAGGGATTGACCTCAAGTGACGAGAAGTCGGCCATGCGGACGTTGTTCAGGTGGTTCCTGTTGATCAGGTAGTTGGTGCTGATTGCATCGCCGAGGTAAACATCTGCATGGCCGAACGCAACCGCGCCGATGGCCTCGAAGGTTGAAGGGAACAGCTGGATCCGGGCATTGGGGTAAAACGCCTGCACCGCGTCAGGCTGCATGTAGTGATAAAACATCGCCACACGTTTATCGGCCAGGTCGCTGCTCAGGCCCTGGCTGTCACCCGTGCGGGTGACCAGGGTCGGTTGATCCATGGCATAGGAGCGCGAGAGTACCAGCTGTGGGTCTGCCGCCTCGTAGCCGTTGGCAGATCCCACAAAATCCACCTCGCCACGCTTGAGCGCGGTGATGACTTCATCGCGATTGTCGTAGCGGCGCACTTCTATCGTGATGTTCAGCGCATCGGCGATCAGCGACGCGTAATCCGCCGTAATCCCCTCGAGTTCATCGCTGGTGCTCAACTCGAATGGTGCGTAGTCGGGCCCAGAGATCCCCATCAACAACCGGCGCCGTTCGCGCAGCCAGCTCCACTGCGTTTCATGCAGCCGTACGGCGGGCGTTTCAATGACGGAATGCCCCAACAGATACAGGGTGCGCGGCTCGCCAAGCGCCAGGCCTTGTGTGCAGAGCGCGCCCAGCAGCACACTTGCGCTGAGCCACAAGACCCGAAAGTTGATCATTTCAGATCAGATGATTGCGCTGGGCGAACTTGGACAAATGCACCACCGACGACATCCGCAGCTTCTCCTTCAGTCGGGTTTTATAAGTGCTGATGGTCTTGTGGCTGAGCAACATGTCCTCGGCAATTTCCTTGTTACCCAACCCCAGCGCCAGCTTCTGCAGTACGGTCAGCTCGCGGTCGGAAAGCTCTGCCACCAGGTCCTGCTCGGTGGATTGCAAATCGTCGCGGCGCACCGAGCTGGTGGGCAGGCTCGGAAAGCAGCTGTAGTTGGACATTACGGCCTTGATCGCTTTTTGCAGCTCATCCAGCTCGCCGGTCTTGGCGACAAACCCCATCGCGCCGGCACGCATGCAGCGGGTGGAAAAAAAAACCGCCAGGTAGGACGTCAGCACCAGGATCTTGCACGGCAGGCCCAGCGCCTTGATCCGGCTGATCACCTCCAGGCCACCCAGCTTCGGCATCGCCAGGTCGAGGATGATCAGTTCGGGGCGTTCCTCCCGGGCAATCTGCATGGCATCGGCGCCGTTGCCGGCCTCGAAGATCGTGTCGAAGCCTTCCTGCTTCAGCAGATAGCGGACGGTTGCGCGGATAAATGGATGGTCATCCACGATTAAAGCTTTGCTCATAAGGCTCCCCTGGGAGGATTCAGTACCGTTACACATCACACGGGACCTATCTACCTGTGAGAAATGACAGTTCCGACGAACGGAACTGAACAGTCCTACAAGCAGCAGTCGGGTCCCTCCATTTGAACAGCGCATAACCCTAGGTAGGCGGCACCTGCGTGCCTGGCTAGTCGCAAGCGCGCAACCTTACCAATGGAACGGCGTAACAACTGAAGGGATAGTCCCAGCTGAATGTAGGAATTTTCCTCACCACAAGCATAGTAAAGAGCCGGTCCCGGGGGCGCCAAGGCGGCCTAGTCGGTGGTACTCGGACTCCAGAACGCTTGCACCACAAGGGCTGAAGTGGAAATACGGGCCACCAGCGCATCCAGTTCGTCACCGTCTACCGAGGTCACGGCCAGCGTCGCCTCGATTTCCACCTCTTCAGGACCAAAGGGACGTACGTCCACATCACTGGCCGGGTAGTTGCAGCGAGCAAGTTCGGCTTCGAGCAAGGCCAATACCGCCTTCTGCTGGGTACGCCGGGCCACCACATACAGAATGTTGGTCACCTCGGCCGACACCACGTCCAGTGGCTGGCGGTTGATGTTATTGACGATCGGGCGCAGCAGCGTGTTGGCCGCCAGCACAAACAGCGTACCGAGCAGCGCTTCGAGGATCAGGTCGGCACCGGCACAGGCACCCACCGCCGCCGACGCCCAGAGCGTGGCCGCAGTATTCAGGCCGCGCACGTTGCCTTCTTCACGCATGATCACACCGGCACCGAGAAAACCGATGCCCGAGACCACATAGGCCACGACCCGCACCGCCCCTTCGGCGCCGCCCAGGCGGTTGGCCATGTCGACGAAAATCGCCGCTCCCACCGCCACCAGCACGTTGGTGCGCAGCCCCGCCGTGCGCTGGCGGTACTGACGCTCAAACCCGATCAGGCCACCGAGAATGAAGGCCGCGGTGAGGCTGACCAGCGTGTCGATCAGCGAGTTGAGGTTGATGTTGTTGATTGCTTGCATAGGCGTCTTCCCTATTCATTACCAGCCAAACTTACGCGAGGAAACCTTCGGCCAGGTACGACCATCCTGGGCCGTGATTGAGTCACGGGCACGACAGGACAGGCCCGCCCGTCGCAAACGACAGGCGCGTCCGCAGTACCGCGATGCAAGGCATCACGTACTGTTAAGCGTCGATGAGAGGGAATTCGGAATCGGGCCAGGACTGGCCGCCATCGAAATGCCGCTTCTCGCTTCTGGGCGAGACAACGGCATCGGAAAAATGCGCGTTATCTTGCCAAGTATGTGCCGGTTATCGAGACCGGCAGACGACTGTCACTCGAACAAGTACCCACTGAGGGTCTCCGCTATTGATGAAAACGCGCGAAGCTTACGCTCCGAATTAATGAGAGTAAACCGTAGGAAAATTTACCCGATGGGTTTGGGCAGGTTCTTCAGGGAGGGTTCAGGTACGCACCACTGCGCAGCTCTCCCCCCCGTAGCAGCTGTCGAGCCCAAGCGAGGCTGCGTCGGCCACACTGCGATCATCAAGCCAGACACTCCACCGAGTCGCCGAACGCAGCCTCTCCCAGGCTCGACAGCTGCTACGCAGAAGACGGTCGATCACGCTCCACCAGCGCCAAATACTCATTGATCGCCCCACCCGCCAACGCCTTCACCTGAATGGAAACCCGATTCACCTGCCGCCCCATCTCGATGCCATCCCGAGTCCGCACCTGAACATACCCAAGCCGGGGCCAGAACCGCTCAGCCTTGACGTTCCCCACCACCACCGTCAACCGCAACCAGCGTGCGCCCAGGCTCACTACCCAATCCTGGAAATCGGCATGCAACTGCCGCGCAAAACCGCTGCCATGCAACGGCGTGGCCACCAACAGCAACCCGATATGCCAAACCCCGACCGCCAACAGATCTGACGCCACATTCACCACCGCAACCAACTGCCCTTCGGCATTGCGGTAGCCAATCCAATACATCCGCGTGTAGCTCCAGGTACCAGGCAGTTGAAGAGTCAACTCATCTCGCGCCTCCGTGGGTGTGGCTGGCTCACCGTTGACCGCGAGAAAATATTCCGGGGCTGCTTCGAAAAAGCGCTGCAACTCGGCTTCATCCTCAAGGGTCAGCTCAACCACCCGAATGCCCGCTATCGAACTGCGCGGCAACTCCCCTGCTTCAACAACATCCATGTTCACCGCCCCTCAATCATCCCGCGTCAGTACTTCCAGCAACTCAATCTCAAACCGCAAATTACTGTTGGGCGTGATATGCGCCCCCATCGAGCGCTCGCCGTAGGCCAGGTGCGCCGGCACAAACAACGTGCGAATGCCGCCAACTTTCATGCCCATCAGCCCCTGGTCCCAGCCCTTGATGACGCGACCGGTGCCGATCACGCATTGAAACGGCTTGCCGCGTTCCCATGAGGAGTCGAACACCGTGCCGTCTTCCAGAGTGCCGGTGTATTGCGTGGTGATCAGGGCGCCTTTGACCACGGTTTTGCCGTCGCCGAGGCGGATGTCGGTGATTTCCAGTTCGGTGCTCATTTTTTCTCGTTTTGTGTAATGCGCGGATCGCGCCAAATGGGCGTTTTCCCAGAGTCAAACGCATTTGGCAAGCCCACATACCTCGTTTTCTCCAATAGCCTGCCAGTTCGAATGCACCAACCTACAAAAAATCACGAAAACGTACGTAAAAAAAATACAAACCACCTATTTATCTTCTTCGATACAACGAGCAGCCTAACTATCCAGAAACATAGAACATCAAGGATGACTTGTATGACCATAGGATCAGACTTCAACTACCCGGCTGATATTGCTGCCCGCGCTTCCAGAGAAAAGAGATCTACCAGAAATAAATGGCGGGGCCGTTTTCCTGGCCCACCAGACTTATGCTTCGATTATCGAGCCTTAGTGGAGCAAAAAGGCGGAATTGCAAAGGCGCCTCATTTGGACCACAAAATATGTATCATCGGGGCAGGCATCACAGGCCTTACTGCAGCAAGAGAACTGTATCGCTGCGGCTTTAAAGACATATCCCTGATCGAGAAATCCAAAAGAATCGGAGGCAGACACCTTACCGTTCTTGGTGGACAGCGCTCCAACAATACAGGACGACCGCCCTTTGAAATGGGCGCGATGCGTATGCCCTTTTTTAATCGATCTGATGAAAACCCCACTGAAGGCCGATCCATGATGGCCTATTACACCAAAGCGTTTGATCTTGTTCATTCAAACTTCCCAAATCCGGGAAGCCCGTGGGTCACATCAACCGGGATCTACTTACGCGAAGGGAGTATAGATAATAGTAGTCAGCCCACCATGCTGATCTGGAAAAACAAAGATGGTATAACGCCTCCACCTAGCGAGACCCTGAGTGCAGTGTCTGCAAAATGGCGAAACTTTGCGAACCGTATGACCCAGAAAGTTGCGGAATTATACGGAAGCGAGCAATGGGAATTATTTTGGACCAGAGTAGTTGAAAAATACGAAAGTATCTCGTTTAGGGATTTAGTGAAAATGCCGGTTATTGAGTCTTGGCACAAGGAACGCCCCGGTGACTTCGGTGGCATGGGCATGACGACGCAAGAGTCGGCTGTGTTCTATGCAATTGGAATAGGCGATGGCAGTTGGGGAGCATTTTATGACATTTGCTCGCTTTATCCCCTGCGGACTGCGATTTTTGGTTTCAGCAGTCACCTCCAGCTAATTCATGGCCGGGTCAAACTGGATGGCGAGGCAGTCGACTCGCCGCACCTGAGAAGTCCGGCCGTTTTTGACTCTCGGGGACTAGAGTTTAATAAGCCCAGCTACAAAGGTCTCGGGGCCTTGGCAGAATGTCTGCTCTTTATGAGTACTCCTGAAATAAGCGACTCCGTGTATGACCTCAGCCTCAAGAAGACGGATGGATTACTGACTGACTCTCCAGTAAAAAAACTGGAAAAGCTGAGAAATGGGAAAACGCGCGTTTATTATCATTGGAATGCTAGTAACCCCAAAAAAACTGAAGTCTGCCATGCCGACTTCGACTCGGTCATCATCACGCTCCCCTCCTGGATAATCGAAACACAAATACTGCTTGAGGGCTTCGATGAAGAGATGCTCCCTTACGACACGATAAATGCCTATAAAACTGCTCACTGGGAAACCAGCTGCAAAGTTTACGCCCCGTTAAAAAAAACCTTCCTGTCCAAAAACACGAAGATCCCGCAAGCCATCGTTACCGACAGTTTCATACATGATGTATATACCTATCGCTATAACGAGCATCACACCTACGACTGCATACTCTTGAGCTACACCTGGGAAGATGACGCAACAAAATTATCTTCACTAAGTGACAAAGAGTTAATAACCAAGTGCATAGAAGAGCTGGATAGAATCCTGGTTAAATCCACTAACATCCAAGAAAAAATCTCTCCATACATCGGCCACGAGCAGGCCATCGTGCAACGCTGGATGAATGACCAAAACTCATTGGGATGCGCAAAACTGTACAGACCAGGGACCTACTATGAGGCTGTCAGCTTAATGAAATACAATAAGGACTACTCATTCAAGTCTGGACTTTACCTCTGCGGCGAATCTTTTTCAGTAGATGCCGGATGGACAGAGCCTTGTTTCAGGGGCGCAATAGATACCGTCATAAATATCTGCAATAGAACTGGCGCCCTCTTCAATGGAGGATTCTCAATGCAAGACTATCCAGAATACAAAACAGAGTATTCACCCCCAGCAAAATAAACACACCATGCCAAAGCCTTGGCAGAAGCAAACTACATTGCTATCGGACGCGTCCGACTTTCATTTAAACATCAGGTCGCCTCTTATAAACATCCAGCCACTTCTGGCTGAATAAAAATAAGAGGTCACCCGCAATGAGCGATCCAACAAGCCCTGTTCGCATAGCTGTCGTACAGTTTGATCCCCAGGTCGGCATGGAAAACCGGGAGCGCAACCTGCGTCATAGCCTTGAGCTGGCGACGGAAGCAGTGAGCGGCGGTGCCAATCTGATCGTGCTGCCAGAGCTCTCTAACTGTGGCTATTTCTTCTCCAGCCGTCAGGACGCGTTTGATCATGCCGAGGCCATTCCGGGTGGGCCAAGTGTGCAGGCCTGGACAGATTTTGCCTGTAAACATCAGGTGTACCTGGTGGCAGGCCTCAGCGAAATTTCCGCTATGCAGCTGTTCAATACGGCTGTATTGCTGGGGCCGGATGGCTTTATTGGCAAGTACCGCAAGGCCCATCTGTGGAATCTGGAGAAGCTCTGGTTCACTCCCGGCGATACAGGATTCCCCGTTTTCGAAACACCCATAGGCCGTATTGGCCTGTTGATCTGCTGGGACATTTGGTTTCCCGAGGTGCCACGCATCCTCAGCCAGCAAGGCGCCGATATTATTTGCAGCCTCAACAACTGGGTGTGGACCCCGCCGCCGTTGTTCGACGACGCGGGGAAGTGCATGGCGTCGTATCTCACGATGACCGCCGCCCACGTCAATAACGTGTTTATCGCTGCCGCCAGTCGTATCGGCGAGGAGCGCGATGCGCGTTACCTGGGATGTTCGCTGATTGCCGGTACCAATGGATGGCCCATCGGTACGGTGGCGTCGGCGAATCGGCAGGAGATCCTTTTCGCCGATGTCGATCTCACCAGTGCCCGCAGCGCGCCTATCTGGAACAGTCTTAACGACTTGCAGCGGGACCGGCGTGCTGATCTTTACGACCAGATGCTCGGGTACACCCAGCACCCTGCCCTGCCACGCTGATCGGAGGGTGCATCATGGAAAGCCTCTTTGAAAAGCCGCGTGCAGGGCGCTCCCGGGCCGATAACACCGTCATAGTTCTGGGTCTTGCCATTGCTTTGCTGATCCTATGGATAGCCCTTATTTACCCTTGGCCGGGATATGCCGATATGGTGACCAGCCTTCCACATCCCAGTGCGTGGCTGCGCTGGGTGTTGGGGGATATCAGCGAGGTCGCGTTCTACAAACACGAACTGGCGTCACTGGGCCTGCTGGGCGGTGCGTATCTGGCGTGGTGGGCCAGCCGCACGGGCAAGTCCTGGCAGGGCTTTGCTATCTCGTACGGCACAGGGCTGTGGCCGTGGCTGATAACCAGCTCCTTACTCGGCTTGCTGCTAAGCAACGCGTTATGGGGCTGGACGGTGACCGCTGACACTTGGCAACCGACGTTTGCAGCGTTTGTTTCACTGCCGGCGGCAATGGTGCTGATGTTCGGAGGTGGCTGGAAAGTGACGCTCAACGGCGCCGTACTGGGAGGTTTACTGGTCACGCCGATGTGTTTGTTGATCGTTAATTACGTCTGCATACCGCTGGGCTTGCCGGTGGTGATCGGAAATGTGCTTGGGATGGCGGTTGGCAGTGTGATTGCCTTTGTATTGTGCCGTCACGTGCCGGTCCTGGTACGAAGCGATTACACAGCGCCGCAAAGGCCCGCCCCGCTGAAGCCACCGACTTATGGTGTGGTGTGGAGCGTGCGGAGGGTATTGGCTGACTTTTCCGAAGCGCCGTTCTTCGGCAATGAGCTGGCCAGCCTTGGCTTGCTGGCGGGTGTGTTACTGGCTTACGCGCTGAACCCGATGAGCCCGGCCTATGGATCCGGCCTGATACTGCACCTGATCGGCGCGCAAGCGCTGACATCAGCGCTTGGCGTGGTGATCTGGCGACATCAGTGGATCAAACGAGGCTGGTATCCCACGTATGTCCCGCTGGTATCGGTAGTCCCGGCAGCCGTATTGACCCATGGCGGCAGCTGGATGGTGATGGGGTCCAGTGCGTTGCTCGGCGCGCTGATGGCGCCGCCACTGGCCTGCGCGATTGCAGGACGGTTACCACCGCACTTTCATCCTTATATCGGCAACGTAATCTCAATGGCGCTGAGCACGTTGGCGGTAGTGCCATTGGTGGGATGGTTAGCCGTTTAGCTCCCCTCTCCTACGCCGGGCAAAGGACTGCCCGAGCACTTAAAGCCAATGCCAGAACCGACTCCAGAACCCACGCCCCAGATCATTCTTGCAGCCCGCATATTGCGCCGCATACATCTGCGAACGCGCCTGCACCTTCCCCGCCACCGGCATCAGCCAGGCTTTGCTCGCGTAGGTACGCTGCCGGTAACCGCCCCAGCCTTCGTGGTAATTCAGGTACTGGCCGTAGGCATCGTATTTGTATACGCCGTTGATGGTGTAGGTCTTGTCCATGTACCAGCCGACAAAGTCGATGGCGTCGTCAAAGTCCTGCCGGCTGGCGCCGTAGCGTCCGGTGCTTTTCTGGTAGTCGCTCCACACTTCATCCTTGGCCTGGGCGTAGCCGGAGGCCGTAGACACACGACCCCAGGGGATGATCCACAGCAGGTACTTGCGTGGGGTCTTGGCGTCCTGCCGGAAGCCCGATTCCTGATACATGATCGCGAACGGCACCTGGATCGGCACGCCCCAGCGCGCCTGGGTCACCTTGGCGGCGTCGTACCAATCGTCTTTTTCGCGGAAGATGCCGCAGATGTCGTTGGGGGTGCGGGGTGGCGAGGTGCCGCATCCCGCCAATAAGGCGCTGAGCAGCAACAGCCCTGCGGTTTTTCCTGCGTTCAAAAGCTCACCGTCTCGTCGTGAGAATAAAAGGCGGGCAGTTTACTCGTTCGCCGGGGTTCCTGCAGAGGTGAAAGCAACACGAATCCTGTGGCGAGGGAGCTTGCTCCCGCTGGAGCGCGAAGCGCTCCCGGACCGGTTGACGCGGTATGCCTGAGGCACTGTGATCATCGGTTTTGGGGCGGCTGCGCAGCCCAGCGGGAGCAAGCTCCCTCGCCACATTTTGGTGGGTGGTTCAGGCAACGACCGCCGTCAGTTCCAGTTCCAGCAGGCCGTTGCTGGGTAATCCCGACACGCCCACCGCCGAACGCGCATGCCGGCCGTGCTCGCCAAACAGCTCAATCAACAGTTGCGACGCGCCGTCGACCACCTTGGAGAAGCCCTGGAAACCTTCCCCGCCAAACACAAACCCGCGAACGAACAGGATGCGCTCGACGTTCTCCAGCCCTACCGCCTGGTCCAGCACGCTCAAGGCCCGCAGCACACAGGTCTGCCCTGCTTCGTTGACCAACTCCGTAGAGGTCTGGTCCGTCACCGGCCCGGTAATCACGCTGTCACCCTGCCGACAAACCTGCCCGCTGACATACGCCACGCCTCCATGAATCGTCACTGGCACGTAGTCTCCCTTGGGGCTCGGCGCCTCGGGTAATTCCAGCCCGAGGGCTTGCAGTTTTTCGCGCACGCTCATGCCGGTTCCTCGACAAATTCCACATGCCCACCCAGCCAGCAGCCTTGCACCTGCCCCGCTGCATCCCGGCGAAACCGCAGGGAGATTTGCGAAGGTCGGCCCATGGCCCGGCCCTGGCGGATGTGCACCGGGCGATCATCTGCCGTCACCAGGCCATTCTCCAACAAGCCAAACGCCAACGCGGCAGCCGCGATGCCGGTGGCGGCGTCTTCCGGGTAACCCGAGGACTTGGGAAACTGCCGCGCATCAAACTGTCGCCCGTCCAGATCCGATGGCGCATAGGGGTACAAACCGGTGGAGCCGATGCGCTCGCACAGTTGCTGCATCCGCCGGTAATCCGGTTTCAGGCTATCCAGTACCGCCACGCTTTTCAGCGCGATCAGGGTTTTCACCCGGCTGGTGCAAGCGTTCTGGATCGGCAGCGGTGCCAGTTCGTTGGAAGTGATGCCGAGCACCGACAGAATCTCGGCCTCGACTTCGGCATCGTTCAACGCCTCGACCTGGCCCTTGGGCTGGCTGATTTCCACCTGGATATCCGGGGTGCCCGCAGCGGTGATCCGCGCATCCACCGGACCGCTCAGGGTCGATAACGTCAGGCGGTCCTTGTGCAGCATGCCCAACCGATCCAGCAGCCACACCGCTCCCACGGTGGCGTGGCCGCACATTTCCATCTCGTGGTTGGGCACCCAGAAGCGCAAGGCAAAATCGAACTCGCTGCCAACCGGTGCGGCGAACACGAAGCCGCACTCATGGCCATAGTCGCGGGCGACTTGCTGCATGTCGGCATCGCTCATGCCATCGGCGACGGCCACGGTTGGCGCGGGGTTGCCGCCACGGGCGGTGGCGGGAAAAACATTGACCAGGTGAACCTCGGGCGTCATTTCGCCTCTCCCTGAAGGGTGGAAACAGTCGGCGCCACGGCGTCGACGATGGAGTTGGTGTAGACCTGCTGCGGGTCGAGTTCGACCGGGTCGCTCTCCACAGCGTTCATGAAGCGGATGTTTTTCTCAACGCCGTCTTTCTCGATGCGCGGCGTGGCCGGGTAGGACGGTAGCGAAGCGGTCCAGGCAGCATTGAAGATGGCGGCGTCGGTGTTGGCGAAATACGGGCGCACCGACTCGCGAGCCTTGTCCGGGTCGCTGGCAATCAGGTGTTCGGCACGCCACAGGGCGCGGACCATTTTTTCTGCCGTGACCTTGTTGCTGGCCAGCCAGTCTTCACGGGCAATCATCGCAGTGAAGAGGAAGCCGTCCAGGGGTTTGTATTCGCCCTTGGCCAGGTCCATCAACACAAAGCCGCCTTGCTTCTCGGCGGTGGTGATGGTGGGTGGCGACAGCGAGAAGCCGTTGATGCTGCCCTGGGAAAACGCCGCGAGCATGTTTGGCGCGCCGCCGATGGGCATGATGGTGAAGTCTTTGTCCGGGTTGAGCCCCGCATCCTTGGCCAGGTAGCGCACCAGCATGTCGGTGGTGCTGCCAGGGCCGGTGACGCCGATCTTCAAGCCCTTGAGGGCCTGGGCACGGGCGGCCAGGGATGAGGTGGCCGACACGCCGGCCTTTTGCGCCGAGGCACCGTCGATCACCACGGTGCTGCCGAACTGGGTTTGCACGGCGGCGAACGCCTGGACATTCTGGCCTTTGGTGCGGGCGCGCACCGCGACGGCGGGCAGGCCGACGTACGCATCCGCATCACGCCCCAGCACGGCGGTGAGTGCTGCCGAGCCACCTTTCTGGAATACGATGACGTCCACATTCAGGCCTTCATCGGCGAAGTAGCCTTGCTTCTGCGCGACGTAGATCGGCACATAGAGGAAGCCTTCGCTGGGGAACGCCAGGGTGACTTTGGTCAGGTCCCGGGCCTGCGCGGCGGGCAGGCAGGAAGCGAGTAAAACGCTGGCGATGAACAGTGGTTTGAACATGATCAAGCTCCACAAAAATAAGGGGTTAAACCGCAACTTCACGTTCCGCTTCGTTGGCCTTCCACGGCATCAACTTGCGTTCGGCCAGCTTCACCGCCGTGTTCAGGATCAGCGCGAGGGCGATGATGCCCACCAGTGCGGCAAATACACCGGCGGTATCGAACTGCGAGGCTGCATCTGAGAGCAGGTAGCCCAGGCCCCGGTTGGCGGCGATGATCTCGCCCACCAGCGCGCCGATCAGCGCATAGGGCACCGACAGGCGCAGGCCGGTGAATACCCAGGTGAAAGCGGACGGGATGACCACCATGGTCAGCAGGTCGCGCTCCTTGGCGCCCATCAGGCGCAGGATGGTCAGTTGCTCGCGGGACACGTTGCGCACGCCGCTGTAGGTATTGAGGAACACCAGGAAGAACACCACGGCCGCGGTCAGGATGACTTTCATCGGCAAGCCGATGCCGAACCAGAGGATGAACAGCGGCGCCAGCGCGACTTTCGGCAAGCTGTAGAAGGCAGTCAGGAACGGGTCGAGAATATCCGCCAGCAGCTTGGCGCGGCCCAGCACCAAACCGGCGATCAAGCCTGCGAGGGAGCCGAAGAAGAAGCCCAGCACGGCTTCCAGGGTGGTGATGCCGGCGTGATAGAAGAACACCCCGTTCATGAGGATTTTCCACAGGCTTTGCGCCACCGCCGAAGGCCGGCTGATGAAAAATTCCACGCCGAACCAGCGGGACACACACTCCCAGAACACCAGCAGGAAAATCAGGAACAGCAAGCGATAGACCTGGATCATACGACCTCCAGCGAGTGAGCCAATGAGGCGGGATCGGCAGCACCGGCGACGTCGGGCGCCAAGCGTTTCCAGAGGGAGGCGCAGAGTTCCACGTAGCGTGGGTCGGAGCGCAATTGCACCAGGTTGCGTTCGCCGCCCAGGGGAATATCGAGCACATGATCGATGGTGCCCGGGCGACCGGCGAACACCACGCAGCGGTCCGCCAGCGCGATGGCTTCATCGACATCGTGGGTGACGAACAGCACGGTCTTGTTGAGCTTGCGGCACAGGCGCAAGAGTTCGGTCTGCAGGGTCAGGCGCATCTGCGCATCAAGGGCGCCGAAGGGTTCGTCCATCAGCAGGGTTTCCGGGTCGCTGGCCATCAAGCGCGCCATGGCCGCGCGTTTGCGCATGCCGCCGGAAAGCTGGTTGGGGTAGCTTTCGCCAAAACCGGTGAGGCCCACCAGCGCCATCAGCTCCTCGACGCGACTGTCGATCCGGGCCTTGGGCATGCGGCGGATTTGCAGCGGCACGGCGATGTTGCCGGCCACGGTGCGCCACGGCAGCAAGTGGTCGGCCTGGGTCATGTAGCCGACACGGGTGTTGACGCCCTTGACCTCGGCGCCGTCGTAATGCACCTGGCCCTCCGTGGGGCCGAAGAGCCCGGCGGTCATGTTGAGCAAGGTGGACTTGCCGCACCCCGAAGGGCCGACCAGGGTGATGATTTCGCCCCGCTGAACTTCAAGCGATACGTTGCGCACGGCCACAAACTGGCGGCCCTCGACTTTGAAGCTTTTTTGCACCCCTGCGAAGCTGATAAAGGGTTTTGCACTCACCGCCCCTCCTCGTCCGGTAGGCCGGACTTGTTTGTTGTTGACGGGGTGAGGATGAACGGATGACGGATTTGCGGCGCACGGGATCGGGCCGGATCATGCGCGGGATCGGGACATCAAAAAAGTTGAGGCGGTATCAGCCGCGGCGCCACTCATCCGGCGACACGCCCAGCACCCGGCGAAACACATGGGCCAGGTGTGACGGTGACTCATAGCCGACGTTATTGGCGATCTCCAGCACCGACATGCGGGTGTGCCGCAACAACGTCTGCGCGCGCTCCAGGCGCAGGCGCTGGACGTACGCCAGCACCGTCTCGCCGGTGTGCAGCGCGAACAGCCGGGTCAGATGGCGGCGCGACATGTGAAATGTCTCGGCGATTTCATCCAGCCCCGGCGCATGTTCGAGGTTGCCTTCCACGTACGCCTTGACGTCACGCACCAGCATGGCGCCGTGGCGCTCGGTAGATGAGCGTTGCAGACTCGGCTGGCTGAGGGAAATCGCCAGGCATTCGAGCAGCAGCAGGTGATCGGCCTGGGCCACCTGGCGGCGGCGGTCGATGTACAGGTCGGGTTGGCTGAAGGCTTTTTTTGCCAGGAGCAGATGGTGCAACGGCGCGGAGGTTTGCCAGATGCCCAGGGTGGGCACGCGCAGCAAGCGGTTGGCGTCACCGGACAGGTCACGCAAGGCGTAGTGCATGTAGTCGGGGTCGACGTAGAACGCCACGTGGCCCTGGCTGGCGGTGAGTGACGAGGAGGAATGGCTGGATTGCGGCGGCACCAGTACGAACTGGCGGTCGATCACCGAGGTGGTGCGCCCGCTTTCCTCATCCTTGAAACGCAACAGGCCGTGCTCGGGCACCATCAGCATGAATTCGTCGTGGGCATGGGCCCCGGTTTCATAGGCGCCGTTGGAGTTGAAGACGCTGTAGATGTCGCGCATCGCCAGGCACTGCCAGTGGATGTTGGAGTGCTGACACTAGCATGTTTGGTGCCAGCGAAGCATTGTGGCGAGGGAGCTTGCTCCCTCGCCACATAGATCACCTCAGGTCATGATCAGGCCAACGGTACACGACGGGTGGAAATCGCCAGGCGACCCACACCGAAGCTCAACGCTGCGCCCAGCAGCAACATCAACAAGGTGCTCCACGCAGCACGGGACAGTTGCTTGGCCGCGACTTCACCGGCTTCACGGGCTTTCTGTTCAGCCTGTTGCTTCAGTTCGTCGACCTTCTGCACGGCCTGCTGGTAGGCCTGGGCGTAGTTGTCGACAATCTGGGTGGCCTCAGCCTGGCTCTTGCCGGTACGGGCCGCAACAATATTGACCAGTGCCTGCTTGTCCGCCGCGTTCAACGCCGGCTCACCGGAAGCCTTGACCCGCTCGAACCACTGCTTCAATTCATCACCAGCCTGGGCTGGGTTGGTCGCGGCATCGTTGGCCGACTGCTTGCCGTCCGCAGCCGCCTGATCGGCTTTTTGCTCAACGTTGGCCGGGTCCAGTTCAGGTTTGCCGCTCTGCTTGAGCAGTGTGTCGAGCTGACCTTGCAGGCTGTTCCAGTCCAGCTTGATGCCCTGCTCATTCAGTTGCTGCTTGACGCTGTCGCTGATACCCGGCGCCACGGCGGCGATCCCGCTGCCGGCAGCCGACAGGCCCTTGCCGACGACATTGCCCGCCGCTCCCACAACGCTGGTGGCCAGCGCGGCCAGCAGCCAGGTGGTGAGCAAGGTGGTGATGGTCCAGCTCAGCACGCCGTGCAGGCCGCCGCGATCCGGCGCGGTGCGCCCGGCCACGAATGCACCGGTACCGATTGCCAGCAGCGTCGAGACAAACAGCCAGATCCCGGCACCGGTGCCGAAACCGCTCAGCGGGTTACCCGCGGCCATCGGGTCTACCGCGCTGGCGCCAATCGCGGTGCCAAGTACGCTCAATACCAGATAGGTCACCAGGGCAATTGCACTACCGGCCAATACCGAGCCCCAGGACACACGAAACAGCGAACGGTTGGTTTCATAGACAGTGGTCATGTTAAATCCTTTGAACAGTGGGTAGGTGGCCAGTTTGGCGAGGCACCTGCCCTGCGGTCTCGACACAATTGCACTAGGCGCACTGGTGCATTCGCACCCCGCGCCGGGCACTTTCTCTGCACTATCCTGAGCCTCAGGTGTCGTACTTCCCATGCGACTTACCCCAGGAGAAACCATGAGCCAGGCCGTCCTCGCCAAAGAAACCAACCGCCGCCAACTGCAGCAGATCATCTCCGGCTTGTCCGATGGGGTGATCCTCGCCGAGGCCGACCAGACCATCCTCTGGGCCAATGAAGCCGCGCTGCTGATGCATGGCGTGGATAAAGTCGAAGACCTGGGTGCCAACACCAAGGAATACGCCGCGCGCTTTGCCTTGCGGTATCGCAACAACCACCCGTTGGTGCTGGAGAATTATCCTCTGAGCCGGGTGGCAGACGGTGAAGAGTTCAGCGATGTGGTGGTGGAAGTCACCCCCACCGGCGACGAGGAAAAAGTCTGGGTGCATCGCCTGCGCAGCCTGGTGCTCGACGACGCGTCGGGCGAGCCGGAATTGCTGGTGTTGATCCTGAGCGACGCCACCGAATGGGCCAGCGCCGAACAGCGCTTCGAAAAGACCTTCAATGCCAACCCGGCGCCGGCGGTGATTTGCCGCCTGAGCGACCTGCGCTACATCAAGGTCAACCAGGGCTTCCTGGAGATGACCGGCTACAACCGCGACCAGGTGATCGGCCACTCGGTGTATGAACTGGACGTGCTGGAACAGGCCGAAAACAAGGACCTGGCCGTCAAGCGCCTGGGCGAAGGCGCGACCATTCCACAGATGCAAGCCGAACTGAAACTGCCCGAAGGCGGCAGCAAACTGGTGATCGTGGCCGGCCAGCCGCTGGACATGAATGAGGAAGACTGCATGCTGTTTTCCTTCACCGACCTGGAGCCTCGCCGCAAGGCCGAAACCGCCCTGCGTCAGAGTGAGGAACGCTTCGCCAAGTCGTTCCGCCTGACGCCGGTGCCGACCCTGGTGTGCAACGCCGCCAACCGCCAGGTGGTGGATATCAACGAAGCCTTCATGACCATCACCGGCTATACCAGTGAAGAACTGATCGGCAAATCCATCGAAGACATCGACTTTATCGACAGCCCCCAGGCCTGCACGCAACTGTTCACCAACCTGCAAAAAGCCGGCAACCTCGACGGCCTCGACCTGAAGATCCGCAAGAAAGGCAATGAGCTGATCGACTGTGTGCTGTCTGCCGACACCGTCAGTATCCAGGATGTGCCCTGCTACCTGCTGGTGCTGATGAACATCACCGAACGCAAGCGCTCCGAGCTGGAACTGGTGGCCGCGATCGAGGAAGTGATGCAGGACGCCTCATGGTTCAGCCAGACGCTGATTGAAAAACTGGCCAATGCCAAGAGCGTCAACAGCCCCAATGTACCGAACATTTCCTTCACCGACCTGACCGCCCGGGAGCGCGATGTACTGGGGCTGATTTGCGAAGGCCTGGCCGACAAGGAAATCGCCTCGCGCCTGAAACTGGCGCCCAACACCGTGCGTAACCATGTGGCCACGGTGTACTCCAAACTGGGGGTGCATAGCCGTAGTGCAGCCATCGTGTGGGCCCGTGAGCGCGGGCTGTTTGCCGGTGAATTGCGGGTTAAAAAGCCCAAATAGAGTGCAAATGCACTAGTGCGACCGGTGCAAATTCGCCTTATTGCGCGGGGGTGCACTGCTTAACCTTGAAGGGTGGGCATAGGGCTTAGGGTCCTGTGCCGTTGAGATGTCATGCCCTTTAAGGAATCCATCATGAAAAGCGAACAAGTCAAAGGCGCCGTCGAAAAAGTGGCCGGCAAGGCTCAAGGTTTTCTGGGTGATCTGACCGGTGACGAACGTCTCCAGGCCGAGGGTGTAGCTCGCCAGGCCGCTGGCCAGTTGCAGCAAACCTACGGTGACGCGCTGGACACCGTTGGCGATTTCGCCAAGCAAAAACCCCTGGCAACGGTTGCGATCGTCGCCGGTGTCGGCCTGCTGCTGGGCCTGTTGCTGCGTCGTCGCTGAGGAGAACCCTGATGTTTACGCTCTCCCAACTGCGCAACTGCATCGAAGAGGCCCTGTCGCCCCTGACCTGCGAATTCACCCTGTGCCGTGACGCGTCGTTGACGCTCAAGGTCTTCGACGCCGAAAGCGGCCGGGTGGATTTGGTGGTCACCGGGATCAGCGTCAACAAGCTGCAGACCCCGCAGGAAGTGGAAAAGATGGTCGACGAGTTGCGGTACGAATTGCAGAGCAACACCGTCGGTAAACTCAGGCTGGATGACCTGCCGCTGCGCCCTTTGTAGGAGCGGGCTTGCTCGCGAAACACGCCCAGGCACCGCGTTCATTCAGGCGTGGCGCGTTATCGTTGACGACCTTCGCGAGCAAGCGTGCTCCTACAGTATGTCGCGGGCTTTCAACGACGCCCCGATAAAATAGAACACCCCTCCCCCGACAATGAACGCTGCCAACATGTAGAACATGTAGTGGGCCGGCAGGTTGGCCAGCACCAGCCCGCACAGCACCGGCCCCAACGCAGCGCCGAGGTTGGAGAGGTTTTGCGCCCCGTAGTACATGCCCCGCAGGTTGTCCGGGGCGATGCGGTCGATGAACATGTACTCGGCCGGAAACACCACGATTTCGCCCACGGTGAAAATCGCCATCGCCAGGATCCACCACCACACGTTGCTCGCCAGGGCAAAGCCAATCACCCCCAGCATGAACATGCCCAGGCCGAAGATCAGCCACTGGCTCAGGTAGCGGTGGGAAATGCGCCGGCCAATCGCGTATTGCAGGGCAATCACCAACATCGCGTTGGTGGTGAGTACCGCGCTGATGATGGTGTAGGTGTATTCGGCGGTAGTGGTGGTCACCAGGTACTGCGACAGGTACGCGGTGAACTGGCCGAACACCACGGCACTGAGCAGGCCGCCGACGGTGAAGCACACCAGTCGGTGATCCCGCAGCAATACACGCCCCACCGCGAGGAACGACACCGGCTTTTGCGTGGTGTCTACCGTGGCCAGCGTGCGGTCGCCCCAACGCCAGTACAGCAGGAAAAAACCGAAGCCCAGGACCGCCGACAGGATAAACGGCAAGCTGATATCGAGCTTGGCCACCATCGCGCCAAAAAACGGCCCTACGGCATAGCCGATATTGGTCAGGGTGTACTTGATGGAAAACGCTTCGCTGCGCTCATCTTCCGGCAACAGGCTGGCAAACCCGGACTTGATCGCGATGTCGATCACCGCGTACGCCAGGTTGATCAGGATCAGGCAGCTGTAGAACGACCAGATTTCCCGGGCCAGCACCGTGCCGATAAACCCCAGGGCAAACACCACACTCAAGCTGAGCAATAGCCTATAGCTGTCGATGCGGTCTACCAGGAAACCGCCGTAGACACTCAGCAGCGAGCCGACGATCAGCGAGCTGCCGATCACCAGGCCGACCTGGCTGATGTCGAGGGCAAAGTGGTTGGTGAGGTAGATCACCAGGTACGGAAAGGTGATGGCCTTGGCCAGGGTGAGGATCAGCGTGGCCGACAACAACAGGTTCACGGTACGCGGGTAATTTCTTATTGTGGCAAGCATCCTGCTCTCATTTCTGGTCAAGGTAATGGGGCCATTGCAGCCCGCAAGCGGATGTACCTTAACGCAAGATGAGACGAAATAAATGCTGATTTATGCATTTATGCAAAAATCAAATCCAGCGGGAAGAAGCGTGATCACCCATCCCGCCGAACGCTTTATTTTTTAACGGGGGTGATGTCGAGAATCGTACCGTTGGTGGTTTTGAGCAACACGTACTTGTCGTTTACACGGGCCCACTGGCTGTCTTCTTCCGGCTGCTTCAGGCCACGTTTCTTCCAGTCGGCAATGGCCGACTCCTTACGCATCAGAATGTCTGGCGCACGGTCTCCCGTCTTGAGGTCGCGGGTATTGATATTCGAAGGCTGCACGGTTTTTTGCGGGGTATCTGCGGCCTGGACGGTGAGACTCGCGGCAGAGAGGCTCGCGGCAACCAGCAGGCAGGCAACAAGGGATTTGGACTTCATGGGCACTTCCTTCAATGAATGACGCGTAAAGATTCCGACCGCAGCGGCGTGGAATCATTCAGCGCCGTGATGGAAGCGGCAGATGGATGGGCGGCCAGCGACCGGGCCGGCGATTAATCAGATAAGATTGGTTCTTTTTTCCAGCCGCTCAGGAATTCCAATGACTGGTACCCACGTCATCATCATTTTCGTGACCGTTGTCACCTTGCTCGCGCTCTACGTGTTCGGCACCTACAGGGAACTGGTGGCCCTGCTCGATCGCTGCAAAAAAGCCTTCGGCCAATTCAAGGAGGCCGAACAACAATTGGCGGCGGCGCAAAATGCCTCGTCACCCACCGCAGAAATCGCCAGCCTGGAAAGCCGTGTCGCGTTCACCCGCCAGCTCTTCCACGACTCGGTCAACAACTACAACACCTACAAGCACAAGTCGCCGACCTCGGTGGTGGCCGAGCTGCTCGGGCATCGTGATGATGTCAGCCTGTCGGGGTTCGAGGCCAAGCGTACGGTCTGACCTGCCGGCGCTTACACAGGTGCACGCTGACGTGTCGGCGTGCCCTGATGAAACACCATCTGCCACTGCCCGCCGCTTTCGCGCCACACCGAACTGCGCAATGACTCCCCCGCCGCATTTGCATCCGTCGCCGCGCGCTGGCAGCGATACGTCACCAACGCCACGCCTTCGGCCAGCACCTTCATTGCAAAGTCACTGATGCTACGGACTGAAAACACCTCATCCTGCAGCCCTTCGATCACCTCGGCCTTGCTGCCCCACACATTGCCACTGGCACCAAATTCGACGAAATCATCCGCCAGCAGCACCGACAACCGCGCCGCATCTGCACGGGTGGTGCATTGGTGCAGCTCCTGTTCCAGGCGGCGTAAATGCTCTGCCAACTCCATACCCATTGCCCTCGTGAAATTAATCCTGTAATTTTTCATGAAATTTCCTGATAAGAATTTCACGAAACGCCCATGGACAAGCAAGAAGAACTCGACGCCCTGGCGATCCTGATCCACGACCTGCGCAAGCACAAGAAGCTCACCCTGGCGCAACTGGCGCAAAAGATCGAGCGTTCCGTGGGTTTCCTGTCCCAGGTTGAACGCGGCCTGTCGCGCCCGACCGTGGCCGACCTCACGGCCATCAGCCACGCGCTCGGTGTGCCCACCACCTATTTCTACAGCCTGTCCAAACCCAAGGCGGTGGACTGGGTCACCCGCCCCAACGAACGGCGCACGGTGTATTACGCCAATGGCATCACCGACATCCTGGTGTCGCCGAGCATGCACGGCGCGTTCTCGATCCTCGACAGCCTGCTGGCCCCCGGTGCCAACAGCGGCGAACAAACCATGAGCGACCGTGCCGAACAGGCCGGTTACGTGCTGGAGGGCGAGTTGACGCTGTGGGTCGAGGGCGAGCCGGACTCGGTCACCCTGGGCCCCGGCGACAGCTTCCACCTGGCCAGTTTTGCCCACTGCCGCTACGGCAACCTGACCGACCTGCCAGCCCGCGTGCTGTGGGTCTATAACTAGGAGCAACACCCGTGAAAAGCCATGCTTCCACGCTTTTGGCCGAAGTCCGGACCTTTCGCCAGAACCATCCCGATGTGCGCTACGTCGACCTGATTGCCCTGGACATTCCCGGGCATTTCTACGGCAAGCGCTACCCGGTGGAGATGCTGGAAAAGGTCGCCGCCGGCAGCCCGTTGAAACTGCCGCAGAACGCGGTGCTGCTGGGTGCCCAGGGCGGCCTGTTCAAGATCGGCGACTACTGCTTCCACGACGGCGACCCGGACGCCAACCGCCGCCTGGTGCCCGGCACCCTCAAGCCGGTGAGCTGGGAGGCGCAGCCGCTGGGGCAGATGTTGATCACCTCCGACGGCACCGAAGCCCCCATCGAATTCGAACCCCGGGAAGTACTGGCCAAGGTGCTGGAACGCCTGCAGCGCAAAGGCATTCACCCGGTGGTCGCGTTCGAGCTGGAGTTCTACCTGTTCGACAAAAAGCTCAGCGACGGCCTGCCGCAATTTGCCCGCGACCCGCTGAGTGATGACGCGGACGACCAGCCCAACTTGCACATCGAGCGCCTGTCACGCTTTGCGCCGGTGTTGGACGATATGGTCGAGACGGCCAAGGCCCAGGGCATCGACATCACGGTGATCACCGCCGAACTCGGCCCCGGCCAGTTCGAAATCAATTTCGGCCACCTGGAAGACGGCCTGCGCGCCGCCGACTGGGCCGCCCTGTTCTGCCGCAGCACCCGTGGCGTGGCCCTCAAGCACGGCTATCGCGCCAGCTTCATGGCCAAGCCTTACCTGCAACACCCCGGCAGCGGCATGCATGTGCACGTCAGCCTGTACGATGCGGCGGGCAATAACCTGCTGGCGGCCCACCAGCAGCAACCGTTGCGCCACGCAGTGGCGGGTTGCCTGGAACTGCTGCCGCACTGCATGCCGATCTTCTCGCCCAACCACAACGCCTTCCGCCGCCTTGGTGGCACGGTCAACGCGGCAACCCGCGCGTGCTGGGGCTTTGAAGACCGTGACGCGTGCGTGCGAATCCCTGAATCCGACCCGCGCAACCTGCGCATCGAACATCGCCTGGCGAGTGCCGATGCCAACCCGTATCTGGTATTGGCGGCGATTCTGGTGGGGCTTGAGCATGGTCTTGAAGCAGCGAAGGAGCCCATCGCCCCGCTGAACGAAGACCGCAACAGCGGCGCGGACTTCCCCCTGGAAATGCTGGAGGCGGTGCGCGCCATGCAGCATCAGCCGACGTTGCGCGAAGGCCTGGGCGCGGAGTTTGTCGACGTGTATTGCGAAAACAAACGCCAGGACCACCTGGCGTTCCAGCAGGAAATTCATGCGCGGGAATATCGCTGGTATCTCTAGGCACTGATGGTTAGCCTCGTGGGCATCTCTGGCTAACCGCGGACTTGCCCATGACCGACCAAAGCGCCCCGGCCCTGAAGGAAATCTTCAACGCCGAACGCCTGCAACACATCGCCAGCGAAATGACCGCGGTGTACCCGGCGTTCGACGCCAAGGGTTTTCTCAAACACGCCAAGGCCGGGTTGGCAGACCTATCGGTGATGCAGCGCATGGCGCGGGTCAGTGAAAGCCTCAACGCTGTGATCCCGCTGGATTATCCGCAAACCCTGAAGTTGCTGTATGCCCTGGCCCCTCGGCTGAACAGCGCCTTTGTCAGCCTGTTCCTGCCCCACTACGTTGCCAGCTACGGCGGCGATGATTTCAAGCGCTCCATGGCTGCCCTCAAGTACTTCACCACCTTCGGCTCCGCCGAGTTTGCCGTGCGGCATTTTCTGCTGAAGGATTTCAAGCGCACCCTGGCGGTGATGCAACAGTGGTCGCTGGACGACAACGAACACGTACGACGCCTCGCCAGCGAAGGTTCACGGCCACGGCTGCCATGGTCGTTTCGCCTGGCCGAGGTGCAGGCCGATCCGAACCTGTGCGCTTCGATCCTCGACAATCTCAAGGCCGACAGCAGCCTCTACGTGCGCAAGTCGGTGGCCAACCACCTCAACGACATCACCAAGGACCATCCGGATTGGGTGCTGGGCCTGATCGAAGGCTGGTCCCTGGATAACCCCCACACCGCGTGGATCGCCCGCCACGCGCTGCGCAGCCTGATCAAGCAAGGCAACACCCGGGCGCTGACGATCATGGGCGCCGGGGCCAGGGCCGAAGTGAAGATCCATCAACTCAAGGTCGAGCCGGCGGCGATCAAGTTGGGGGAGCGGATCAACCTGTCCTTCAGCCTGGAGTCCACTGCCGATTCGTCGCAAAAGCTGGTGGTCGACTACGCCATCGACTATGTGAAAAGCGCCGGTCACAGCGCGTCCAAGGTGTTCAAGCTCAAGGCATTTACCCTGGGTGCCGGAGAACATCACGCCATCAGCCGTGGCCAACATATCCGTGAATTGACCACGCGCAAGCACTATCCCGGCAAGCATGCGGTTCACGTGCTGGTGAACGGTGAGCGGCTGGGAAGCGTCGAGTTTGAACTCGCAAAATAATCCTTAAAACATTAACGAAGGCTCTAGATCGGGCCTTACAGCGTAATTAATTGTCGGACAATGCTAGGCATTCGTGTTGCGATCCATTATCATCCGGCGCCTTCTCGGTACCCCTAGGGTACTTGTGTCAATGTTCCACCTGAGGCGCCCATGCTCCGTTTTTCGTTTTACCGTCCCCTGATCTGCATCAGCTGGGGGCTTGCCAGTCACAGCGCGCTTGCCGCCCTGCAACCAATGGCCGAAGCCCCACTGGCCAGCGACACCGAGCTGCATTGCCACTTCAACCGCGACGCCAGCGTCGACTGCACTACCCGCTTTCACTACACCATCCTCAAGCCAAGCGGCCGCGAAATGCTCTCGCGGATCGACTTCAGCTACCAGGAAGAAGACGGCTTCGAACTGATCAAGGCCGAGTCCACCCAGCCCGGCGGCAAACCTGTGCCCCTGGACCCGACGCAAATCGACACCCGCACCGCCCCCAACCCGGACCAGGGTTTCTCCCGGGAAAAACAGACCTCGCTGGCGTTTCCCAACCTGCGGGTCGGCACGCAAATCCGCTACACGGTGCGCGAACATCACCCGGCCAAACCGCTGATGACCGAGTTCTACTACGCCTTGCAGTTCGGCCCCAACGCCGCACGGCGCGACCACTTCAAGGCACGCTTCACCGCCGAGCGGCCGATCGAGTGGCGCAGCGAATTGATGGAGGGTTTCAGCATTACGCCATCGGCCAATCGCAAGACCCTGGACGTGGTGCAAAAGGCCCCGACCTACCTCAGCTACATCAACGAATCCGCCAACGCCTACATACGCCACGCCCCGCGTATCGAAGTCGGCAGCTCCCTGGATCGCCAGCAGTACTTCGGCGGCTTTGCCGAACGCTACAACCAGATCCTCGGCGCCAAGCTGCCGCCCCAGGGCGCCGCCGCCGTGGCCGCCGTTCGCGGCTTGCCACCGGCACAACAGGTGGCCGGCCTGATGCAGCACATCAACGACCACTATCGTTACTTGGGCGACTGGCGCGCCTCGGATCGCGGCTATGTGCCCTTCAGCCTGGCGGAGATCGAGCAGCACGGCTACGGCGACTGCAAAGACCTTTCGACGCTGCTGGCCGCCATGCTCAAGGCCAGCGGGATCAAGGCCGAACCGGCCTGGGTCAGCCGCGGCGATGTGGTTAACCCGCTGCTGATTCCCGGTACCGGCGCGCCGAACCACGCCATCGTCCGCGCCGAAGTCGATGGCCAGGTGTGGTGGCTGGACCCGACCAACCCGATCTTCGCCCCCGGCCAGACCCTGCCCGACATCCAGGACCGCTGGGTGCTGGTGACCAACGCCGAGGGCCAGGTACGTGAAGAACACATCCCGCTGCAACCCGCCGCCCCCACGTTGATCCTCGACAAACAGGAGCGCTTCGACGCCCAGGGCACCGCCCGGGTCTCGGCCACCGTTGATTTTCGCGGCATGCCGCTGATGCAACTGAGCGTCGCCGACCGCCAGCAAGGCGCCACCGCCAGCGACCAGAACATCTGCGACAACTTCGGCAAACAGATCACCGACTGCCAGGTCGAGCGCCCCGCCACCGCCTTCCTGATCCCGGCCAGCTACAAGGTCAGCGCCACCCTGACGGACATGCGGCCCCTGGAACCGCTGGGCAACGACCACGTCTACAACGATGCCTTGCTGCAAGAGAAATGGGACGGTCTGCTCAACTACCGCCGCAATGGGCAACTGGCCGACTTGTACATAGGCAACCCCGAGACGCTGGATTACACCATCACACTGTCGGGTGGGCAGATCGACAAGGACATCAAGGCTTGCCAGGTACGCTCGCCGTGGTACGACCTGGACCTGACGGGTGAGCGCGTCAAGGGCGACTGGCGTTATCACTACGTCCTGACGCAGAAAATACGCTGGCTGACCCACGATGAAATTGTCAGCGCACCGTTTGAAAAGATGATCAAGGAGATCCGTGCCTGTGGTGAGCAGGTGCATCAGGTGGTGAAGCTCTAACCCTCCCCCAGCAAAACCCCTTGCTCCCGCGCGCAGAGTTCCACCAGGTAATCCCACAACACCCGCAACCTTACCGACTTGTGCAACTCGCGCCGGGAGCTGATCCAATAGCTGCGCTGGATGCTCTCCGCCGGCAGCAGCGGCACCAGGTCCGGGTCGCTCGCCGCCATGAAGCACGGCAATACGGCAATTCCCAACCCCGAGCGCGCCGCCTGGTGCTGGGCGATCACGCTGGTGCTGTGGAACACCACTTTGGGGTTGCGGCAGAAACTGCTGAGGAATTTCAGTTCCTGGCTGAACAGTAAATCGTCGACGTAATCGATCCAGGCGTGCACCGCCAGGTCCTCGCGTTTTTCAATCGGCGGTGTGCGGTCCAGGTAGCTGCGGCTGGCGTAGAGCGCCAGGCGGTAGTCGGTGAGTTTGCGGGTCACCAGTTGGTCGACGCTGGGGCGTTCGAGGTGGATGCTGATTTCCGCTTCGCGGTTGAGGATGCTGACAAACCGTGGCACTGCCAGCAGTTCCACTTCCAGGCCCGGGTAGCGTTCGAACAGGCCGCCCATGCGACTGGCCAGGAACATCACGCCCAAACCCTCGGCCACCCCCAGGCGGATCTTGCCCAGGGGCGCGGCGGAATGGGTCAGTTCTTCTTCGGCCAGCAGCGCCACGTTTTCCATGGCTTCGGCATGTTTGAGCAGGGCTTCTCCGGAGGGCGTGAGTTCGTAACCCTGGGCGTGCTGCACGAACAGCGCAGTGCCCAGGCTTTTCTCGATGGCCTCGATGTGCCGGGCCACGGTGGCGTGGGTGGTTTTCAGGCGTTGCGCCGCCGTGAGCAAGCGTCCGCTACGCTGTAACTCAAGAAAGAACCGCAGATCATTCCAGTCGAACATGCCTTCCCCTTCTTCCCCTGAACAGCAGCGTTGTCTAAAAACGCACAGCAGCTGGGTAAAAACTAACATTTTTAAGACGAAAACTAACAACTAGGATGGGACCAATAAGAAAAACAAGCGAGGTCACAGATGCATTCTGCAGCTGATGAATACGATTACGTGGTGGTAGGCGCCGGCCCGGCGGGCTGCCTGCTGGCCAATCGACTGTCTGCCAACCCTGCCCATCGCGTGTTGCTGCTTGAAGCAGGCGGTCGCGATAACTACCCCTGGATCCATATTCCCGTCGGCTACCTGTTCTGCATCGGCAACCCGCGCACCGACTGGTGTTTCAAGACCGAAGCCCAGGAAGGCCTGCAAGGCCGTGCGCTGAGCTACCCGCGCGGCAAGGTGCTGGGCGGGTGCTCGTCCATCAACGGCATGATCTACATGCGCGGCCAGGCCCGGGATTACGACGGCTGGGCCGAGGACAATCCCGGCTGGGCCTGGAAGGATGTGCTGCCGCTGTTCAAGCAGAGCGAAAACCATTTTGCCGGTGCCTCGCAATTTCACAGTGACGGCGGTGAATGGCGGGTTGAGCAACAGCGCCTGCACTGGCCGATCCTCGATGCGTTTCGTGACGCGGCGCAGCAAAGCGGTATCGACAGCATCAGTGACTTCAACCAGGGCGACAACGAAGGCTGTGGCTATTTCCAGGTCAATCAGAAATCCGGCGTGCGCTGGAATGCGGCCAAGGCGTTTCTCAAACCGATCCGCCAGCGGCCCAACCTGACGGTGATGACCGAGGTTGAAGTCGACCGCGTACTTCTGGAGAACGGCCGTGCGGCGGCGGTGGTTGCTCGCCAGAATGGCCAGCCAGTCACGTGGCGGGCGCGCAAGGAAATCATCCTGTGCGCCGGCTCCGTCGGTTCGCCCGGCATCCTGCAACGCTCCGGTATCGGCCCCTCCAGCGTGCTCAAGCCTTTGGGCATCGATGTGCTGCACGAGTTACCCGGCGTGGGCGGCAACCTGCAGGATCACCTGCAACTGCGCCTGATCTACAAGCTGGAAAACGCCCGCACCCTGAACCAGATCGCCGGCACCGTGTGGGGCAAGATGGGCATGGGCCTGCGCTACCTGTACGACCGCAGCGGCCCGTTGTCCATGGCCCCCAGCCAGCTTGGCGCGTTTGCCCGCTCCGGGCCGGAGCAGACGTCGGCCAACCTCGAATACCACGTGCAACCGCTGTCCCTGGAGCGCTTTGGCGAACCACTGCACGGGTTCCCGGCCTTCACCGCTTCGGTGTGCGACTTGCGCCCGCAAAGCCGTGGCCGCATCGACATTCGCTCGGCCAACCCGGCAGACGCACCGCTGATCCGCCCCAACTACCTCAGCCATCCGGAAGACCTGCGGGTGGCCGCCGACGCCATTCGCCTGACCCGACGCATCGTCTCGGCGCCGGCCCTGAAGCAATTCAACCCGGTGGAGTACCTGCCCGGCGCAGAACTGCAGACGGACGAACAACTGCAGGAAGCCGCCGCCCGCATTGGCACCACGATTTTCCATCCAGTGGGCACCTGCCGCATGGGCAGCGACAAGGACGCGGTGGTCGACGCCCAACTGCGAGTGCACGGGGTTCCCGGCCTGCGCATTGCCGACGCGTCGGTCATGCCCCGCATCACTTCAGGCAACACCTGCTCACCGACGCTGATGATCGCGGAAAAAGCCGCGCAGCTTATCCTTTCGCCGAACACAAGGAGCCTCGCCCCGGAGAAAGAACTGACCTTACCGGCTTGACCTGCGGGAGCCCGGCTTGCCGGCGGTGGCGTTTTCAAGTGTTGTGCACAGCTTGAGAGCGCCATCGCCGGCAAGCCGGGCTCCTACAGGGGAATAGCGGCGCCGATGTGGCGCCGACAGTGGAACAACAATAAATAATCACTGTGAGGGCTACCCAAATGTCAGAACACGCTCAACCCCTGGGCTCCGCCACCAAGGCGCGAGACAGCAACGACACACAGAAAGTCATCTTCGCCTCCTCCCTCGGGACGGTGTTCGAGTGGTATGACTTCTTCCTCTACGGCGCCCTCGCGGCGGTGATCAGCAAGCAGTTCTTTGCCGGGGTCAACGACACCACGGCGTTTATCTTTGCCCTGATGGCCTTCGCCGCCGGCTTTGTGGTGCGTCCGTTCGGCGCGCTGGTGTTCGGTCGGCTGGGTGACATGATCGGGCGCAAGTACACCTTCCTCGCCACCATCATCCTGATGGGCCTGGCGACTTTCTGCGTGGGCCTGCTGCCGACCTATTCGAGCATCGGCATTGCCGCACCGATCATCCTCGTCGCGCTGCGCATGCTCCAGGGCCTGGCGCTGGGCGGCGAGTACGGCGGCGCAGCCACCTATGTGGCCGAGCACGCCCCGGCGGGCAAACGCGGCTTCCACACCAGCTGGATTCAATCCACCGCGACCCTCGGCCTGCTGCTGTCGCTGCTGGTGGTGCTGGCGTGCCGTTACTTCACCGGCGACCAATTCGAAGTGTGGGGCTGGCGCCTGCCGTTCCTGCTGTCGATCGTGCTGCTGGGTATCTCCACCTGGATCCGCATGAGCCTGCACGAGTCGCCGGCGTTCCTGAAAATGAAAGAGGAAGGCAAGGCCAGCAAGTCGCCGATCCGCGAGTCGTTCGGCAAATGGGAAAACCTCAAGATTGTGCTGATTGCGCTGTTCAGCATCAACGCCGGCCAGGCAGTGACGTTCTATGCCGCGCAGTTTTATGTGCTGTTCTTCCTCACGCAGTTTTTGAAGATGGACCCGGCACTGGCCAACATGCTGCTGATCATCAGCGTGGTGATTGGTGCGCCGTTCTTCATCTTCTTCGGCTGGCTTTCGGACAAGCTGGGACGCAAGCCGGTGTTGATGGTCGGCCTGCTGCTGGCCACCGCGCTGTACTTCCCGATCTTCAAGGGCCTGGCGCACTACACCAACCCGGCGATGGACCACGCCAGCCGCCAGTCGCCGATCACCGTATTGGCAGACCCGGCCACCTGCACCTTCCAGTTCGACCCGGTGGGCAAGGCGCGTTTTGACAGCCCGTGCGACAAGGTCAAGACCTTCCTGGTGAAACAGGGCCTGCCGTATGAAAGCGCGGCCGCCCCGGCGGGCAGCGCAGTGCAGGTGAGCGTGGGTGATGTGCGTATCGACGGTTACGACGAAGCCGCCCTGAAAGGCGCGGTGACCCTGGCGGGTTATCCGCAATCGGCTGATGTGGCCCAGGTCAACAAAACCATGGTGGTGGTGCTGATCGTCGCGCTGATCCTGATCGCCGCCATGTGCTACGGCCCGCTGGCAGCGCTGATGGTGGAGCTGTTCCCGACACGCATCCGCTACACCTCGCTGTCGCTGCCATACCACATCGGGAATGGCTGGTTTGGTGGCTTCCTGCCGACGGTGTCGTTTGCGCTGGTGGTGTACACCGGGGATATTTTCTATGGGCTGTGGTACCCGGTGGTCATTACCGGGGTGAGCCTGATCGTGGGGCTGATTTGCCTGAAAGAAACCAAGAACGTCGATATCGACAATAACTAAACGTCGATCCGGCCGACGCTGGAGTTTCAGTGTGGGAGCGGGCTTGCTCGCGAAAGCGGGGTGTCAGTCGCCGGATAGGTTGACTGATACACCGCGTTCGCGAGCAAGCCCGCTCCCACATTGGGTTTAGCACCAGACACACAAATTGCTGTATATCCATCCAGATAAAAGTTGCCCAATTCTGATTTATTGCTCATCCTGCTCCCCATTCAATTGCGTAGCGAATGTGGTGACCATGCGGCTGTTCCTCTGTGAAAAACCGTCCCAGGCCAAGGATATCGCCGCCGTGCTCGGCGCGACCCGGCGTGGCGACGGTTGTTGGCTGGGTTCAGGCGTGACGGTGACCTGGTGCATCGGCCACCTGCTGGAAACCGCCCCGCCCGACAGCTACGACGCCAAGTACAAGCGCTGGGTGCTGGCCGACCTGCCGATCATCCCCGAAAAGTGGAAGATGCTGGTCAAGCCCAAGACTGCCAGCCAGTTCAAGGCGGTCAAGCGTCTGCTGGGGGAATCCCAGGAACTGGTGATCGCCACCGATGCCGACCGCGAAGGCGAGATGATCGCCCGGGAGCTGGTGGAGCATTGCCGTTATCGCGGCCCCATCCAGCGGCTATGGCTCTCGGCGCTCGACGACGCGTCGATCCGCAAGGCCCTGGCCTCGTTGAAGCCAGGCGCAGAAACCTTCAGCCTCTACCATTCGGCCCTTGGCCGCTCCCGTGCCGACTGGCTGATCGGGATGAACATGAGCCGCCTGTTTACCCTGCTGGGCCAACAGTCCGGCTACCAGGGCGTGTTGCCGGTCGGCCGTGTGCAAACCCCGACCTTGCGCCTGGTAGTGGACCGGGACCGCAGCATTGCCGACTTTGTACCCGTCGCTTATTGGGCCATCGATGTGGATCTGCTCCACGACAACATCACCTTTACGGCGCAGTGGCGCGCGACCGAAGACGCCTGTGACGATCAGGGCCGCTGCCTCAATCCGCAGCTTGCCCGGGACGCCGCCAATGCCATGAGCAACGCCGCCAGCGCCCGGCTGGTCAAACTGCGTACCGAGCGCATGCGCGACGTCGCGCCCCTGCCCTTCGACCTCGGCACCCTGCAGGAAATCTGCTCGAAAAAGCTTGGCCTCGGCGCCCAGGAAACCCTGGATGTTGCCCAGTCACTCTACGAAACCCACAAGGTCATCACTTACCCACGCAGCGATTGCGGCTACCTGCCCCTGAGCCAGCACGGCGACGCGCCGAAAATCCTCGCGGCGCTGGGGCGGGCCGATCCGGCGGTGAATGAATTGATGCCACACATCGATCCGAAGCGACGCTCCCGAGCCTGGAACGACGCCAAGGTCAGCGCTCACCACGGCATCATTCCCACCGGCGCCGGCAAGGATGTCGGGCAATTGACGGGCAAGCATCGCGCCGTCTACACCTTGATTCGTGCCCGCTACCTCGCGCAGTTCCTGCCCAACCACGAGTACGACCGTACCCAGGCAGATTTCGATTGTGCCGGTGAAGCCTTGCGGGCTGTCGGTAAAGTCATCGTCGAGCCTGGCTGGAAACGCGCATTGCCGGAAGCATTGGCGCCGGCCAAGGGCCGTGAAGCACCTGCGCCGCAGTCCTTGCCAACACTGGTTCAGGGGCAGGACTACGCCGTGGCCAAGGTCAACCTCAAGGACCTGTGGACCCAGCCACCCAAACCCTTCACCGAAGGCGACCTGATCAAGGCGATGAAAAACGTCGCCAAGCTGGTGGAAGACCCGCTGCTCAAGCAAAAGCTCAAGGACACCACCGGGATCGGCACCGAAGCCACCCGCGCCGGGATCATCCAGGGCCTGCTGGACCGCGGCTACCTGGTGAAAAACGGCAAGGCGCTGTCGGCAACGCCTGCCGCGTTCAGCCTGATTGATGCAGTGCCACGGGCAATTGCCGACCCCGGTACCACCGCTATCTGGGAGCAGGCACTGGACATGGTACAAAGCGGAGAGATGAGCCTGGAAGAGTTCGTCGCCAAACAGGCGGCATGGATGAGCAAACAGGTGACCCGCTGCACTGGCATGCGCCTGACCATCAGCGGCCCGGCCAGCCCGGCCGGCCGTGGCGCCACACCGTGGAAAAACAAACGCAAACCGGCCAAGCGCAAGACGGCCACCAGCCCGAAGCGGGCGGCGAAACCGGCAAACAAAGGCTGAGAAGCACTAAGAAATCGCGACAATGACGTTTTTCGACGGGATGTATGCCGCTTTGGACCTTGCCCTGCTGCAGGCCATCCAGGATTCTGTAGGGCCTGCTAACCTCCCAACAATAACAACACCGGAGTGGCCTCCATGAAAACCGTTGCCCAAGTGCTGAAGTCCAAAGACCAGCATAACCATCAAGTCCACACCATCCCCCACGACCATACGGTATTTGAGGCCTTGATCGTGATGGCTTCGAAAAACGTCGGGGCCTTGCCAGTGCTCCAGGACGGCAAGGTGGTGGGCATCATCAGTGAACGAGACTATGCCCGTAAGGTCATCCTCCATGGATTGTCTTCGGTGACGACCAAAGCCCACGAGATCATGAATTCACCGGTGATCACCGTCGACACTCACCAGACTGTCGAGACTTGCATGACGATCATGACTGACCGACATCTGCGGCACCTGCCTGTGGTGGAGAACGGCGAGCTCCTTGGCCTGCTGTCCATCGGCGACCTGGTCAAGGAAGCGATTGCCGAACAGGCCGACCTGATCAAACAGCTGGAGCAGTACATTCGCGGCGAATAATCATTGGGGACCCCATGCTCGATACCCTGCAACATCAAGTCGATAACCAACTCGACAGCCTGCACCGGGCCATGGCCGAACGGCGCTTCCTGGTGCTGACCGGTGCGGGTATCAGCACCTCTTCGGGGATTCCCGATTATCGCGACAGCGAAGGCGTGCGCCGGGGCAAGGCACCGATGATGTACCAGGAGTTCCTGGCAACCCCGCAGGCGCGCCGCCGCTACTGGGCGCGGGCGATGCTCGGCTGGCCGAGGGTGCGTGTCGCGCAGCCGAACGCGGCGCATATCGCCCTGGCCACTCTGCAGCAACGCCAGCGCATTACCGGGCTGATCACCCAGAACGTCGACACCCTGCACGACCAGGCTGGCAGCCATGATGTGATCGAACTCCACGGCAGCCTTCACCGGGTGCTATGTCTGGATTGCCAGCAGACCAGCGAACGGGACCTGATCCAGCGCCAAATGGAAGCGGAGAATCCGTACCTGGCGGGTGTGGATGCTGTTCAAGCCCCCGACGGTGACACCCTGCTGGACCCGGCCTTTGAAGGACGTTTTCAGGTGCCCCGCTGCCCCCACTGCAGCGGGCAACGGTTGAAACCGGACGTGGTGTTTTTCGGCGAGAACGTCGCCCAGGGCACGGCAGCCAAGGCGATGGCGGCGGTGGATGACGCAGAAGGATTGCTGGTGGTGGGTTCGTCGCTGATGGCGTATTCAGCGTTTCGGTTGTGCAAGGCGATGGTCGAGCAAGGCAAGCCCGTGATTGCCATCAATCTGGGCAAGACACGGGGCGATGAGTTGCTGCAACTCAAGATCGAAGCCTCCTGCGAACGTTTGTTGCCGTTGCTGGCAGAACGCCTGGGATAGCCCAATCCTGCTTTTCTGTGGCGAGGGAGCTTGCTCCCGCTGGGCTGCGCAGCAGCCCCAAAACCGACAACCGAATGATTCCTGCAGAACCGCAGTCAGCCTGGTGGGGGCGCTTCGCACCCCAGCGGGAGCAAGCTCCCTCGCCACAAAAAGCCCCCGGATCCCGCGACCTGCCCGCACGAAAAGTGACGCCCAAGTCATGTTTTCCGCTCACACCCCCGCCCTGCAAGGATTTATGTAGTGCTCAAAAATAATCACTACATAATCGTTGACGTAACCGTTTTGTAATTGCATGATTCAAGCGTCTCCCGGATCGGGAGCGTTGGTAACACGCGTTTTGAACAAGCTCGTCTGACCGCCGAGCTGTTTTTTCCGGATGTGCACTGCCCACAAGGCAGATTGATGAAGCTGACCGGCCCGAAAGGATCGGTACAAGGAGCTCAAACGCTGCTTGTCTTCGTTATGAAACCATTGCGTAGCAGGTCATCAGCAAGACTACATGCATCGGTTCAAGACCCTGCCCGTATTCGGCAGACAGTCGCTGACGCCCGGTTTTCTGAGCCGGAGACAACTTAGTAGTTTTAACGGATCAACTAGAGATCGCCAACTGGTCAAGGGGCTTACACATGAATCTGAACAACCAACCAACTATCGATGAATTGGCTGAGATGTTCGCAGCGCAGAAAGACACGCTCGACGACCATATCCTCTGGATTGGTAAATCGGGCCAGGTCCATATTGACTGCCTGGCGCCCCACACCGTGGAAGAAGAGTTCGACAGGAATAACCGTGAACTGGCAGCGCGCCTGAAGATGTACCGCCGCGGCCAGGGTTATGTCGGCAAGAAAGCCGCCGCCGATCGCAACTTTATCGAGCAGGTCTTCCATACACTTAATACCGAGTGGCAGAACCTTAAAGGCCATTCGCAAGTTAAGGTGATCGACAGATACTGCTGATAACTACGCACTTATCACTTAAGCCTGCTCGCTTAAAACGAGCAGGCTTTTTTATGGCCGACGGTTATCGCAACAACGCCGGAAAACGCCCCTTCCCCGCTTCATCGCAAAAAATATCAAACATGGCCTGGGCCGCCGCTGAAAGTTCGTGGCCGGGCTTGGTCAGTACACCAATCGGCCGTTCGATCACCGGATCGCTCAAGGTGATGCAATGGGCGCCTGCTTCCTGCATTTGGCGTGCACACAACGCCGGCACTGCACTCACGCCCAAGCCACTGGCAACCATCTTGCCCACCGTCGCCAGTTGATGGCTCTCCAGGGCTACGGGCAGCTTCAGGTCCAGCACCTTCAGGTGTTCTTCAAGCATCACTCGTACCGTGGACGGGCGCTGCAAGGTGATGAAGGGTTGTTCCAGCAAGGTGTGCCAGGCGATATCGGAGCGGCGTGCCAATGGCGAGTCACCGGGCACCACCGCCACAAAGCGGTCCACATACAGCGGGGTGAACACCAGCGATGAGCTTTCCGACGGTTCAAACGCCACGCCCAACTCCACTTGGCGATCGCGGACCATTTCCAGCACCTGCTCGTTGATCACGTCATTCACCGTTACGTTGACCTGAGGATAGCGCGCGCGAAAAATCTTCAGGATCGGTGGCAGCAGGTTTCCGGCAAACGACGGCATCGCCGCCACCGTTACCCGCCCGCGCTGCAGGGTGAAACGCTGGCGCAACTCATCCTCGGCATTGTCCCAATCGGCGATCAGGCGCCGGGCCAGGGGCAGTAGCGATTCCCCTTCGGGAGTCAGCGCGACATTGCGCGTATTGCGGCTGAACAGCCGCCCGCCCAGGCCTTCTTCCAGGCCTTTGATGGTCAGGCTCAAGGCCGACTGGGAAAGATGCAAACGCTCACAGGCGGCCGCAAAGCTCAAGGTCTGGGCTACGGCAAGAAAGGCGCGCATCTGTTTAACTGTCATGAAGCTTCTCTCGATGGCTGAGGACTATGCTGTTTTTTAAATCAATCAACCTTAAAAAACAACTTAACAAATCAATCCGTCGGCGCAACACTCGGTTCATATGGCTGGCCCACAAACAATAAAAGAGGTGCATATGGCAGGTTTTGATAAACGCGTAGCGTCCTATGAAGAGGCGCTGGCAGGCCTGGAAGATGGCATGACGGTTCTTGCCGGAGGTTTTGGCCTGTGCGGCATCCCGGAAAACCTCATTGCCGAAATCAAGCGCAAAGGCACCCGCAACCTGACCGTGGTCTCCAACAACTGCGGCGTCGACGGCTTCGGCCTGGGCCTGCTGCTGGAAGGCAAGCAGATCAGCAAGGTCTTCGCGTCCTACGTCGGTGAAAACGCCCTGTTCGAGAAGCAACTGCTCAGCGGCGAAATCGAAGTGGTCCTGACGCCCCAAGGCACCCTCGCCGAAAAACTGCGCGCAGGCGGTGCCGGCATCCCGGCCTTCTTCACCGCTACCGGCGTCGGCACGCCAGTCGCTGAAGGCAAGGAAACCCGCGAGTTCAACGGTCGCCCGTACCTGATGGAAGAATCCATCACCGGCGACTTCGCCATCGTCAAAGGCTGGAAAGCCGACCACTTCGGCAATGTGATCTATCGCCATACCGCCCAGAACTTCAACCCGCTGGCCGCCACCGCCGGCAGGATCACCGTGGTCGAAGTCGAAGAAATCGTCGAACCGGGCGAGCTGGACCCGGCGCATATCCACACCCCAGGGATCTACGTCGACCGGATCATTTGCGGCACCTTCGAGAAGCGCATCGAACAGCGCACCCTCCGCAAATAATCCACCAGCCCAGATAATAAGGAGACAAAAAATGGCTCTTACCCGCGAACAAATGGCTCAACGCGTCGCCCGCGAAATGCAGGACGGTTTCTACGTCAACCTCGGCATCGGCATTCCGACCCTGGTGGCCAACTACATCCCAGAAGGCATGGAGGTCATGCTGCAGTCGGAAAACGGCCTGCTGGGCATGGGTCCGTTTCCTACTGAAGAAACCATCGATGCCGACATGATCAACGCCGGCAAACAGACCGTCACCGCGCGCATTGGCGCATCGATCTTCTCCTCGGCCGAGTCCTTCGCGATGATTCGCGGCGGCCATGTCGACCTGACCGTGCTCGGCGCGTTTGAGGTCGATGTACAAGGCAACATCGCCTCGTGGATGATCCCCGGCAAGCTGGTCAAGGGCATGGGCGGCGCGATGGACCTGGTGGCCGGTGCCGAGAACATCATCGTGATCATGACCCACGCGTCCAAGGACGGTGAATCCAAGTTGCTGAGCCAGTGCAGCCTGCCGCTGACCGGCGCCAACTGCATCAAGCGCGTGCTGACGGACCTGGCCTACCTGGAAATCGAAAATGGCGCTTTTGTCCTCAAGGAACGCGCACCTGGCGTCAGTGTTGAAGAGATCGTCAGCAAGACAGCCGGTAAACTGATCGTCCCGGACCACGTTCCAGAAATGCACTTCCAGTGAGGACAGATTCCATGCAAGACGTCGTGATTGTTGCTGCCACCCGCACCGCCGTGGGCAGCTTCCAAGGTTCGCTGGCAAGCATCCCGGCCCCGGAGCTGGGGGCTGCGGTGATCCGTCGCCTGCTGGAGCAGACCGGCATCGACCCGGCACTCGTGGATGAAGTGATCCTTGGCCAGGTGCTCACCGCCGGTAGCGGCCAGAACCCGGCCCGCCAGGCCTCGATCCTCGCCGGCCTGCCCCACGCCGTGCCGGCGCTGACCCTGAACAAGGTCTGCGGCTCGGGGCTCAAGGCGCTGCACCTGGGCGCACAAGCGATCCGTTGCGGCGATGCCGAGGTAATCATCGCCGGCGGCATGGAGAACATGAGCCTGGCCCCGTACATATTGCCGGCCGCCCGCACCGGCCTGCGCATGGGCCATGCGAAGATGATCGACAGCATGATCACCGACGGTCTGTGGGATGCGTTCAACGACTACCACATGGGCATCACCGCCGAGAACCTGGTGGACAAGTACGGCATCAGCCGTGAAGCCCAGGACGCCTTCGCCGCCGCCTCCCAGCAAAAAGCCACGGCGGCCATTGAAGCTGGGCGTTTCAGCGATGAGATCACACCGATCCTGATTCCCCAGCGCAAGGGCGACCCGGTGGCCTTCGCCGTGGACGAACAGCCACGCGCCGGCACCACCGCCGAATCCCTGGCCAAGCTCAAGCCGGCCTTCAAGAAAGACGGCACCGTCACCGCCGGCAACGCATCCAGCCTCAACGACGGCGCGGCTGCCGTGCTGCTGATGAGCGCGGACAAAGCCAAGGCGCTCGGCTTGCCAGTGCTGGCCCGAATCGCCAGCTACGCCAACGCCGGCGTCGATCCCGCGATCATGGGCATTGGCCCGGTATCGGCCACCCGCCGCTGCCTGGACAAGGCCGGCTGGAGCCTGGGCGACCTGGACCTGATCGAAGCCAACGAAGCCTTTGCCGCGCAGTCACTGGCGGTGGGCAAAGAGCTGGAATGGGACGCGGCCAAGGTCAACGTCAACGGCGGCGCGATTGCCATCGGCCACCCGATTGGCGCGTCAGGCTGCCGTGTGCTGGTGACCCTGCTGCATGAAATGATCAAGCGTGACGCCAAGAAAGGCCTGGCCACCCTGTGCATCGGTGGCGGGCAAGGTGTAGCCCTGGCCCTTGAACGCAGCTGATTTCAAAGAGCAACATGGAAAAGGCCCGGTTCCACGAAAACCGGGCCTTTTCTTTATCGGTCAGTCCCGCGCCTGGGGCACCGCAAACACCGCATTTGCCCGCACCACCACCTTCTCCCCGACCTGCACGCTGACCGTGGCAAACGCCATCTGCCGCCCGCGCTTGTGATGCTCCAGACGCACCTCGACCCACTCCCCTACCTGCACCGCGCCGAGATAGTCCAGGGTCATGCTCGCCGTGATCAACGGCAGCGGCGGCTCGCTGGAAAAGGCCATGGCGTAGCCCATGCCCACATCCGCCAGGGTGGCCAGCACGCCACCGTGCACGGTGCCGCGTCCGTTGGCGTGGCGGTTGTCGGCGCGCAGGCCGATTTCCAGCTGCAAGCCTTCACCTCGGCTATACACCGGGCCAAGCAGGTCCAGGAGTGGACTGCTTCGACGCAGCGGGGTAAAGCCTTCGGGGATGGCATGGGCAGTCATGTCAGGTTCTTCCTTGGGGACAAGGCTGGAGGTGTATCCCACCGCCGCCATCCGGACCATCAACATCAGCCCGGTAAATCCCCGGTGATAAGCCTAACGCTTCATGCAGCGCTGATAACGCTCATCCACGCGCTTGGCAAACCAGGCCGTGGTGAGGTTGCGGGTGATCTTCGGGCTTTTCAGCACGATGCCCGGCAGGATCGCCCGCGGCACCGGTTTGCCGGCGGCCTTGTCGGCCAGGGCGAACACCCGCTGGTACAGGGTGGTATCTTCAAAATCCAGGCGCTCACCCTGCTCCAGCTGACTGCGGATGCTCGGGTTGCGCATGTCCAGCGCCTTGCCCAGTGAGCGCACTGCCAGCTCGGTGGTGCCTGGCAGGAACGAGCCGTAGTTGATCAAGTCGCCGTCCAGCGCCAGCGTGGTACCCGAGACCCGGCTGACCGCTGCCTGGAATGCGGCGTTGCGGCTGGCGTACCAACCGGCATTGAAATCGGCGAAGCGGTACAGCATCTGGTCGTAATTCACCGGGTAGCCCAGCAGATGGGTGATGCCAAAGTACATGCCGCCTCGGCGGGTAAACACTTCCCGGCGGATGCTGCCATCCACGGTGTAGGGATAATCCCGGGCCTGCTTCTGTGCGAAGTCGATGCTGACCTGCATCGGGCCTGCGGTATGCACCGGGTTGAAGCCGCCAAACAGCGTATTGCCCAAGGGCACGACACTGATGAAGTCGTCAAAGATTCCACTCAAATCCCGCTCGGTGCGCGCAGCGTTCAAGCGCTCGGCGTAGGACTTGCCGGTGGGCGAGCGCAGTTGCAGTGCCGTGCGCACCAATACCGCCGGCACATGGACTTTAGCGGCGCGCCGCAGGATCTCGTCCTGGGCGATCTTGCCCATGTTCGGGACCGGCGGGTCGACCTGATAGGTGGACTCCTGCTCGGTCACGGCCAATACCGCGCAGATGTTCTCCGTACCGGGGTAGATTTTCTGCGTGTTGAAGGCGGTGTAGATGTCCTGGGCCCAGCCGCCACGATCCGGCACGCTGGCCGGCATCAGCCGCACGATCTGCGCTTTCACCTCGGCTTCGCTGCGCTCCGGCAGTTGCTGGGTGCGCTGGCTGGAGCAGCCGGCCAGTACCAATAAGGTGGTAAGGCACAGGATGAGGCGAGATGAACGCATGGGGCTTCCTTGGGCGACAATGGGCCAGTCTTGGCAGATATCGACCGGTAAGTCTAACCGGGGTTCGCCGACCTGCTGCTCTCGTCAAAAAAACCAGGACGTGAAAGGATCAGGCACCCGTCGTTCCTACAAGGAGTTTGAATGCCATGCTTAGCCTGAACTTCCTGATCACCTGCCTGATCGTCGTGCTCATTCCCGGCACCGGCGTGATCTTCACCGTGTCCACCGGACTGACCGCCGGCAAGCGCGCCAGTGTGTTCGCCGCGCTGGGCTGCACCGCCGGGATCGTCCCGCACTTGTTGGCCTCCGTGCTTGGGCTGTCCGCCCTGCTGCACACCAGCGCCCTGGCGTTCGAAGCCCTCAAGTATGCCGGCGCCGCCTACTTGCTGTACCTCGCCTATGCCACCTGGCGGGACCGCTCGGCCTTTGCCATGAACGACACACCGACGATTTCCAGCGCCCACAGCCTGATGGTGCGAGGCCTGTTGCTGAATATTCTGAACCCCAAGCTGACGATTTTCTTCCTGGCGTTCCTGCCGCAATTCGTCACCCCGGGCGCGGGCGCACCGGCCCTGCAAATGCTGTTGCTGAGCAGTGTATTCATGGCGATGACGTTTGCGGTGTTTGTGATTTATGGCCTGTTGGCCAATGTGTTCCGCCGCGCGGTGATCGAATCGCCACGTGTACAGAACTGGCTGCGCCGCAGTTTTGCAGCGGCGTTTGCGGGGTTGGGGCTGAACCTGGCGTTTGCCCAGCGCTAAGTTTCAAGCAGCCGCGAACAGCCTTCTGTGGCGAGGGAGCTTGCTCCCTCGCCACAGGTTACTTAGATCCCGGCAAGTGCCAGGTCCATCGCGAAGTAGGTGAAGATCAAGTCCGCACCGGCGCGCTTGATCGAACCCAGGGTTTCCCGTACCACGCGGGCTTCGTCGATCGCGCCCGCCTGGGCGCCGAACTTGATCATCGCGTACTCGCCGCTGACCTGGTACGCCGCCACCGGCAAACGCGAGGCTTCGCGGATGTCGCGGATGATGTCCAGGTACGCGCCGGCCGGCTTGACCATCAGCGCGTCCGCACCTTCCTGCTCATCCAGCAACGATTCGCGCACCGCTTCGCGGCGGTTCATCGGGTTCATCTGGTAGCTCTTGCGATCGCCCTTCAGCGCGCTGCCGCCGGCTTCGCGGAACGGGCCGTAGAGCGCCGAGGCGAACTTGGTGGAATAGGCCATGATCGGGATATGGCTGAAGCCTGCTTCATCCAGGGCCCGGCGAATGGCCTGGACCTGCCCGTCCATCGCGGCGGACGGGGCGATCACATCTGCACCGGCACGAGCGGCAGCCACAGCTTGCTTGCCAAGGTTGACCAGGGTGCGGTCGTTGTCGACTTCGGCGCCGTGCATCACGCCGCAATGGCCGTGGTCGGTGTATTCGCAGAAACAGGTATCGGACATCACGATCATTTCCGGCACCGCATCCTTGATGATCGAGGACATGCGCGACACCAGGCCACGCTCTTGCCAGGTGTCACTGCCCGAGGCGTCCAGGTGGTGGGACACGCCGAAGGTCATCACCGACTTGATCCCGGCTTTCGAATAGCGTTCGATCTCGCCGGCCAGCTTCGACTCGGGAATGCGCTGCACCCCGGGCATGCTGGTGATCGGCACGAAGTCGTCGATTTCTTCTTCAACGAAGATCGGCAGCACCAGGTCATTGAGGGTGAATTCGCTTTCCTGGAACAGGCCACGCAACTCCGGGGAGCGGCGCAGGCGGCGTGGACGGGCTTCGGGGAACTGGCTGGACATTGATGCTCCTGAAAAAAGGCAGGCCAAAAATCTTTGGGGCGAAAGCTTATGCCTCGTGCACCGCAGAGCACAAACGCCAAGTGCGGAACAGTTTATTGCAGGCTTGGTAACAATTGCATTGATCTAGAGCTGTAGACGGCCTTCAATGCAAACGGCAACCGCGCCGCCGACCCAGATTTCCTCGCCGCTGTTTTCAATGCGGATTCGCCCGGCGCGGCCCATGGCGGTGCCCTGGCTGACCACATAGCGGCTGGGCGCCAACCCCTCGCCCAGCAACCACTGGGCGACACCGGCGTTCAGGCTGCCGGTGGCCGGATCTTCCGGAGCGCCGTCGCCGGCAATAAAGGCCCGCACCTCAAACTGCGCCTCATCGCCATCCCGCTCGGGGTTCCACGGGGCGATCACGCCCACGGCCAAGCCCTGCAACTGCGAATAGTCCGGCCGCAGTGCCAGTACCTGCTCGCGATCCGCCAGCATCACCGCCAACCAGCCCGCGCCGTTATCCACCCACTGGCTGCGCAAAATCGCACCGGGCTCAAGGTCCAGGGCCCGACGCACGCGCTCGACCAATTCAGCTTCCAGCGGGCCGGAACGCAGCAACGGTGGCGCGATAAACGCCAGTTCATCGCCCTGGCGGCGGATGCGCACCAGGCCGATCTCACACTCCTGGATGATCTCCTCCCCAGCGGGTTGGCCACCGGCCAGCAACCAGGCATGGCAACTGCCCAGGGTCGGATGGCCGGCAAACGGCAATTCATTGAGGGTCGTGAAGATCCTTACGCGGTAGTCCGCTCGTGGATCACGGGGCTTGAGCAGGAAGGTGGTTTCGCTGAGGTTGGTCCAGTTGGCGAAATCCGCCATCTGCTGGTCGCTCAGGCTGTCGGCGCCCAGCACCACGGCCAACGGGTTGCCCTTGACGGCCACACTGCTGAAAACGTCCAGTTGTTTGAAGTCGAAAGAAGCCATGCCGGTCCTTATGCTGGGATGTTCAAGCCACGGATCACCGCCGGCCGGGCGACGAACCCGTCCAGGGCCCGCAGTACGTTCGGGAAGTCGGTAATACCCACCAGGTCGCCAGACTCATAGAAGCCGATCAGGTTGCGAACCCACGGGAAGGTGGCGATATCGGCGATGCTGTACTCGTCACCCATGATCCAGGTGCGGCCCAACAGGCGCTTTTCCAGCACCTCCAGCAAGCGGCGCGACTCGGCGACGTAGCGATCGCGCGGGCGCTTGTCTTCATAGGCCGCGCCGGCGAATTTGTTGAAGAACCCCACCTGGCCGAACATCGGCCCGATACCGGCCATCTGGAACATCAGCCACTGGATCGTCTCGTAACGCATCGCCGGGTCTTCGGGCAATAACTCACCGCTCTTCTCGGCGAGGTAGATCAGGATCGCACCCGACTCGAACAAGCCCAGCGCCTGGCCGCTCGGGCCATTGGGGTCGATGATCGCCGGGATCTTGTTGTTGGGGTTCAGCGACAGGAACTCGCTGGAAAGCTGGTCCTGGGTCTCGAAACTGACCTTGTGCGCCTCGTAGGGCAGGCCGATTTCCTCGAGCATGATCGACACCTTGACCCCGTTGGGCGTGGGCAACGAATACAGCTGCAGACGCTCGGGATGCCGGGCCGGCCATTTGGCGGTGATGGGGAAGTCTGAAAGTGAGTTCATCATGGGACTCCTGATAAAAGTAGGAGAGTAGTGGTTCAGTGCCTATCGTGCATCCGTCTTAATTCAGCAACATCGGCGGGTTAATCTCCTGCACACGGCAAGGATGCCGCCCCATCTCCCCCGCGAAACGAACCAAACTGCCTTGGGGGACTCTTAAAGAGCGCCCGATGGCTGGGCTTGCTTGCCCTGAATCCCTGCACCGAGACTTAGAACCATCATGACCTACAAGCCTCTGTGCCTTGCGAAACGCTTCAAACGCTACTCTTACATCCTGCTGCCGGTATTGCTGGTGAGCGCCGCGGTCGGCCTTAGCCTGGAATCGCGGGTCAGCCGCGCCCAGCCGGTCGACGGCGTGCAAACCCTGGTGTTCCTGCGCCATGGCGAGAAACCTGCCGGGGGCCTCGGCCAACTCAACTGCCAGGGGCTTAACCGTGCAATGAACCTGGCCACCGTGCTGCCGGAAAAATTCGGCAAGGCCAACTACGTGTTCGCACCCAACCCGACCCGCAATGTCGAGGAAGGCGAGAAAGACAACTCCTACAGCTACATCCGCCCGTTGATGACCATCAGCCCCAGCGCGATCAAGCTCGGGTTGCCGGTCAACATCAAGTTCTCGGCCAATGACACCAGCGCCCTCGCTGACGAACTGGTGGAAGACAAATACCACAACGCCGTCATCTACACTGCCTGGTCCCATGGGTATCTGCCGGACTTGATCAACAAGGTGGCAAGCGAGGCCGTCGGTGAAAAACATGTGATTACCGACGATTGGTCCGGCAGCGATTTCGATAGCTTGTATGTGTTGACCCTGACCTGGCACAACGGCAAGGCCTCGCTGCTCAGCCGCAACTACAAGCAAGGCCTGGATAATGGCCAGCAGACTTGCCCGGACGCAACGCAAGTCAGCGCCGATATCTGACCGCTCCCTCGCCACAGTGCTTCGGAGGCGGCCTTGTACAGCGTATGATGTTGCGCTATTGACTCACCTGCGGATCATCTACATGTCCAACCTCTCCTCCACCCAGCCTGCCCGGGGCTGGTCCTTCTGGTGGAAACCAGCGCTGTTCCTGCTGGTGGCCTGCGTCGGCCTCTACTACGTGAAATGGTCGCCCTACTACGCCAAGGCGTTTATCGCGGCAGACAACCACAGCATCGGCGCCTCGATTCTCAACGACCAGCAAAGCGCGCCACTGGCCGCGGCGCTGGCCTATGCCCAGGTGTATTTCCTGGCGATCTGGAAGGCTGCGGTGCTGGCGGTCATTCTCGGCTCATTGCTGCAGGTGCTGATCCCACGGGACTGGCTGCTGCGCCTGTTTGGCCGTGCCGGGCTGGGATCTACCCTGCGTGGCGGGCTGTTCGCCCTGCCGGGGATGATGTGCAGTTGCTGCGCCGCTCCGGTGGCGGCCGGTATGCGTCGGCAGAAAGTCTCGGTCGGCGCGGCGCTGGCGTTCTGGATTGCCAACCCGGTGCTGAACCCGGCGACACTGGTGTTCATGGGCTTTGTGCTGGGCTGGGGCTTTACCGCGCTGCGGTTGGTGGCCGGGATCGTGCTGGTGGTGGGTGTTTCGCTGGTGGCGCAACGCATCGCGCGGCCGGAGCAGGTACCGGAAGCCGCGCTCGACGCCGTGGCCCAGGCCAGCCATGCCGAAACCGAACCGTTCCTGACCCGCTGGCTGCGCACCCTGTGGCAGCTGTTCTGGAGCACGATTCCGGTGTACATCCTGGCGGTGCTGATCCTTGGCGCGGCGCGGGTCTGGCTGTTTCCCCACGTTGACGGCGCCATGGCCAACAGCCTGGTGTGGCTGGTGCCTCTGGCGATTGTCGGCACGTTGTTCGTGATCCCGACCGCCGCCGAAATCCCCATCGTGCAGACCATGATGACCCTCGGCATGGGCACCGGCCCGGCCGTGGCCTTGCTGATGACGCTGCCGAGCGTGAGCCTGCCGTCGCTGCTGATGCTGCGCAAGGATTTCGATGCGCGGGTGCTGGTGACTGTGGCCGGCTTGACCATGCTGATGGGGGTGGTGTGTGGGCTGATCGGGGCGTTTATCCTGTAGTGATTGGGTGAGTTTGAGGGCCTCTTCGCGAGCAAGCCCGCTCCCACATTCGACCGCGTTTATCCTGTAGGAGTGCGGTCGAATGTGGGAGCGGGCTTGCTCGCGAAGGGGCCGGCGAACTCAATCAATCACGTACGCCGAGCGAGCCTGTCCCGGAAATACTCCACCACCGCCGCTTGCTCTCCCGCAAACTCGATGCGTGCGCCTTTGCTTTCCCGCTGGAACGCGTACATCGGGTCGTAATACTCACGCAACAACCCCTCAATCCAGCCGCGGTGCAACTCCACCGCGCCGCTGCTGGCTTGTTCTGCCAATGCTTCCTGCATGATCGCGTGCAACCGCGCAAACCGCTCGCCGCCCAGGCGCTTGTGGATATTGCCCAGGCTCTGGGTCAGGCGCTCGGCAAACAGTTCCTGGCCAGTGTCGCCAAACACCGCGACAAACTCGGCGCAGAGGTCCACCACATAATCCTTCAGGATGCGCTCCACCCGGCCTTCAACGCTGTCTTCCAGCCAGACCATCGGGAAGCCCTGCATGCCTTTGTGCAGGGGCAACGGCAGCGCGCAGCTGCCGATCATGCGGCTCTCATCCTCGACCACAAACTGCTCGATACCGGCGGCACGCTTTTTCAGCAGGTCCACCGCCAGGCGGTTTTCGAAGTCGATGTTGGAAGGTTGCGCCGTAGCGCGTTTGCCGAAGCTGGAACCGCGATGGTTGGCGTGGCCTTCCAGGTCCAGGGCGTTGTTCAACTGGCCGAGCACTTCGGTCTTGCCGGTACCGGTCATGCCGCCCAACAGTACGAAGTCGCATTGCGCGGTGGCGCTTTCAACCGTGTCGAGCAGGAAAGTCCGCATGGCCTTGTAGCCACCGCCCACTCGCGGATAGTCGATACCCGCCTCGGTTTTCAACCATTGCTGGGCAATCTGCGAACGCATCCCGCCGCGAAAGCAGTACAGCAGACCATCCGGATTGGCCTGGGCAAAACGCGCCCAGTGTTCGATACGTTCGGCCTTGATCGCCCCGGACACCAGTTCGTGCCCGAGAACAATGGCCGCCTGCTGGCCTTGCTGCTTGTAACAGGTGCCCACCCGTTCGCGCTCGTCGTCGGTCATCAACGGCAGGTTGACCACCCCGGGAAACGCGCCCTTGATGAACTCGATCGGCGCGCGGGTATCCATCATCGGCCGGTCGTTGAGAAAGATATCGCGGTAATCGGTGATGTCGATGGGCATCAGAACACCTCTACCGCGTTGGTCTGTCGCTCAACCAGTTCGCCGATCGGCTCAAGGTTCAGGCCCAGCTCCGCCGCCACGGCGAGGAATTCGGCATTGCCTTCGGGGGTGACCGCCACCAGCAGCCCGCCGCTGGTTTGCGGGTCGCACAGCACGCGCTTGTGCAGTTCGTTCAGGCGCCCCAGCTTGCTGGCGTAGCTGTCGAAATTGCGCAAGGTGCCGCCGGGGACGCAGCCCTGTTCCAGGTAGTACTCAACCCCGGGCAGGCGTGGGACTTTTTCGTATTCGATGCGGGCAGTTAATTGGCTGCCGTCGGCCATTTCCACCAGGTGGCCCAACAGGCCGAAACCGGTGACGTCGGTCATGGCCGTGACACCGGCCAGCTTGCCAAAACGGCTGCCGGGTTTGTTGAGGGTGCACATCCAGTCACGGGCCAGGCCCACGTCGGCCTCGCGCAGCTTGCCCTTCTTCTCGGCCGTGGTGAGGATGCCGATGCCCAGGGGCTTGGTCAGGTACAGCTGGCAACCGGCGATGGCGGTGTCGTTGCGCTTCATGTGGCGCTTTTCCACCAGCCCGGTGACGGCCAGGCCGAAGATCGGCTCGGGGGCGTCGATGGAGTGGCCGCCGGCCAGGGGAATCCCGGCAGCGTCACACACGGAACGGCCGCCGCGAATCACTTCCCGGGCAATCTCCGGAGCCAGCACGTTGACCGGCCAGCCGAGAATCGCGATGGCCATCAACGGATCGCCGCCCATCGCATAGATATCGCTGATGGCATTGGTGGCGGCAATGCGGCCGAAGTCGAAGGGGTCATCGACGATCGGCATGAAAAAGTCGGTGGTGGACACCACGCCGCGCTCCTCGTCGATGGCGTACACCGCCGCGTCATCGCGCGAAGCGTTGCCTACCCAGAGCTTGGGGTCGAGGTTCTGTGCGCCACTGCCGGCGAGGATCACTTCCAGTACCTGAGGTGAGATCTTGCAACCGCAACCAGCACCGTGGCTGTATTGGGTCAGGCGAATCGGCTCGTTCATGGGTATCCCTCAAGGCGTCAAGTGGGCGGATTCTAGCAGACAGCAAAAGGCCGACTGCATGCAGTCGGCCTTTATGTTCAGCCCTTAGTGTTTGGCAGCAAGCCGTTTATGCCGGTTGCGTCGCATCATGTTCAGGCATTCGATAGCCGCCGAGAACGCCATGGCCGCATACACATAGCCTTTTGGCACATGGGCGCCGAAACCTTCGGCGATCAGCGTCATACCGATCATGATGAGGAAGCCCAGGGCCAACATCACAATGGTCGGGTTGTCGTTGATGAACTTGGCCAGCGGCTCGGCCGCCACCAGCATCACGATCACCGAGACCACCACGGCAATGATCATGATCGGCAAGTGCTCGGTCATGCCCACGGCGGTGATGATGCTGTCGATGGAAAACACCATGTCCAGCAGCAGGATCTGGCCAATCGCCGAGGCGAAGCCCAGGGTCACGCTCGGCGCGCCGGTGTCCACATGCTCCTTCTCGGGGTCCATGCTGTGATGGATCTCGGTGGTGGCCTTCCACACCAGGAACAGGCCACCGGCGATCAGGATCATGTCTTTCCAGGAGAACGACTGCCCCAGGATGTCGATGACCGGCTCGGTCAGCTGCACGATAAAGGCGATGGTGCTCAACAGGCCCAGACGCAGGATCAATGCCATGCTGATGCCGATGCGGCGGGCCTTGGCCCGGTGCTTCACCGGCAACTTGTTGGTGAGAATCGAGATAAAGATCAGGTTATCGATCCCCAGCACGATCTCCATGACGATCAGGGTGGCCAGTGCGATCCACGCGGTCGGGCTGGCGGCCAGTTGTAAAAGGTATTCCATAGGTCATTCCTGGTGTTGTGTGCGGGTATCAGGTTTCTTGGGAGGTGGACTCAGGCTTGCTGTCTTCCGGTTCCGGCTTGTCCGGCTTGCCTTGCGGCGGTGCGATCAAGCCCTTGGTCGCGTCACTCAACGCCTGTTCGGCGGCCTGGTGGGTGTCGTCAATCACTTGCTTGGCCGACTCGGTGGCCTTGCCCAGCAGTTGTTGCGCGCTTTTTTCCGCTTGGTCACAGCCACTGAGCATGACTAATGAAAGCCCAAGTAACGCCGTTGCGCCCAGGGGATTGAGTTTCATGATGCGTTCCTCGTTAGAACCTTCGGGTCCAAGTAGTGGCCCCTCGATAGCGACGCATTCTATGCAGGGGAACACTTCAGGAAAATTCGTATTTTTTTCGTTTATACTTCGGTTTTCACGAAGTATTGGCCGCCATGCTCAATTACCGACAACTGCACTACTTCTGGGTCGTCGCCAAGACCGGCAGCATCGTGCGCGCCTGCGAGCAACTGAACCTCACGCCGCAGACCATCAGCGGGCAGATCAGCCTGCTGGAACAGACCTTTGGCGTGGCATTGTTCCAGAAGGTCGGGCGCCAGCTGGAGCTGACCGAAGCCGGGCGCCAGGCGCTGCCCTATGCCGAGCAGATGTTCCAGCTGGGCAATGAGCTTGAAGCGATGTTGCGCACCCAGCCCAATGAGCAGCAGATCCTGTTCCGGGTTGGCGTCGCGGATGTGGTGCCCAAGTCCATCGTCTATCGGCTGATTGCGCCAACCATGGAGTTGAGCGAGCCGATCCGCATCACCTGCCGTGAAGACAAACTCGAACGCTTGCTGGCGGACCTGGCGATCCAGCGCCTGGATCTGGTGATCTCCGACAGCCCGATGCCGCCGCACCTGGACATCAAGGGCTACAGCCAGAAGCTCGGGGAATGCGGCATCAGTTTCTTCGCAACCCAGGCATTGGCTGACCAGCATCGCGGCGATTTCCCACAATGCCTGCAGGGTGCGCCGCTGTTGATTCCGGGGGCGGAGACGGTGGTGCGCAGCCGTTTGCTGCGCTGGTTTGCCGAGCAGCAGATCCAGCCTCGGATTGTCGGGGAATTTGACGACAGCGCGTTGATGCAGGCCTTTGGCCAATCCGGCAGCGGGATTTTCATCGCGCCGAGCGTGATTGCCGACGAAGTGGAACGCCAGTATGGCGTGGCGCTGATCGGCCAGACGGATGCGGTGACCGAGTCGTTTTATGCAATCTCGGTGGAGCGCAAGGTCAAGCACCCCGGCATCGTGGCGATTACCGAAGGTGCCAGACGGGAGCTGTTCACTTCCCTGCCCTGAAGGTTCAGGCGCAGACGGCGCGGGTCTTGGCGGTCATCAGCCACAGCGCCAGCAGGATCGACAACAGGATAAAGCCCGCCGCGGCAAACCCGAGGCTGCCCAGGCCCAGGGTGTCGATCACGTGCCCGCCCACCAGCGCCCCCAGGCCAATACCCAGGTTGGCCCCGGCAATGTTCAACGAGGCGGCAAACGCCGGCGCATGGGGTGCGGCCTTCATCAGTCGCACATGGCTGACCAGAAACAATGCCGCCTGGGTCACGCCCCATACCGCCATCGCCGCCGCCAACCCGATCGTGGAATGGATGGCGGGCACCAGCGCCACCATGCCGGCGATCATGAAACCGCAGAACACCATCGACGCAATCAGCGGATGACGGTCGACCATGCGCCCGCCCAAAGAGTTGCCGATCAGGCCGACCGCGCCAAAGCCCATGAGGCACCAGCCCACTACCGTGCCGTCAAAACCCGCCAGGCGTTCGAGAATGTCTGCCAGGTAGGTGTAGGCGGTGAACATCCCGCTGAACACCAGGATCGACAGCAGGATATGGCCCTGCATCAGCGGGCTGCGCAAGATCTTGAACTGCGAGCGCAGGCTGACCTGGTCGTTTTTTGCCCGGGTCTTCGGCAGGTAGATAAACAGCAGCAGGGCCTTGGCGAACGCCACCACCGCAAGAATGCCAAAGGCGGTGCGCCAGCCGAACATATCGGAAATCAGCGTGCCCACCGGGATCCCGAAGACCGTGGCACACACGATGCCGAAGCCGATTTTTTCAATCGCGCGGCCTGCGAAGTCCGGCCCCACAATGTCCACCGCTGTCTCGCTGGCCAGGGCCCAGAACACCGGCAATCCCAAGGCAGGAATCAGGCGCGCCAGGGACATGACCCAGATATTCGACGCGATCGCCGCCAGGGTGTTGGCCAGGCCGAACATGATCAGGATCGTGATAAACAGCCGCTTGCGCTCGAACCGGGCGAAATATGCGGTCAGGAACGGGCCAAACGCCGCCACGGTGAAGGCGAACAACGTCACCAGCAACCCGGCCTGGGACACGCTCACGTCGAGGTCCCGGGCGATGGAAGGCAACAGGCCGACGATGATGAACTCTGTGGTCAGCACGGTAAAACCGGCCGCCGACAACAGCAGGATCGGAAACAGCATTAAAAACTCCAGAAAACAGCGACATCAACGACAGCCCGGAGGGCCCGCTGATAGAGAAGAAATAGAGGATGGGCAATGTTAACAGAATGTGTCCCATCGTGGTGACGGAACGCCGCACCCGGATTAGACGTTTCCTACAGATGTTAGACTTCGCTCCTGCCAGATTCATGCTGCCTAGCTGCATCTATTAAAAAAACCAGAGACAACCTTTTTATGACTGCTGCCCCTTCCCTCTTTCAACGCCTGATGTCTATCAGCCTGGTCACCCAAATTGTCATCGGCCTGATCGCCGGTATCCTGTTGGCCCTGCTGTTGCCCGACGTCGCACAAGCCACCGGGTTTATTGGCAAGGTCTTTGTCTCGGCGCTCAAGGCCGTCGCGCCCATCCTGGTATTTGTGCTGGTGATGGCCTCGATTGCCAGCCACAAGCACGGCCAGGAAACCCATATCCGCCCGATCCTGTTCCTGTACCTGCTGGGCACGTTCGCTGCCGCCGTGGTTGCGGTGATCGCCAGCACGCTGTTCCCCTCCTCGCTGGTGCTGGCCACCCACGATGTGGCCGTCAGCCCTCCCGGCGGTATCGGTGATGTGTTGCAAAGCCTGTTGCTGAGCGTGGTGGACAACCCGGTCAGCGCCCTGATGAACGCCAATTTCATCGGTATCCTGGCGTGGGCCATCGGCATGGGCATCGCCATTCGCCATGCCAGCGACACCACCCGCACCGTGCTGGGGGACCTGTCCAACGGCGTCACGCTGATCGTGCGCATGGTGATCCGCTTCGCGCCCCTGGGGATTTTCGGCCTGGTGGCCTCGACCCTCGCCACGTCCGGCTTCGGCGCCCTGCTGGGCTACGCACACCTGCTGTTGGTGTTGATCGGCTGCATGCTGTTCGTCGCGCTGGTGATCAACCCGGCCATCGTGTTCTGGAAGCTGCGCCGCAACCCTTACCCACTGGTGCTGATGTGCCTGCGGGAAAGCGGGATCACCGCGTTTTTTACCCGCAGTTCGGCGGCCAACATTCCGGTCAACCTGGCGTTGAGCAAGCGCCTGGGCCTGCATGAAGACACCTACTCGGTGTCGATCCCGCTGGGCGCCACCATCAATATGGCCGGCGCTGCCATCACCATCACCGTGCTGACCCTGGCCGCCGTGCACACCCTGGGCATTGCCGTGGACATCCCCACCGCCGTGCTGCTCAGCGTGGTCGCGGCGGTGTGTGCCTGCGGCGCGTCGGGGGTTGCCGGGGGCTCGCTGCTGTTGATCCCGCTGGCGTGCAGCCTGTTCGGCATTCCCAGCGAAATCGCCATGCAGGTGGTGGCCGTGGGCTTCATCATCGGCGTGTTGCAGGACTCGGCGGAGACCGCACTGAACTCGTCCACCGACGTGTTGTTCACCGCTGCCGCGTGCCTGGGCAAGGAAGAACAAGCCGCGTAGACCTTGCGCGCACAAAAAAGCCCAGGGCGGTTCGTGAATGAACCGCCCTGGGCTTTTTTATTACAAGGCTTAGAACGCGCCCATGTAGTCGCGCTTGCCCACTTCCACGCCGTTGTGACGCAGCAAGGCGTAAGCGGTGGTGACGTGGAAGAAGAACTGCGGCAGGCCGTAGCTCAGCAGGTACGACTGGCCGCTGAAGCGCTTCTCTTTCGGGGTGCCAGGGCGAGTGATGATCTCGATGCCTTCTTTACCGTCGACCTGGGCCGGGGTGATGGTGTCGATAAACGCCAGGACCTTGGCGATCAGCGCTTGCAGGTCGGCGAAGGTGACTTCTGTATCGTCGTATTTCGGAACTTCGATTTCAGCCAGGCGGGCAGAAACGCCTTTGGCGAAGTCGACGGCGATCTGCACCTGGCGCACCAGCGGGAACATGTCCGGGTACAGGCGTGCCTGCAGGAAGGCGTTCGGGTCGATGTTCTTGGCGGTGGCGTGGGCCTCGGCCTTGTTCAGCACATCGCTCAGGGCGTTGAGCATTTGCTTGAAGACCGGGAGGGAAGCGGCGTACAGGGAAATAGTCATGACAGTCTCGACAGTTGTGGCAGGGTTTGAAACAGCCGCGATTATAGACATGCCGGCCACCGGCGCCGCTTGTCTTTTATTTTTTCAGGATTAGGCTAGTGAGCTCACTGCATTAGGGAAAGCGCGATGACCACCGAGCACGACACCACTTCCGAAGAGCCGCGCCTGAACAGCACGGAAATCCGCATCCTTGGCTGCCTGATCGAAAAACAGGCCACCAGCCCCGAAACCTACCCGTTGACCCTCAACGCGCTGGTGATCGCCTGTAACCAGAAAACCAGCCGCGAACCGGTGATGAACCTCAGCCAGGGCCAGGTTGGCCAGAGCCTGCGGGCCCTGGAAGGCCGCGGGTTTACCCGGCTGGTGATGGGCAGCCGCGCCGACCGCTGGGAGCATCGGGTGGACAAGGCGCTGGAGCTGGTGCCGGCCCAGGTGATTCTCAGCGGGTTGCTGTTCCTGCGGGGGCCGCAGACGGTCAACGAACTGCTGACCCGCAGCGGGCGCATGCATGACTTTGAAGACGCCGAGCAGGTGGTGCATCAACTGGAACGCCTGATTGCCCGTGGGCTGGCGTTGTTGGTGCCGCGTCAGTCGGGGCAGCGGGAAGATCGGTACATGCACGCCCTGGGCGACCCGGCGGACATTGAAGCGATCCTGGCGGCACGTGGGAATCCGGTGGAGCGTGGTGCGGGAAGTGGGGTTTCCCTGGAGCGTATCGAAGAGCTGGAAGCGCGGATTGCGGCGCTGGAAGAGCGCCTTTCGCGGCTCGAGTAATGTTTGTGGTGAGTGGGCTTCTGTGGTGATGGAGCTTTTGTGGCGAGGGAGCTTGCTGTGGCGAGGGAGCTTGCTCCCGCTGGAGTGCGTAGCGCTCCCATTTTCTTGGGGCTGCTGCGCAACCCAGCGGGAGCAAGCTCCCTCGCCACAAAAGCTCACCCTCCACAGCAAGCTCCCTCGCCACAGCAAGCTCACTCTCCACACCGCCAGCGGTGATGCTCAGCTCCGGGCAAATGCCACCGCCGCCTGAAACTGTTCATCCGTCGGCCGCACGCCGGTGTACAGCACGAACTGCTCCAACGCCTGGATGGCGATCACTTCCAAACCGGTGATCACTCGTTTGCCCTGGGCCCGTCCACGCAGGATCAGTGGGGTTTCCGAGGGAATCGCCACCACATCGAAGACCGTCTCGGCCGCATCAACCGCGTCAGCTTCAAACGCCAACTGATCCGCTTCCGCCCCTCCGGTCATGCCAATCGGCGTCACGTTGACCAGCATCTGCGGGCGCAAGGCACCCAACTGCGCCTGCCACTCATACCCCAGGCTCTGGGCCAGCGCCCGGCCCGCTTCTTCATTGCGCGCCACGATCACGCCCTTGGCGTAGCCGCCATCGCGCAAGGCACTGGCCACCGCCTTGGCCATGCCGCCGCTGCCGCGCAGGGCGAAGGTCGAGTCCTTGGGCACCTGGTGCTTGTGCAGCAGTTGCTCGATGGCAATGTAATCGGTGTTGTAGGCCTTCAAATGCCCGTCGGTGTTGACGATGGTATTGATTGACGCAATGGCCCGCGCCGAATCGTCCAGCTCATCCACTAGGGCAATACAGGCTTCCTTGAACGGCATCGACACGCCACAACCCCGAATGCCCAAGGCCCGAATGCCACCGACGGCGCCCGGCAGGTCCTGGCTACTGAAGGCCTTGTAGTAGAAATTCAACCCCAACTGCTCGTACAGGTGGTTATGAAAGCGCAGGCCAAAGTTCCCTGGGCGCGCCGACAGTGACATGCACAGTTGGGTGTCCTTGTTGGGGTTCATCTGCATCGGTAACTCCTTGAAGCCATTCCAGAGGCGGTTTCGGATAGACGGAATACCCGCGCCGGCGGGTTCTCATGGATCATACGCACTGTGCCCGGCCACTTGTGTAAGCCAACCGATACAGACCTTACACAACCTTTACCTATCGGCTGTGCTGTTTTTTAGAAATACGCTGTCTTAAAAGTATCCCCGCGACAATCCTTGAGTCGATTGATTGCAGACCATGAGCGCAGGGGCTAACCGAGGAATGACCATGATTCGTAAACTCCCCAAGATCGCCTTGCTGATCGGCGCACTCGCTATGGCAGGACAGGCCTCCGCCCACGGTGGTGGTTGGGGTGCTCCGCTCGCACTGGGAGCCGTTGTTGGTGCAGTGGTAGGCGGCTCGATCGTCGCCAGTCAATCGCGGCCGGTCTACGTGCAACAACCGGTGTATGTCCAGCCGCAGCCGGTGTATGCCGCTCCGCCGCCGGTCTACTACGCACCGCCACCGCCTGTGTATGTGCAACAACAGGTTTATTACCGCCCGGCGCCGGTCTACTACGGCCCACCGCGCGGCTACTACGGCCCTCCACACGGCTATTACGGTCGCGGCTGGTAAGCCTCAACTGATACACCTGAACAGGCTCCGCCCTAAAAGCGGGGCCTTTTTTTGGCCTGCAGGTCTGAATAAATCTCGCCAAGGTCGTTATAAGGACAATGGCTGTGGCCAAATCCCACATCATTGATCTCAATAGGCGCTTGCCCGAACGGGGCTTGCGCTGTCATGTTTGTGTCTCAAAAGGCTTCCACTATCAACACTGTCCGACCAATAACAACAAGGACGATTGCCCATGCCCACGCAAAACCCACATCGCACCGCCGGCCTCTGCACCTCGAGCAAGGTCTATAGCGTACTGACGGAGCTCAAGGCCCTGGAAGGCCATCGCAACGCCAAGTTCCTGTCCTTGCTGACGGAAAACCTGGTGCGCAAGGGCCTGCTCAGTGAACAGGAAGTGGTGCATATGCTCGACCAGGTGGTCGACTGACTGAGGGTCGCTCGATAACAGTGATGTCGACTATCGAGCAGGTTGATTTTCCCTGAAGGCCCACGCACCGTAATGTCACCTCCATAGCGTATCGGAGGTCATCATGCCCACTATTCAAATCATGTCTGTCATCGGCAGTGCCGTTCCCGCCTCTCTCCGGGAGCTGGGTCTACTCGCCTGCTGGTACCTGGTACGCGATGGCGAAGCCATCAGCGGCCCACTCACTTCACTACCGGCCGCCCAGGCCCTGTCGGTCAAAATGGCGCATTGCTTTCATGCCTAAGGCAGTTGCACCCGCGGTTTGGTTTCCACAAACAGCGCCCAGCTGGACATGAACAACGCAGCAATCAGTGGCCCAATGACAAAGCCGTTCAAGCCAAAGATCGACAGGCCGCCCAAGGTTGAGATAAGGATCAGGTAATCCGGCATGCGGGTGTCCTTGCCCACCAGGATGGGCCTTAGCACATTGTCCACCAGCCCGATCACAAATACCCCGAACAACCCGAGCACCACGCCCTGCCAGATCGACCCGCTCAGCAGGAAGTACGCCGCCACCGGCCCCCACACGATCCCCGCGCCCACCGCCGGCAGCAGCGACAGAAACGCCATCAACACCGCCCAGAGCAACGCGCTGGGAATGTCCAGGAACCAGAAGATCAAACCACCCAACGCGCCTTGCGTGACCGCTACCAGCACGTTGCCTTTCACCGTGGCGCGCACCACCCGGTTGAACTTCAATTGCAGGCGACGCTTCTGCGGTTCGGCCAGCGGCACCGCGGTGCGCACCTTGCGCACCAGCTCGGGGCCATCGCGCAGCAGGAAGTACAGCAAGTACAGCATGATGAAAAAACTCACCAGGAAATCAAACGTGCCCTGGCCGAAGCTGAACGCCTGGGTCGCAAAAAACTGGCTGCCCTGCATCGCACTCTTGACGATCTTCTCCCGCAGGCCTTCCAGGTTGCCCATGCCGAAGCGGTCCAGCAGATGCTGGAAATACGGTGGCAGGAAGTTCTTGAACTGCTCGATATACCCGGCAACGTCGAGCTTGCCGCTCTCGACGTTCTTGTAAAGCGTCGCGCCCTCCTGCACCAGCAAGGCACTGGTGATGATCACCGGCAGAATCGCGATTATCAGGCACACCGTCAGGGTTGCCAGGGATGTGAGATTGCGGTTCCAGCCAAAACGTTGCTGGAAGCGCCGTTGCATCGGCGCAAAGATGATCCCCAGGATCACCGCCCAGAACACCGCGCCGTAGAACGGCAGCAAAATCCAGATAAACGCGATGGTCACCAGGGCGAGCAGTAACAGCAGGGTTTTGAATTGCAGATTGGTTTGGTTCATGTCCGGTCCATGTCTAAAACACCAGGCGCTCATGTGCGCCTTGATGTTTAGTCCACTGCAAATCCCGCGAGTGCCCTACTTATTAGACCTGGATCAATAAACTGCGCACCCGGCCCGGCTACCCTGCCGCCCTTTTGCGACCCGAACCCATGCCTCCCGTTATCGCCCCCGAACTGCTCGCCCCCGCCGGCACCCTGAAAAACATGCGTTATGCCTTTGCCTACGGTGCCGATGCCGTCTACGCCGGGCAACCGCGCTACAGCCTGCGGGTGCGCAATAACGAGTTCGACCACGCCAACCTCGCCCTCGGCATCCAGGAAGCCCAGGCCCAGGGCAAGCGGTTCTATGTGGTGGTCAACATCGCGCCTCACAACGCCAAGCTGAAAACCTTCCTCAAGGACCTTGCCCCGGTGATCGCCATGGGCCCGGATGCGCTGATCATGTCCGACCCGGGCCTAATCATGCTGGTACGCCGGCACTTCCCGCACATGCCGATCCACCTGTCGGTGCAGGCCAATACGGTGAACTGGGCCAGCGTCGAATTCTGGCAGGCGCAGGGCATCTGCCGGATCATCCTGTCCCGGGAGTTGTCGCTGGAGGAAATCGACGAGATTCGCCAGCAAGTCCCTGCCATGGAGCTGGAAGTGTTTGTGCACGGTGCGCTGTGCATGGCCTATTCCGGGCGCTGCCTGCTGTCGGGCTACATGAACAAGCGGGATGCCAACCAGGGCACCTGCACCAACGCCTGCCGCTGGAAATACCAGGCGACGCCTGCGGTGGAAAACGCCGCCGGCGACATCGTGCAGCACTATGCGCCCGAGCCGACCCTGGGCCTCGGTGCGCCCACCGACCAGGTGTTCCTGCTGCAGGAGGCCAATCGCCCCGACGAACAGATGCCCGCCTTCGAAGATGAACACGGCACCTACATCATGAACGCCAAGGACCTGCGGGCGGTGCAGCACGTCGAGCGGCTGACGCGCATGGGCGTGCACTCGTTGAAGATCGAAGGCCGCACCAAATCCCACTTTTACTGCGCCCGCACCACCCAGGTATATCGCCAGGCGATTGATGACGCGGTGGCCGGGCGCGACTTTGACCGGGGCTTGATGACCAACCTCGAATCCCTGGCCCAGCGCGGCTACACCGAGGGTTTCCTGCGCCGGCACGTGCACGATGAGTATCAGAACTATCAGAACGGCAGCTCGGTGTCCGAACGCCAGCAGTTCGTCGGCGAACTGACCGGTGAACGGCGCGGCGAACTGGCCGAGGTCAAGGTCAAGAACCGTTTTGCCGTGGGCAATCACCTGGAACTGATGACCCCGGCGGGGAATTTCCACTTTGACCTGGGCTCATTGCACAACGCCAAGGGCGAGGCCATCGCGGTGGCGCCGGGCGACGGGCATACGGTGTATTTGCCGATCCCGGCGGAGATGGACCTGCGTTTCGGCCTTTTGATGCGCGACGTTTAACTTCGCCAGACACCTCAATGAGTGTGAGACAGCTTGTTGTGGTGTGGGAGAGTTTGTGGTGTGGGAGCTTGCTGTGGCGAGGGAGCTTGCTCCCGCTGGGGCGCGAAGCGGCCCTTATCCGGCTGATGCGGTTTTCCAGGAAGAAGCGCATTTGCCTGTTTTGGGGCTGCTTCGCAACCCAGCGGGAGCAAGCTCCCTCGCCACACCAAGCTCCCACACCACAACACTCTCCCTCACCACAGCACTCTCCTTGACCAAAGCAAGCTCCCCCACCACAGCACTCTCCTTCACCACAGCAAGCTCCCCCACCACAAAAAGCAGGGCGTACGCGCAATAGGTTCATTTGCAAAGTAGAATTGGCGGTTCTGCGTACCGCCACCTTGTCTTGAGCGGTCACCCTCTTTTTTACGGAGATCGCCTTGCGTCTGTTTCATACCTCCGACTGGCACCTTGGGCAAAACCTGCACGGCCAGGAACGCGACTTCGAACACACCTGCTTCCTCGACTGGCTGCTGGGCCAGTTGGGCCTGCATCGCCCTGACGTGCTGTTGATCGCCGGCGATATTTTCGACACGGTCAACCCGCCACTCAAGGCCCAGGAGCGGCTGTACGACTTCATCATCAGCGCCCATGAGCAAAACCCTGCACTGACCATCGTGATGATCGCCGGCAACCACGACTCCGGCTCGCGCATCGAACTGCCGGCACCGTTGATGCGCCGCCTGCGCACCCACGCATTGGGCCGGGTGCTGTGGCTGGATGACGGACAACTGGATGTCGAACGCCTGCTGATTCCATTGCCCGGAGCCGACGGTGAAATTGCCGGCTGGTGCCTGGCCCTGCCGTTCCTGCGCCCGGCCGAAGTGACCGGCGCACAACTGGGGGACGATTACCTGCGGGGCATCGGCCAGGTTCACGAGTGGCTGATTGCTGCCGCCAATGCCAAGCGCCAGCCGGGCCAGGCACTGGTTGCCATCAGCCATGCTCACATGGCCGGCGGCTCGGTGTCGGAAGACTCCGAGCGCAGCCTGATCATCGGCAATGCCGAAGCGCTGCCCGCCAGCCTGTTCGATGCCAGCGTCAGCTATGTGGCCCTCGGCCATTTGCACAAACCCCAGCGGGTGAATGGCGAGGAGCGGATTCGCTACTGCGGCTCACCGATTCCGCTGTCATTCTCGGAAATCGGCTACCAGCACCAGATCCTCGACGTGCAACTGGACGGCGAAACCCTGGTCAGCGTCGAATCCCGCCTGATCCCGCGCTCGGTCAACCTGCAACGCCTGGAAGCCGCGCCCCTGGCCGACATCCTCAAGCAACTGGCCGACCTGCCCGACATCGACCTGCTGGCCGAAACCCAGCGCCAACCGTGGCTGGAAGTGCGGGTGCGCCTCGACGAACCGCAACCCGACCTGCGCCAGCAGGTGGAAAACGCCCTGCAAGGCAAGGCCGTGCGCCTGGTGCGCATCGCCGCTGAATACGCAGGCAACGGAGGCCGTGAAGACAGCCAGGAAGACCGCCTGATCGAACTCGACCAGCTCACGCCCCAGGAATTGTTCAGCCGCGCCTGGCAGGAAAGCTACGGCAGTGAAGTGGACGAACAGACCCTGAAGGACTTCGCCGTGCTGCTCCAGGAAGTGCAACAGGAGGGCGAACAGCCATGAAGATCCTCGCCATTCGCCTGAAAAACCTCGCCTCTTTGGCGGGTCCGTTTGAAATCGACTTTACCGCCGAGCCCCTGGCCAGCGCCGGGCTGTTCGCGATTACCGGGCCCACCGGCGCCGGCAAAAGTACCTTGCTCGATGCGCTGTGCCTGGCGCTGTTTGGCGCCGTGCCGCGCCTGGGCGATACCGGCCAGGCAAAAATGCCGGATGCCGACACCGATATTTCCATCGGTGACCCACGCACCCTGATTCGCCGGGGCACTGGCGGCGGTTATGCCGAAGTGGATTTTGTCGGCGTCAGTGGCCGTCGCTACCGCGCCCGCTGGGAAGCCAACCGCGCCCGGGACAAGGCCAGCGGCAAGCTGCAAGCCAGCCGGCAAAGCCTGATCGACCTGGACAGCGAGCAGCTGCTGGCCAGCCAGAAAACCGAATACAAGACCCAGCTGGAATTGGCCCTGGGCCTGAACTTCGAGCAGTTCACCCGCGCCGTGTTGCTCGCGCAAAGTGAGTTCAGCGCGTTCCTCAAGGCCAACGACAATGAGCGCAGCGAACTGCTGGAAAAGCTCACCGACACCGCGCTCTACACCCAGCTCGGTCGCCGCGCCTTCGACAAGGCCAAGGACGCCCGGGACGCCCACAAACACCTGCAGGACCAGGCCACCGGCGTCACCCCGCTGGCCCCCGAGGCCCGCGCCGAACTCGACGAACAGCTGGCCGCCGCACAGCAACAGCTCAAGACCCAGCAGGCGCAACTCAAGCAACTCGAGTTGCAGCACACCTGGCTGAAGGAACTGCGGGAGTGGCAGGAGCGCCAACAAAGTGCGGTCGAGCAACTGCAACAGGCCCAGCAACACTGGGCAAGCCAGGGCCCGCAGCGCCTGGACCTCAGCCGCCTGGAACAACTGGCGCCGCAACGTCACCACTTCGCCCGCCAGGCCGAACTGACCACGCAGTTGCAGCCCCTTGCCGCGCAAATCCAGCAGCACCTTGAGCAACAAACCGCGTTGCACACCCGCCAGACCCAACTGCAACAGCAACAGGCCGACGTGCAAGCCACCCTCGCCCAGGCCCTCAAGCAGCAAGCCGACGCTGTGCCCTTGCTGCGCCAGGCCTTCGAGGAGCAAACCACCCTCGCCCACTTAACCCGCGAGCTGGCCAAACGCAGCGAAGAGAAACAGCTGGGCGAAGCTGCCTGTGTGGAAGGCCAGGCGACGTTGACCGGCTTGCTCGACAAGCAGAAAGTTGTCGCCGAGCGCCTGCACAGGCTGGCCGCGGAGCTTGAACGCAGCGCCGCCCTCGCGCCGTTGAGCGAGGCCTGGAGCGCCTACCGCGACCGCTTGCAACAGCTGATGCTGATCGGCAATCGCCTCAATAAAGGCCAGGCCGAACTGCCACAACTGGAAGAGCGCGCCACCCGTCTCGGTGAAAAATGGACCGAGCAACGCGAAGCCCTTGACCTGCTGTACCACGAAGCCGGCGCCGAGCCCCATGCAGTGGCCGAACAGATCCAGTTGCTCGGCAGCCTGCTGCAGGACAACCGCAAGCAACATCGCGCGTTTGAAGACCTGGCGCGGCTGTGGGACAGCCATCAGCAACTGGATAAGCAGCTACAGGCATTGGGCGAGAGACTAAGTGTTGCCCAACAGCAGCGGGAAGCGCTAATACAGTCTGGGTTTCAAACCAAGACAGAGCTAACAACCGCAGAACAAACCCTGACCGTCACCAAGCAACTGCTAGATCGCCAGCGCCACGCACGCAGTGAAAGCATCGAAGAATTACGTGCAAAGCTACAGGACGATCAGCCTTGCCCGGTTTGCGGTAGCCACGAGCATCCATACCATCAACCTGAAGCCCTGCTGCAAAGCATGGATCGGCACGATGAAAATGAAGAAGCCGTGGCTCAGAAGTCCGTCGACACCCTCAACAGCAAACTCATTGAGTTGCGGGGCGACTTGGGAGGAGTGAACGGCCAAATAAAGGAATTCCTGAGCCAGCAGGAACAACTGGCCGCTCAACAAAAAATCTCTTCCTCGAATCTTGAAGCCCATCCGCTGTCGGCCTCGCTGTTCAACCAGGACGCGGCCAAGCGTGATGCCTGGCTCGCCCAGCAACTGAGCCAGCTCAGCCAAAGCCTCACCCAGGACGAGCAACGCCAGGGCGCCCTGCTCAACCTGCAACAGAACGCCGGGCGTTTGCAGCAACAACTGCAAGCCGCCCAGGACGCCAGCCAACAGGCGCGCCAGTTACTGATCGACCAGCAACGGGAACTGTCCAACGACCGCGAACGCCTGGACGAAGAACTCAACGCCTTCGCCAGCCTGCTGCCCACCGAGACCCTCGAAGGCCTGCGCAGCGAGCCGGCGGCGACCTTCATGTTGCTCGACCAGCAGGTCAGCCAGCGCCTGGAACAGCTCGACAACCAAAAGGAAGAATTGGCCGAGCAGCTGCAGCGCCAGCAAGCCATCGAGAAAGAGCAGGACCGCCAGCAACACCGCCAGCAGCAGCTGGAGACTTTGCACAAACAGCTCGCCGAACAGAGCGCCCTGCAACACGCCGCCAAGGAAAAACTCGCCGGCCTACTGGGCGAAAACTCCAGCGCCGAACACTGGCAACAGCAATTGGACCTGGCCGTCGACCAGGCGCGGCAACATGAGGCCGAGGCCAACCAACAGTTGCAGGACACCCGCAACCAGTTGATCCAACTGGCCGCCGACCTCAAATCGCTGCAAGAGCGCCAACAATCCCTGGACACCGAGCACCTGGCCCTCAGCACGCGCCTGAACGACTGGCGCGCCTTGCACCCGGAGCTCGATGACGAAGGCCTGGCACGGCTGGTGGGCTTCGATGAGCCGCAGGTGGCCGAACTGCGCCAGCAACTGCAACACAGCGAAAAAGCGGTCGAACAGGCGAAGGTGTTGCTGCAGGAGCGCGAGCAGCGGCTCAAGGATCACCAGGTGCTGCACAACGGCAACCTTGAAGCCGAGCAACTGGACGGCGCCCTGGCCGAACTCAACGCCGCGTTGGCCATTGGCGAAAAAGACTGCGCCGAACTGCGTGCCCGCCAGGCTGACGACCAGCGCCGCCAGGATGCCAACCAGGCGCTGGCAGCAGAGATCGCCAAGGCCTACGAAGAATGGCAACGCTGGGCACGCCTGAATGCACTGATCGGTTCGGCCACCGGCGATACCTTCCGCAAGATCGCCCAGGCCTACAACCTCGACCTGCTGGTGCACCACGCCAACGTGCAACTGCGCCAACTGGTGCGCCGCTACCGCCTCAAGCGCGGCGGCAGCATGCTCGGCCTGCTGGTACTCGACACGGAGATGGGCGACGAACTGCGTTCGGTGCACTCGTTGTCCGGCGGCGAGACGTTCCTGGTGTCGCTGGCGCTGGCCTTGGGCCTGGCGTCGATGGCGTCGAGCACGTTGAAGATCGAGTCGCTGTTTATCGACGAAGGCTTCGGCAGTCTCGACCCCGAGTCGCTGCAACTGGCGATGGACGCCCTCGACGGCTTGCAGGCCCAGGGCCGCAAGGTCGCGGTGATTTCCCATGTGCAGGAAATGCACGAGCGGATTCCGGTGCAGATTCAGGTCAAGCGCCAGGGCAATGGCTTGAGCACCCTGGAGGTCAAGTGAGCGAGGCCGTGTTGTATTCGTTCCGCCGTTGCCCCTATGCGATGCGGGCGCGGATGGCCCTGCGGTATTCAGGGCTGGCGGTGCAGATCATCGAGGTCAGCCTCAAGGCCAAGCCGGCGGAGATGCTCGCGTTGTCACCCAAAGGCACGGTGCCGGTGCTGAGCGTGGATGGCCGGGTGATCGATGAAAGCCTGGCGATCATGGGCTGGGCACTGGCACAGAACGATCCTGAGGGTTGGTTGCTTGGGGATGATCGGGCGACGCAGGCTCTGATTGAAGAGAATGATCAGGGCTTCAAACATCAATTGAATCGATACAAGTATGCCGAGCGCTATCCGGAGTATCCGATGGAGCATTATCGGGCCGAGGGTGAGGTATTTTTGATGAAGCTGGAGGGGTTGCTGGCGGAGCGGGAGTATTTGCTGGCCGGGCATTTGAGCCTGGCGGATGTGGCACTTGCACCGTTTGTGCGGCAGTTTGCCCATGTGGATCGGGAGTGGTTTGGCCAGGCGCCCTATCCGCGATTGCAGGGCTGGTTGCAACGCTTCCTGGAATCGCCGTTGTTCATCGCCGTGATGGCAAAAACCTGAGACTGTCGCAGGACAAAATGTGGGAGCGGGCTTGCTCGCGAAGGCGGTGTATCAGTCAGCCCATGTATAGACTGACCCGGCGCTTTCGCGAGCAAGCCCGCTCCCACATTTGATCTTCATCAGCTTCAAGATCAGTTCTGGATTTTGTGGTCCAGCGCTGCGTAGAAGTTGGCGCTTTGTTGCAGGTATTTCTGGGTGTAGGCGCTGGTGCTGGTTTTTTTGCTGCTGATTTCAACACTGGCGCTGGCTGGCAACGCTACGGTGGCGGAAACAGCGGAAGCGGCGATGATCGAGAAAAGATTGAAGTTCATGTCGGTAACCCTTGTGTTCGGTTGGCTTGGTGGCCTGTGTTGGCCTTGGAACCAAACTTACGCCCGAGGGGTTAGCCTTAGAAATTCATTGAAACACTAGCCGCTATTAATAGTATTAATACAACAAGTCAGGCCCCGCACTGCGGGGCCTGTGGCTTATTGCCGCACCAGGAACTTGAGGTCGCTGGGGGCATCAATCGCCAGTTTCTGCACGGTCTTGCCCAAAAGACCGGTCTTGGGATCGCGCTCGACGACCACAATCTCGTTGCTCTTCTGGTTGGCGATCAGCAGGAACTTGCCGCTGGGGTCCAGGGCGAACTCCCGGGGATGGTCACCTTCCACCGATCGGCGCTGGATCTCTTTGAGCTGCGCAGTGGCCGGGTCGATGGCAAACACCAGCATCTGGTTGGCGGTGCCACGGTTGCTCACGTAGAGGAACTTGCCGTCGCTTGAGGTGTGCAGTGCAGCACCGGCCTTGTCGGACACCGGCTGGCCATCCGCGAAGTTGACCAGTTGCTTCTGGGTCAGCTTGCCATCGTTGTAGTCGAACACCGCCACTTGCGCGCTCATCTCGGTGGTCAGCCACGCGTGCTTGCCGTCTGCGGTGAACAGCAGGTGCCGCGGGCCGCTGCCCGGTGGCAATTGCACAAACGCAGGGTCGGCCGGGGTCAGCGGCAGTTCATGGTTGGCCTTGGGGTCGTAGTGGTAGGCAAAGATCTTGTCCGCCCCCAGGTCCTGGACAAACACGTACTTGCCGTCCGGCGAAGACACCACCGAATGCACGTGGTTGGACGCCTGGCGCTCCGGGTTGACCCGGCTGGCCGGGTGCCCGCTCAACTGCACCGGCGGCGACAGCTTGCCTTCGGTGTCTAGCGGCAGCACCGCGAGGCTGCCGCCCGGATCTTCCAGCACCGAATAGTTGGCCACGAACAGGTAGCGCCCGTCACTGGCCAGGCTGGAATGGGTCGGCTCGTTGCCCAGGCTCTGCACCTGGTTGATCAGGGTCAGTTGATGGTTCTTCGGGTCGATGCTGTAGCTGCTGACGCGCCCCACCGGGTCTTTTTGGCCCGGGCCGTTTTCGTTGACCACAAACAGGTGCTTCTGGTCCTTGGACAGGGTCAGCCACGACGGGTTGGCCGCCTTGGCGGCGAGCACCGGCTGGCCGCTGAACTGCCCGGTACGGCTGTCGAACTGCAAACGGTAGATACCTTCGCTGGTGCCGGCGGTGTAGCTGCCAACGAGCAATTCATAGGTGTCCACCGGCGCGGCCTGGACCGACATCGCGCCTACGCTGCCGGCCATCAGCAGGGGCCAGAATTTACGCATCATCATCCGCTTCATCCTCGTCATTATTGTTGCCGGTGACGCCGCTCATGCAGACCAGGCGGTGTTCGCCCTTGTCATCGGTAAGTGTCCAGCTTTGCAGGGTTTGATCAAAGGTCGCCGCCTTGACTTGCTCCAGGGTGAAACTCCAGCGCTTCTCGACGCGACCGTCCATGCAGATGATCAATAACGTCTGGTCATCCAGGCTGAAATCGAAGCTGTGCAGGCCATCGATTTCGACCATCTGGCAGTCTTCAAAAGCGTCGGGCAAGGTAGCGGTGTCGGCAGTCATAACCATCAATCATCAAGAGGAAAGACCTCATGATAGGTCAAATCGTTGCATCGGCCTAAGCCCGCGCAATGCAAAACGCCGTGGCACAGGCCACGGCGTTTTGGCAAACAGCGTTGGATCAGTGGGCGAACAGCGAATTGCCCTTCTGCCCCGCCAGCTTCTCGGGCTTGATCAGGAAGCGTGCCAGCGCCGGCAGCAGCCACAGCGCGCCGAACATGTTCCACAGCAGCATGAAGGTCAGCATCAGACCCATGTCGGCCTGGAACTTGATGGCCGAGAAGATCCAGGTGCATACGCCGATTGCCAGGCACAGGCCGGTGAACAGCACGGCTTTACCGGTGGACTTGAGCGTCTGGTAATAGGCTTCCTGCAACGGCAGGCCGGCCCGCAGGAAACTCTCCAGGCGGCTGTAGATGTAGATGCCGTAGTCCACGCCGATCCCCACCCCCAGCGCCACCACCGGCAAGGTCGCGACCTTGACACCGATGCCCATGAACGCCATCAGCGCGTTGCCCAGCACCGAGGTCAGCACCAGCGGCAGCACGATGCACAGGGTCGCCGCCCACGAGCGGAAGGTGATCATGCACATGGTGGCCACGCACAGGTACACCAGGATCAGGATGGTCAGCTCGGACTCCTTGATCACCTCGTTGGTGGCCGCCTCGATCCCGGCGTTACCGGCGGCGAGGATGAATTCCAGGCCGTCCTTGTTGTTCTCCTTGGCGAAGTCCTGCACCGCATGCACCGCGCGATCGAGGGTTTCGGCCTTGTGGTCGTTGAGGAACACCAGCACCGGCGCCAGGGAGCAATTGTTGTTGTACAGGCCATCGGCGCGGGCAATGGAGTTGTTCAGCACGTCCGGGTTGCGCGACAGGGTTTCCCATTTCAGGTTGCCCTCGTTCATGCCCTTGATCATCTGCTTGGACACGGTCACCAGCGAGATGGCCGACTGCACGCCCTCGGTGTTCTGCATCTTCCACATCAACTGGTCGATGGGTGCCATGGCTTCATACCGCGAGCAGCCTTCGGGCGGAGTCTTGACCATCACCACCAGCACGTCGGAGCTGGTGGAGTAGTTGTTGATGATGAAATTGTTGTCCTTGTTGTAGCGCGAGTCCGGGCGCAGCTCCGGTGCACCCTGATCGAGGTCACCGATCTTCAGGTTCTGGCTGTACCAGAGGCCGCCACCAAAGGCGATCAGCGCCAGGGCAATCGACACCGGCGCGACCTTGGGGCTGGCGAACTTCGACAGCAGGCGCCAGAACGGGTGTTCGCGGTGCGCATCCTTCTTGCTCTTGGCGATGGCGCGTTTGCTGATGCCGACATAGGAGATCGCCACCGGCAGCAGGATCAGGTTGGTGAACACGATGACCGCCACCCCCACCGAAGCACCGATTGCCAGCTCGCGGATCACGCCGATATCGATGATCAACAGGGTGATAAAACCGACCGCATCGGCGAGGATCGCGATCATGCCCGGCAGGAACAGCTGGCGGAAGGTACGCCGGGCCGCAGTCAGGGCGTTGTCGGCATCACTGGATTGCAGGGCGATGCCGTTGATCTTCTGTACGCCGTGGGAAATACCGATGGCGAAGATCAGGAACGGCACGAGCATCGAGTAGGGATCCAGCCCGAAACCCAGGGCATGCATCAGCCCGAGCTGCCAGATCACCGCCACCAGCGTGGTGCTCAACACCGCGACGGTACTGCGCAGGCAGTTGGTAAACCACAGCAGCAGCACCAGGGTGATGACGAAGGCAATACCGAAGAACATCACCACCATCACCAGGCCGTCGATCAGGTCGCCGACCTTCTTGGCAAAACCGACAATGTGGATCTTGACGTTGGGGTTCTGCGCTTCGAACTTGTCGCGGATCTTGTCTTCGAGCTCATGGGAGAACTTACGGTAGTCCAGGGCCAGCAGCTTGCCCTGGTCCTGTGGGTCCGGATAGGACTCCAGCAGCGGAATGTCGACGATGCTCGACTTGAAGTCGTTGGCCACCAACCGCCCGACCTGCCCGGACTTCAGCACGTTGTTGCGCAACTGGTCGAGGCTTTCCGGCGAGCCGTTGTAGCTCTGCGGGATCACTTCACCGCCGGCAAAGCCTTCTTCGGTAACTTCGGTCCAGCGCACGCTGGGGCTCCACAGGGACTTGAGGCCGGAGCGGTCGACGCCGGAGATGTAGAACACCTCGTCGTTGATCTGGCGCAGGGTCTCCATGTACTCCTTCGTGAAGATGTCACCGTCCTTGGCCTCCACCGAAATGCGCACCGTGTTGCCCAGGTTCGCCAGGTCATTGCGGTGCTCCATCATCCTCTCGATGAAGGGGTGCTGGAGGGGGATCATTTTTTCGAAGCTGGTGGACGGGCGAATCAACGTCGCCTGCCAGAACAGGAAAATACTCACCAGCAGGCAGATCGTGATGACTGCCGGGCGGTTATTGAAAATCAGGCGTTCGAGAAACGTGGCCTTGTCGTTGTGATGACTGCTCATTGTGTCCCCGCCTTCTTATTGTTTTGTCGGCTCGGCGCCGGTTGGACTGGCCACGCGAACGCCGCCCTGCCCCGCCAGAATCAAGTTGCCGTTGCCCGCCGCGGTGACCGCCGACAGCGAAATGCGGTCCGGGCGATTGAATACGCTGAAGGTCAGGCCGTCGTCGTGGCTGACCACCACGCTGCCACCGTTGCCCACTACCACGATGGAACCGTCGTCCAGCAGGGTCGCCCCCGACAAACCGAACTCCAGCGCGCCACGAGTGGCGTTCAGCTCCACCGGCTCCCAGGTGCTGCCAAAATCCGTGGAGCGAAACAGGTTGCCACGCAGGCCGTAGGCCAACAGCGTCTGCGCCTGGGCGGTGCCGATCACGCCGAACAGCGAGCCCTCGTAGGGGCCTTCGAGTTTTTCCCAGGTCTGCCCCTCGTCATGGGAGCGGAACATGCTGCCCTGCTCACCGACGATAAACAGCCCGGCGTCTTTCACCTGGGCGATGGCGTTGAGGTGGTATTGGTCTTCGTTGTCGAGGCGGTCGCTGACGTCGTCCCAGGTCTTGCCCCCGTCGGTGGTTTCGATCAGCGCACCGTAGGCACCCACGGCAAAGCCGTTGCTGGCATCCTTGAACCAGACGTCGAGCAGCGGTGCTTCGCGCTTGAGGTCCTGGAATTGTTGGGTCCAGGTAACGCCGCCGTCGGTGGTGGCGAGGATCTGTGCGTCATGGCCCACCGCCCAGCCGTGTTGGTCGTCGGCGAAAAACACGGCGGTCAGCAGTTGCCGGGTGGGGACTTTGGCTTGGGTCCAGGTGACACCCTGGTCGTCGGAATAGAGGATGTGCCCGCGATCACCGACCGCGACCAGGCGCTTGCCTGCGTGGACCACGTCGATCATCAGGCTTTTGGCGGCCTTGGGGGAGTCAATGGCGAACACCGCGGCGGCGGTGGTTTCTGTGGCGGCATGGGCCGGTGTCGACAACGCGACAACCCCCAGCAACGAGAGCGCTGTGGCCAGCAATGCGACCCTGCGCGTGGCCTTCGGGCGGAAAAACACCACACCCATGACAGGCTCACTCATAGACCTTTCTCCCATTTATTATTGTTAGGTCGTCTTGCCGTGGGGAGCCCTGAAACCTGCAATCTAGAGCGCCTTGGGCAAGCTGGGCCATCCTAGCGGGCTTTGGAATCGTCTGACAATCGGCGCTACGTTATGTTTTGTTAACTGGAGGGGTTTGGGTCGGTGCTGAATGTAGTGCTATCAGCGGCGGTGATCCGTGGAGGGGGGCTGTTGGGGTGAGGGGGCTTGCTTCCGCTGGAGTGCGCAGCGCTCCTACGCTTTTTGGGGCCGCTGCGCAGCCCAGCGGGAGCAAGCTCCCTCGCCACGGGATGAATGGAGAGCCCTGGAATGAATTTTTATTCTATGTGTTGAGTTTTGGGAATATTTATTCCATAAATAGGCTTCTCAATACAATAATTCGAAGGAACCCGGCTATGCGCGAACTTGGAATCGGCCTGATTGGTACAGGCTTTATGGGGCGTGCCCACGCCTTGGCGTTTAATAACGCGCGGGCGGTGTTCGAGCTGCCGGTGAAGCTCACGCTGGCCGCCCTGGCCGATGCCGATACCGAGCGCGCAATACGCTGCGCCGCTGACTGGGGGTTTGCCCAGGCCCATGGCGACTGGCAGCAGTTGATTGACGATCCCAAGGTGGATGTTGTCGCCATCACTACTCCCAACCATTTGCACTACCCCATGGCCATGGCTGCACTGGCGGCAGGCAAGGCGGTGTATTGCGAGAAGCCGCTGGCGGTGAGCCTGGAGCAGGCGGCCGCGATGCGTGATGCGGCGAGCAAGGCCGGGGTGGTGACGCGGGTGGGTTACAACTATCAGCACAACCCGATGATTGGTTTGGCCCGGCAGTTGATCGCCCGCGGTGAGTTGGGGGAGATCATCAGTTTTCAGGGGGAGTTCAGCGAGGATTTCATGGCGGATTCGGCGTCGCCGTGGTCGTGGCGCTGTGAGGTGGGACATGCCGGCGGTGCGTTGGCGGATCTGGGCAGTCATTTACTGTCCATGGCGCGGTATTTGGTGGGGGATGTGGTGAGTGTGTGTGCCGATACGCAAACGGTGCACGGGCAGCGGCCTGCCACCGCCGGGAGTGAGACGCTGCGGGAGATTGCGGTGGATGACCAGGTGCATGCGTTGTTGCGGTTTGCCAATGGGGCACGGGGGACGGTGAGCAGTAGCTGGCTGAAGCATGGGTATAAGAATCACCTGAGCTTTGAGATCAGTGGCACGCGGGGCACGTTGTTGTTTGATCAGGAACGGTTGAATGAATTGCAGCTGTTTCGGGTTGGGCAGGAGGGGTTTCAGCGGGTGTTGGCGGGGCCTTCGTTGCCAGGGTATGCGGCGTTCAGTCCGGCGCCGGGGCATCAGTTGGGGTACAACGAGTTGAAGACGCTGGAGGTGCATGAGTTGGTGATGGCGTTGGCCGGCAAGGGCAGTGACGGGACGGATTTTGCGGCGGCTTGGGAGGTTGAGCGGTTGGCGGCGGCGATTCGGGTGGCGGCCAAGGAGGAGCGGTGGGTCGGGCTGAATGAGGTCTAAATGTGGGAGCGGGCTTGCTCGCGAACGCGGTGGGTCAGCCACGGCATCTGGCGACTGACACACCGCTTTCGCGAGCAAGCCCGCTCCCACATTTGATTGTCGTTAGCTTTTGGATTTGCGCATTAGCCTATATGCCGCCGGGATGACGAACAGGGAGAGCAAGGGCGCTGTGAGCATGCCGCCAATCATGGGCGCGGCAATCCGGCTCATGACTTCGCTGCCGGTGCCGCCGCCTAAAAGGATCGGCAGCAAGCCGGCGATGATTACGGCCACGGTCATCGCCTTGGGCCGCACGCGTAATACGGCACCTTCGGTGATGGCTTCCAGCAGGGCCTGGTCCCCTCCTCCCTGGCGTTCGGCCCAGGCGTTTTTCAAATACAGCAGCATGATCACGCCAAACTCCGCCGACACCCCCGCCAACGCGATAAATCCAACACCCGTCGCCACCGACAGGTTGAAGCCCAGCCAGTACAGCAACCACACCCCACCCGTCAGCGCGAACGGCAACGTGGCGAGGATCAGCAGCGCCTCATCCACCCGCCGGAACGTCAGGTACAGCAGCACGAAGATGATCAGCAAAGTCGCCGGCACCACCAGTTTCAGGCGTTCATTGGCCCGCTCCAGGAACTCGAACTGCCCCGAGTAGCTGAGGCTCATGCCCGGTTGCAGTTGCACGTTCTGGTTGATCGCTTCACGCAAGTCCTTCACCACCGACGCCAGGTCGCGGTCGCGCACGTCGATGTACACCCAGCCGGAAGGCCGGGCGTTTTCGCTCTTGAGCATCGGCGGGCCTTCGCTGACCTTGATCCTGGCCACGGTGCCCAGGGTGATCTGGCTGCCCGACGGCGTATAGATCGGCAGGTTGCTCAACGCGCTCACCGAGTCGCGCCATTCTTTCGGGTAGCGCAGGTTGATGGGAAACCGCGCCAAGCCTTCGACGGTCTCGCCGATGTTTTCCCCGCCAATCGCCCCGGAGACAATGGACTGCACATCGGTGATGTTCAGGCCATAACGCGCGGCGGCCGGGCGGTCGATATCCACGTCGATGTAGCGCCCGCCCGTCAGGCGTTCCGCCAGCGCCGAGCTGACGCCGGGCACCGTCTTGGCAACCTTTTCCACGGCCTGGGTCACGGCGTCGATGTCCATCAGGCTGGAACCCGCGACCTTGACGCCGATCGGGCTTTTGACCCCGGTGGCGAGCATGTCGATGCGGTTGCGGATCGGCGGAATCCAGATGTTGGTCAGCCCCGGCACCTGCACCACCCGGTCGAGTTCCTTCACCAGTTTTTCCGGGGTCATGCCCGGCCGCCATTGGTCTCGCGGCTTGAACTCGATGGTGGTTTCGAACATTTCCAGCGGCGCCGGGTCGGTGGCGGTTTCGGCGCGGCCGGCCTTGCCGAACACGTGGGCGACTTCCGGCACGCTCTTGATCAAGCGGTCGGTACGTTGCAGCAATGCGCCGGCAGTTTGCGTCGACAAACCAGGCAACGCCGACGGCATATACAACAGGTCACCCTCATCCAGCGGCGGCAGGAATTCACCGCCCAGGTGCGACACCGGCCATAGCGCACTGGCGACCATCAGCAGCGCGACCAGCAAGGTCATGCGCGGCCAGCGCAACACCGCGTCGAGGGCCGGTTGGTAGAGTTTCATCAGGCCGCGATTCAGCGGGTTGCGTTGCTCATCGGGAATACGCCCGCGAATCCAGTAGCCCATCAGCACCGGGATCAGGGTCACCGACAACCCCGCCGCAGCGGCCATGGCATAGGTCTTGGTGTAGGCCAGCGGCCCGAACAAGCGGCCTTCCTGGGCTTGTAGGGTGAACACCGGGATAAACGACAAGGTGATGATCAGCAGGCAGAAAAACAACGCCGGCCCCACCTCCACTGCCGCATCGGTGATGACCTTCCAATGCGCCTCCCCCTTCAACTCCTGGTTCGGATGCGCGTGGTGCCAGGCTTCGATTTTCTTGTGGGCATTCTCGATCATCACCACCGCGCCATCGACCATCGCGCCGATGGCAATCGCAATCCCGCCCAGGGACATGATGTTCGCGTTGATGCCCTGGAAGCGCATGACGATAAAGGCAATCAACACCCCCACCGGCAACGAAATGATCGCCACCAGCGAGGAGCGCAGGTGCCACAGGAAGATCCCGCACACCAGCGCCACCACCAGGAACTCTTCGAGCAGCTTGTGGCTGAGGTTGTCCACGGCGCGATCGATGAGTTTGCTGCGATCGTAGGTGGTGACGATTTCCACCCCGGGCGGCAGGCTGGTTTGCAGTTGCTCCAGCTTGGCCTTGACCGCCGCGATGGCCTCGCGGGCGTTCTTGCCGCTGCGCAGGATCACCACGCCGCCCACCGCCTCGCCTTCGCCATCCAGTTCACTGATGCCCCGGCGCATGTCCGGGCCCAGCTGGATCGTCGCTACATCCCCAAGGGTCACCGGCACGTTGTGGGTGTCGAGCCGCAGGGGAATGCCGCGAAAGTCCTCCAGGGTTTTCAGGTAGCCGGACGCACGCACCATGTATTCCGACTCACCCATGTTCAGCGCCGAACCGCCGGTTTCCTGGTTGGCCTTGCCGATGGCTTCCACCACCTGGGCCTGGGTGATGCCGCGACTGGCCAGGGCCAGCGGGTCGATCTGCACCTGGTACTGCTTGACCTGGCCGCCGATAGTCGCCACTTCGGCGACATTGGGCAGGGTCTTGAGCTCGAACTTGAGGAACCAGTCCTGCAACGAGCGCAGTTGCGCCAGGTCGTGTTTGCCGGTGCGGTCCACCAGCGCGTACTGGTAGATCCAGCCGACACCGGTGGCATCCGGGCCCAGCGCCGGCTTGGCCGATGCCGGCAAACGCGCCTGCAACTGGCTCAGGTATTCCAGCACCCGCGAGCGCGCCCAATACAGGTCGGTGCCCTCGTCGAACAGCACGTAGACGTAGCTGTCGCCGAAGAACGAAAAGCCGCGCACGGTCTTCGCCCCCGGCACCGAGAGCATGGTGGTGGTCATCGGGTAAGTGACCTGGTTCTCGACAATCTGCGGGGCCTGGCCCGGGTAAGGCGTGCGGATGATCACCTGCACATCCGACAGGTCCGGCAAGGCGTCCACCGGGGTGTTCTGGATCGACCACAAACCCCAGGCCGTCACGAATAAAGTCGCCAACAACACCAAAAAGCGGTTGGCCACCGACCAGCGAATCAACAGGGCGATCATGGCCGGGCTCCCGGTTGCATGCTCATGCCGTCCATGGCCCCCTCATCTGAAAAACCGCCGGACGATTGAGTGGTAATTCCCTTCAAACTTGCTTCGGAGTCCAGCAGAAATTGACCGGAGGCCACCACCTGCTGGCCTTCCTGCAGGCCGGCGAGGATGACGGTGTTGTCCTGGTTTTCTGCACCCACCTGGACTTCTACCGGGCGATATCGCCCGCCCTCCTCGGCCACCATCACCAGCACGCGTTTGCCGGTGCGAATCAACGCCTCGCTCGGCAGCAACAGCACCGATTGGCCGCTGGATTGGGCCAGGCGCACCTGGGCGGTCATACCGGGGCGCAACATACCGTCAGGGTTGGGCAGTTCGACCCGAACCTGCACGGTGCGGCTGTCCATGGCAGTTGCCGGCAGAATCGCGGCGACGGTGCCTTTGACGACTTGTCCCGGCAACCCGACAAAACGGCTCTCGACCGTTTGCCCAACGGCCAGCGCGGCGCCCTGGGCTTCAGGCACGGCGACCTGCAGCCACACGGTGCCCAGGCCATTGACCCGCGCCAGGGTTTGGCCCGCCGCGACGGTCATGCCTTCGCGTACGTCGAGGGTTTGCAACGCGCCGCCCAGCGGGGTGGTGATGGTCATCACCGATTGCACCCGGCCGCTGCGCTCCATCTGCGTGATCAACCCGGCAGGCATTCCGCTCAAGCGCAGACGCTGGCGGGCGGCAGCCAACAAACCTGGATCGCTGTGTCGCAGAGCAAGGAACTCTTCCTGAGCGGCGGCCCATTCGGGCACCAGAATGTCCGCCAGGGGCGCCTGGGCCTTGAGCATATCCCCCGGCGCGCGGGCGTAAACCCGCTCGACAAATCCCGCAGCCCGCGCCTGCACCACCGCCACATCGCGGTCGTTGAACGCAAGGATTCCCGACAGCTCAAGACTCGACGCCAGCACCCCACGGCTGACGCTCGCAAGACGCACACCGATGTTCTGGGTCAGGCTCGAATCGATATGAATCGCCGCACTCTCCTCGGCGCCACCGGCGTAGCGCGGCACCAGTTGCATGTCCATGAAGGGCGACTTGCCCGGCTTGTCGAATTTTTGCTGCGGGTACATCGGGTCGTACCAGTACAGCGCCTTTTTCTCGTCCGGCGCCCGCATCGTCCCGACCATGGCCGGCTGTGCCTCGCGTGTCTGCGCCAGCCAATAGCCGCCACCCAGACCCAGCAGCAGGACGCCGCCCAACAGGGCCATATTCACGATTCGGTTATTCATTGGCGGGTTCCCCGTAAGCAAAATACAGCTGGGCGCCGGTCAGGGCGCGCTGTTCAATGGCATCAATCTGTTTGAAGCGCGCCTCGACCCACTCGCGGCGGGCGCTGACCACGCTCATCAGGTCGCCCTTGCCCGCGCGATACCCCGCCAGGCTCAGCGACAATTTCTCCTCGGCCAGCGGCACCAGGCTGTCCTGGCTGCGCTGCACGGCGCGGTCCAGCCGCTGGTAGTTGGCCAGGTCGTCTTCGAGTTCCTGGGTATGTTCACGGGTCTTGGCTTCGCGTTCGGCGTCCAGTTGGTCGAGTTCGGCCTGCTTGGCGGCGATACCGGGGTTTTGTCGGCGACCGGGGAAGATCGGCAAATCGAAGGTGAATTGCAGGCTGACCATGTCGCCGTACTCACGGCCTCGGTGCTGGTAGTCCACTTCCCAACTCCAGTCCGAGGTCTTTTGCGCCTTGGCCTCGTTCAGCCGGGCTTCGGCCTCGCGGGTGCGCGGTGCAAAGGCTTGCAGAACCGGGTGCTGGTGCAGGTTGTGGGTGAAGCCGGTGGTGTCGATTTTCCAGTTCGGCAATTGCCCGCTGGGGGCTTCACTGGCGGCCGGGCCGATCCAGCGCTTGAGGGCCGCCCGGGCCTGGACGCGTTGCTGGATCAGCTCATCCTCGCGCTCGGCCAGGTCAGACGCTTCCTGCTTCGGGATCACGACGTCGGAAGGCTGCCCGCGACCGCCGGCCAGTTGCGCACGTACGGTGTCTTGCAGCAGGCGATTTTGCTGATAGAAGTCCTTGAACAGCGCCTCTTTACGCTCCACCGCATAGGCGCGAATCCACGCCTGGGCGGTGGCCTGACGCACATTCAAGCGCTCGATCCGGCCTTCGGCGGCAGCCGTGTCCACGCTGGCCGACGCCAACTCAACCCGTGCCTTGCGCTTGTCGCGGCTGGGCACTTGTTGCTGGATGCCGATCATTTGCTCGGTCATGTCATCGCCATACAACGTGCCGCGATTGGGCCCGCCGACGGGGAAATTTTGCAGGCCTACTACCAGTTTCGGGTCCGGCAGTTCGCCGGCCGGAATCGCCGCCTGGGTCGCGGCCTGCAATTTGGAGGATTCAGCCGTCAGCGACGGCGCGTTGTTTTGCGCCAGGCGCAAGGCCTCATCCAGGGTCAGCGCAGACGCCAGCGTCGGCCACGCCAGCACGCCCATCACCAGGGCACGCACGCATAGGAAATTCATCTTGAAGTGTCCTGTTCTGTTGCGCTGCGCACCGCTTTACGCGGCCCACAGCAAGGCCGTCCCGGTTCAGGGACGAGTCTTCAGGTGCAACAGGATTCAGCGACGGGGCGGGCGCCAGACGCCGGACGGCGTGCGGTCGGGAATGAAGTCGGAAGAGACGCTGACGACCAGCGCATTGGAGGCAGTTACCGGGGCCTTGAGCACCGGCATCGACAATTGCAGCATGCCGCCGGTCTTGCACTCCTGGCCGGGCTTGCAGCTTTTGCCGTGGTCAGCGGCTGCGCCGTCCTGGCAACAGTCAGGGGCCATGTCGCTCATCATCTGCATGTCGGACATCTGCATCGGGCACGGCTCGGTGCTCGACGGCACACCCGCCATCCCGGTCAGGGGAAGCGCAAGACTCAACATCAGCACCAGGAAAAAACGCAGATAGCGGCTCATGGGACGGGAGCTTAGCCAAAAGGCGGTTAAGCAACAATTAACAAAATCCGGAGATTTCGCCTTCGCCCGGAATGCAGCAACGACACAAAACAAAATGTGGGAGCGGGCTTGCTCGCGAAAGCGGTGTATCAGCCAATCCATATGTGACTGACACACCGCTTTCGCGAGCAAGCCCGCTCCACATGGGGACCGAGCAAGCCTGAGGATCAGTGCATGAAGATCGCGATCAGGATAATGACCGGGATAGGCACACCGAGGAAAAACAGCAGTAATGAGCGCATGACGTTCTCCTTGAATTAACGAACGGAAGTGGTGTGGGGAGTGGTTTCCAGATACACCACGGCATCCCGGCGACGACCACCAAAGGTTGCAGCGAGGCTGGCAAAAAACGCACCGATCAACAGCGCCACGAAGGTCCACAGCGACGTGTAGGCAGCCACTTTTGCAGCCGTGTCGGCAGCCTGCTTGGCTTTCAACTTGGCGTCATCCAGGGCTTTTTGAGCCTGGCCATAGACCTGGTCAACACGCGCCTCGGCATCGGCCTGGCTGAGGTTGGTCCGCTGGCTGATCAACTGTGCAAGGTACGCACGGTCTTCAGGTGCCAGCTGACCATTGTTGCTCACGGTACGAGCGAAGATGCGAGCGACCACACCATGCACCGCGTCATCACTGACGGCGGCCGGGCGATCATCACGGAACAGGCTGTCGACGTAGTAGCCAAAGTCTTCGCCCTTGGAGGCAGCGCCAGCCACCTGGCTCATGCCACTGACGGCACCCGAGGCCACACTGGCACCGGCCTTCACACCACCGCTGACCACACTGCTGACCGAACCGACGATCAGCACCGCCGTCACCAGTGTCGCCACGGCCCAGGCCAGGAAGCCATGGGCGGTGTCGCGAAAGTACACCTCATCGCCGTGCATATTGGCCCATTTCACCCGCAGGCGACCGGCGATGTAACCGCCCATCCCCGACGCGATGATTTGCGTAACCGCCAGCCAGACAATGGTAGAAATGCCAAGCCCTTTGGCGCTGATGCCACTGTCGGCCCACGGCGACACCGCCGAAAAGCCCAGGCCGAAGCCCAGCAGTACCAGAATCAAGGACAGCGCAGCCGCGGCAGCGGCCCCGGCAAAGATCGCGCCCCAGGAAACCCCGGAGAGCGTGCTCGACTCTTGCAGCGTGGATGAGGATGTAATCATTGTTGTTTTGCTCCAGGCATGAAAAATAGTGTTACAAGTCTCAAAAGGGACAGTGCAGGCGACGTGCCAGAAGCTCGAAAATTAAAATTTCATATATTTCAACAACTTAATTAAGTTGAACTAATTTGAACCATGCAACTTGCAAGAAATGGCCTGGAGCGGCGGGCGTATTGCATTCCTCGTAGGAAATAACCCGTACGCACGCCGTGGCATGCAAAAAATCCTACACACACAGCGTTCGTTCAGATTCAGCGGGTTATGGTGAATTGTGTCGTTTGTGCCTACATAAATTTTTATTTAGGAAGCGGGCTATCATTTCTTGGCAAAATGCCCGCACTTCAGTGTGAATCGCTCACCAGGTAATCCTTATGACCCGCATTTTGACCATCGAGGACGACGCCGTAACGGCCCGCGAGATCGTTGCCGAGCTGAGTAGCCATGGACTGGACGTAGACTGGGTAGACAATGGCCGCGAAGGCCTGGTCCGTGCCGTCAGCGGTGATTACGACCTGATCACCCTCGACCGCATGCTCCCGGAACTGGATGGCCTGGCCATCGTCACCACTCTGCGCACCATCGGCGTATCCACGCCGATCCTGATGATCAGCGCCCTCTCCGATGTGGATGAACGGGTACGCGGCCTGCGGGCCGGTGGTGATGACTACCTGACCAAACCGTTCGCCTCCGACGAAATGGCCGCCCGCGTCGAAGTGCTGCTGCGGCGCAAAAGCACGGTCAAGGAGTTCGAAACTGCCTTGCGCGTGGCGGATCTGGAACTGAACCTGATCAGCCGTGAAGCCAGCCGTGCCGAACAGCCCCTGAGCCTGTTGCCGACCGAATACAAACTGCTGGAATTCCTGATGCGCAACACCGGGCAAATCCTCTCGCGGATGATGATCTTCGAGGAAGTCTGGGGTTATCACTTCGACCCGGGCACCAACCTGATCGACGTGCACATCGGTCGCCTGCGCAAAAAAATCGACCCGCCGGGCCTCACGCCGCTGATCCGCACGGTACGAGGTTCCGGGTATGTCATTGCTGAACCCCTCTAAAGGCTGGCGCTCTTCCAGCAGCCGGCTGCTGGCGCTCTACAGTTCGTTGTTCGTGGCCTGGAGCTGCATCCTCATGGGCGTGCTGTACTACGAGGTGTCCGGTTACCTGGGCGACCTCTCACGCCACTCCCTGATGCAGCGCCAGCACCTGTTCCAGCGGTTTGACGGCGAAGAGCTGGTGGAAGCCCTGACCACCAGCATGACCTTCGACATGAAGGGCGTTGACGCCTACGGCCTGTTCGATAATCAGTTCAACCCCATCAGCGGCCCGATCCGCGTGATACCGCCCGACCTGCCAATGGACGGACACATCCACGCCCTGGCCAACTGCATCGACTCCGACGACCCGAAACTGCCGCGCGACAGCTGCGACGCCGTAGCCACCCACACCGAAGACGGCCGCTGGCTGATCCTGGTGCGGGCCAACGGCTCGCTGTTCGGCGTGACGCGGATCATCCTGCACGCCTTGCTGTGGGGGATCACCCTGACGATCATTCCCGGCGCGGCCGGCTGGCACCTGCTCAGGCGGCGCCCGTTGCGGCGGATTCGCGGGATCCAGGCGAGTGCCGAAGCCATCGTGGCCGGCGACCTGACTCACCGTTTGCCATTGTCCGACCGACGCGACGAACTGGACATGCTGGCGGCCATCGTCAACGCGATGCTCGACCGTATCGAGAAGCTGATGAACGAGGTCAAGGGCGTGTGCGACAACATCGCCCACGACTTGCGCACCCCGCTCACACGCCTGCGGGCGCAGCTGTACCGAATCCAGCAACAGGCTGATGAAGACGCGCCCCACGCCCTGCAACTGGACGCGGCCATCGCCGAGACCGACACCTTGATGGCGCGTTTTCGCGGCCTGCTGCGGATTTCCGAACTGGAAGACCACCAGCGCCGCTCGGGCTTCCTGGTGCTTGATCCCCTGCCCTTGCTGCAGGAACTCCACGACTTCTACCTGCCCCTGGCAGAAGAAGGCGAGATGGAATTGCTGCTGCAAGTGCCGGACTCATTGCCCTGGATCACCGGTGACCGCGCGCTGCTGTTCGAAGCCCTGGCCAACCTGCTGAGCAACTCGATCAAATTCACCCCGCCGGGCGGCGAAGTGATTTTGCGCGGCGTGAACGATGCCGGCAGCACCCGCATTGAAGTCCTGGACTCCGGCCCCGGGATTCCCGCAGCTGAACGTGCGGCAGTGTTCCAGCGGTTTTACCGGGTGGACGAAGGCAATCAACAGCAAGGCGGGTTTGGCTTGGGGCTGTCGATTGTGGCCGCGATCATCAACCTGCACGGTTTCAAGCTGGAAGTCGGCAGCAGCGAACGAGGCGGCGCAAAGCTGATCCTCGAATGCCGCCAACAACTGATGCCCGAAGCCTGAAGCCTGAAGAACACCACAAAACCAATGTGGGAGCGGGCTTGCTCGCGAATGCGGAGTGTCAGTCAACCCATCTGGCACTGATCCACCGCATTCGCGAGCAAGCCCGCTCCCACATTTGATCTTCATTCAGCCCGGAAAATTACCGCGCAACGCATCCAGCCCGCCGCTGTAGACACCGGTAAACAACTCCTCCACCGCCGCATCCGTCACACCGGCCACCGGGGTAAACACACCCGACCAGGTGACCTTGGCGGTGCTGTCCGTCAACGCCTCAACCTTCAACGTCGCCAAATACTCACTCACCGGAAACGGCGACTCGCTGATGGAGTAGCTGTAAGTACGCGCCGCGTTATCAAAGCGTTGCAGCCGCTCCACCACCACACCACCATCCGCCGTTTGCAGATGACGCACGCGCCCGCCTTCACTCGGCTCGCTCTTGACGATAAAGGGCAGCCAGTCCGGCAGCGAATTGAAGCCGCCGACCAATTGCCAAACCTGTTCGGCCGAAACCGGGATTTCAATAACAGCAGATGCTTTTGCCACGATTAACACTCCAAACCATTCAAGAAAAATCAGATCGCCATGCTGTCGACAACACCGCCGTCGACCCGCAACGCGGCACCGGTGGTGGCAGAGGACAACGGTGAAGCAATGTACGCCACCAGATTCGCCACTTCATCCACATTCGCTGCGCGCTGGATGATCGACGTCGGCCGCGCATTGCGCACAAACACATCCGCCTCGTCCCGCGCACTGCGCCCGGACTTGGCCACGGCGTCCTTGAGCATGTGCTCCAGGCCATCGGTAAAGGTCGGCCCCGGCAGGATCGCATTGACCGTCACCCCGGTGCCCGCCAGGCGTTTGGCCAAGCCATGGGACACCGCCAGGTTGGCGCTTTTGGTCACGCCGTAATTGATCATGTCAGCCGGCGTTGCCACCCCGGATTCCGACGACACAAAGATCACCCGGCCCCAGCCCTGCTCGACCATGCCCGGCGTGTAATGCCGCGACAAACGCACACCGGAGATCACGTTGACCTCGTAGAAACGCGTCCACTCGCTGTCGGGGGCGTCGAAGAAATCGACGTCGTTGAAGATCCCGAGGTTGTTCACCAGGATGTCGGCGCGCGGCTCGGCGGCGAACAGCTTTTCAGCGCCCTCGGCCGTACCGAGGTCCGCCACCAGCCCACGCAGATCCGCGCCGGGCACGGCCTGGCGAATGGTCGCCAGCGCCTCGTCGACCTTGCCCGATTCACGCCCGATCACCACCACCGTAGCGCCGGATTGCGCCAGCGCCTGGCTGATGCCCAGGCCTATGCCGGCGGTGCTGCCACTGACGATTGCGACTTTGCCACTGATATCAATTTTCATGTTCGCGTTCCTGTGGTTAGAGCGGCAACGGTGCACGGGCCGAAATCAATCGTGCCTCGCGCAGGGCCTGCCAAAAGGCTGCGGGAATCTTCTCTGACAACGCCGCGACGTCTTCAGCAATGCGCCCCGGACGACTGGCACCCGGAATCACTGCGGCCACTGCCGGGTGAGCCAGGGAGAATTGCAGTGCAGCGGCTTTCACACTCACGCCATGGGCCGCGGCAATCGCCTTGATCTGCTCGACCTTGCTGATGATCGCCGGGCTGGCTTTCTGGTACTCAAAATGTGCGCCGCCCGCCAGGATCCCGGAGCTGTAAGGGCCACCGACCACGATCTCGACGTTCTGCGCCTGGGCTGCATCCATCAAGCGCTGCAAGGCGCGTTCATGGTCGAGCAAGGTGTAGCGACCGGCAAGCAGGAAACCGTCGGGCTGGGCTTCGGTCAGGTCCAGGGTCAACTCGCAAGGCTCGACCCGATTGACGCCCAGGCCCCAGGCCTTGATCACGCCTTCTTCACGCAGGCGGGTCAGTACTTTGAAAGCACCGGTGCGCGCCTGATTGAAGTAGTCCAGCCATTGATCACCGTAGAAGTCCTGGGCGATGTCGTGAATCCACACGATGTCGAGGCGGTCGGTTTGCAGGCGGTTGAGGCTGTCTTCGATGGAGCGCAGGGTGGCATCGGCGCTGTAGTCGTTGACCATCTTGTTCGGCCGGCCATGTTCAAACACGCCGCTTTTCTCGCCGAGGTCGCGGGCGCTTTCTTCCACTTCATCCAGGATCACCCGGCCGACCTTGGTGCTGAGCACATAGTCGTCACGGTTGTACTTGGACAGGGCCTGGCCCAGGCGGATTTCCGAGAGGCCCGAGCCGTAGAACGGGGCGGTGTCGAAGTAACGCACGCCCTGGTTCCAGGCTGCTTCAACGGTGGCTTGCGCCTCCTCTTCAGGAATCGCACGGAACATGTTGCCCAAGGGGGCGGTGCCAAAACCCAGCACGCCGGGCAGTTTGTCTTTCAAGCTCATGGGGTAAATCCTCAAGATTGTTCAAGGTCGCTGTGTTGACCGTTGAGCAGATCGTAGATTGCAGAGATCGGACCGTCCAAGACATACTGCGACCAACTTGAGTCCCTTAAGGTCTGACATGATCGACTTCCGCCAATTGCGCTACTTCGTTGTAGTCGCTGAAGAAGAACACGTGGGGCGTGCTGCCGAACGGTTGCACATCTCCCAATCGCCCCTGAGCCGGCAGATTGCCCAATTGGAAGAGCGCCTGGGCCTGACCCTGTTCGAGCGCAGCCAACAGCGCATCCGCCTGACCCGCGACGGCCAGACGTTCCTCGCCGAAACCAAGGCGCTGCTGACCCACGCCAACCGCCTGGAGTCATTGGGCCGGCGATTGGGCAAAGGCGAAGAAGGCGGACTGTGCATCGGCTACATCGAAAACGCCATGCACGCGGGGGTGCTGCCCAACGCCCTGAAGGTACTGCGTGACGCGCGGCCCAACGTGCATATCGCCCTGTACAACCTGCCCTCCGCCGAACAGCTGGAAGGCCTGCGCCAACGCAGCCTGGATATCGCTCTGGTGGGTGAACCACCGGCGGCGGATGACCCGGACCTGATGGCATTGCAAGTGCTGGACGATCCGATGCTGCTGGCGCTGCCCGAGCAGCATCCGCTGGCCAGCGTCAGCGAGTTGCTGCCTGAGCATCTGGCCGAGCAGCAATGGATTGGCGTGCAGCGCAAAGCGGGTGCAAACCCGGCGGATGACTTTGTTGCGGCGTGCATTCGGGCAGGGTTTACCCCGCAGATTCCGATGGAAGCCAGCGAGCCGTTTACCGCGTTGGGGTTGGTGGCGTCGGGGTTAGGTGTCGCGATGGTGCAAAAGGGCTTGAGCCGCAATGCACCGCCGGGCGTTGTGCTGCGAGAACTGCCGTGGCTGACCTACACCACGCCGCTGTGGGCGGCGTGGCATCGGATCAACTTGCGGCCGCTGGTGGAGACATTCAGGAAAGTCCTGACAGAGCCCCTATCACCTGTGGGAGCCGGGCTTGCCCGCGATGCAGGCACCTCGGTCTGTCAGTAAGACCGCGGTGATGCCATCGCAGGCAAGCCAGCTCCCACAGGGTTTCGGTGTCGCAGTTGAACGTGTGGTGGATCAGTACCGCCAATGCCCCGGCACCCACAACCACTGCCCGTTCCCCCAGCGATAGTGCCCCCGCACCCACTGATACCCTGGCGCCGGCGCCACCGGCACCACCTCGACCAAAGGCGGCGGACGCCGCGGATGAACAGGCTCGACAATACAACCGGACAACGCAGCCGCCATCAACGTGGCGGCCAGCGTAGCTTTGAATAGGCGGGACATGGCGCGGTTCCCCAATGAGACTGGCCTTCGCCTGAGTGGCGGGCCTACCCGGGTTAAACGCCGCCAACCGGGAAAATCCGTCGCCCGTCTCGGTTATTAATGCTCGTTCCCACGCTCTGCGTGGGAACGCATCCCGTGACGCTCCGCGTCACCACTGCGCAAGACTTGAACCTTGCATCGCCAACTGGACGCAGAGCGTCCGGGGCGGCATTCCCACGCAGAGCGTGGGAACGATCATCCGTCGCTCGTCTCAGTTACTTCTGGCGACCTTGCCCTTCGCCTGCCCCTTCATATACAACGCCTCCACCAACCGTTGGCGCTCATCCCGGGGCAAGGTGCTGGCGAACTGCGCCAGGGTGTTGTCCACCAGCGCCCTGAGCGCCATGTCCGCCTCCCGGGCCTTGCCCAAATCCGTCACCAACGCCTCACGGTCGAGAGTCGGCGCCTCCAGTTGCTTGATCACGTCCAGCCGCGCCTCGCGCCCGGCAAGTACCAGCGGCTGACTGTCGGCGCGGTTCTGGCGCAACAACTGGCGCAGTTCCTTGCGCCGTTCCGGCGGCAGCTTGACCATCGCCTGGCGCAGGCCATGCTGGTTAACCACCGCCTCGGCGGGCTTGGTGTTCGCCAACCAATGGTACAAGCCACCGCCGACACCGCCGATCAAAAACACGTTGAACAACACCGACACAACCAGCAGCGGCTTCAGGTACTTGGGTGACGGGGTCATTGCTCGCTTTCCTCGGCGTTGACGGTGAAGACGACTTCGGCGTCGCCCTGGTCGAAGACACTCGGCAGTACTTCAGGGCCAAGCATGGGCAACGGCACGCTCAACGATGCCACCAGGATTCCGGCGGCGACCCCGGCGATGCCCACGCCAACAAAACCGGCCGGCGACAGCCAGCCGGCGTAGCGCGCCCAGAAGGACTGGCGCTGGGGAAACGATTGGCGAATCTGCCGCGCCAGCGCCGGGTCGACGGGTGCCAGTTGATAGCCGTCCAGCTGGCCGTCGAGCCATCGCGCCTGATGCAGCACCTCAAGGAGGCTGGCATCGCCTGCATCCAGCAGGGCCTGGGCCTCGGCCTGTTCGGCGCGCGGCCAACGGTGCAAGTGGCCGCCGTAAGCCTCGGCCAATTGGGCAAATCGTTCAGGCGTCATGGTTTTCCCCTTCCTGGGCGGGCGGGCCCGGGTGTGTCGTCAAGGTAACTGCGCAGGTTGCGCCGGGCCCGTGACAGCAAGCTCTCCAGTGCCTCGACGCTGATGTTCATCAGCGCCGCGGCGTCGATATTCGACAGCTCTTGGTAATACTGCAACACAATCGCTTCACGCTGGCGATCAGGCAGCGACGCCAACGCCGCCGCCATGCGCTCACTGCGGGCGGCCGCTTCCAGCTGTTCATCGGGCGCAGGCGCTGTGTCGACCACCTCGCTCATCGCCTCCTCATCGCGCAACGGGCGCTCCTTGCGCCGACGCAAATGGTCGTGGCACAGGTTGAGTGCCACGCGGTGCAGCCAGGTGTCGAAACGCGCTTCGCCACTGCGCCAGCTTGCAGCCTGGCGCCAGATACGCAGGAAACTTTCCTGGGCCACGTCCCTGGCCTCGTCGGCATCCCCGAGGATCCGACTGGCGAGCGCGAGCAAACGCGGCAGTTTGCGCGTCACCATTTCGTTGATGGCCGCCGGTTCGTTGTTACCGATGCGGGCCAACAGCTCAACGTCCGGATCAGTGTCTTTCAATAGGGCAAGTCTCGGTCCGGTGGCTAAGGGTCAGGTTGACGGAATGCTCAGCGGATCCAGTGCCCTTCCCTCCAGTACCAGTTGGGGCCGCGCGATTCCCAGTGGCCAGGTTCCCAACGGGCGTTGCGCATCACCGGCTGCCAGTGGCCCGGTACCCAGGCATAACCGCGCCCTTCGTAGCGCCAGTGCCCGCGATCCCACACATAGCCAGGGCGTTCGACGGGAACGGCCTCGACGCGCATCGGCGGTGGCGCTTCGCGGATGATCACTTCGGTCTGGGCAAACGTCGGCGTGCTGACCAGGGCGGCCAGTGCCAGCGGGATCAACAGGGCATAACGTAATTTGGCCAGCGGTCGTGCAAGTCTCATGACAACTCCTTCATCGGCGATCGCCAGTGATCGCAGTTGTAGGGTTGAACGGCAGGTGTCCGAAAATCCGTCGCAACAAAAAGAACTTTTTATCGCGACCGCTCAGGACGGCAGGCAGGGCCAGTATTGCCCAGGGTTTGCGGGGAGTTGATGAAATTGTTGAAAGGCCGCGACGGAATTATCCATGTGGCCGCGTTCAAGGGTTAACCGTTGGTAATCGACAGGCGCGTTCTGTTGGTTGGCGACGTCCATCACCTTGAGGAAATCACCATGTCTCGTCGAATTTCACTGCTGGTTGCCGCCGTCCTGCTCATGAACCTTGGCGGCTGCGTGTTCCTGCCGGGGCACCGCGAGCATTGCTGCTGGCGCGGTTACGGGGTAGTGACTACCCCGACGGCACAAGCGATCTCCTGATCCGCTAACTGACCGCTGCAAACCCCCTGCGCCCGGCCTTGATCTCGGTGCGCAGTTCGCCAATCAGGTTTGAGATGGAACGGATGCTGTCCAGACCCTGGGGCGACACACGGGGCAGCAGCAGGTCGACGCGCCCGGAGGCCGGGTCGAAGATGTTGATGCGCAGCGAACCGTCGCTGTTCAATGAGCAGTCACAGGCGAGGGGCAGGAAGCCCGACTCCATGATGTGGCGAAACTCGGCGATCGAAATCATGCGGGCACCCTTCCCTGTACGGGGCTCGGAGGACGTGATCCGTCTAGGGTAGATGAGCTTTTTCAAACTGCCCGGGAATTAATGCAAAAGTGATACTTGGTGCGCATTTCGGCTAAAACCGCTGGCCGGCTGACGCCAAAAAAACCACACCGACACCCTCTTATCCGATGCCGCGCGAAGGGCTTGCTTCCTGGCGATGATGGCCAGATGCTCTGGTTTTTTTCCGACACCGAGAGCACTCCGCATGAGCATCGAACCTTTGATCGAACCCGACAGTGCTGTGTACAAGACGTTGCTGGAATCGACCAAGGCCATTCCCTGGCGTATCGACTGGGCAACCATGACTTTCAGCTACATCGGCCCGCAGATCGAGGCGCTGCTGGGCTGGACGCCGCAGAGCTGGGCCACCGTGGACGACTGGGTGGAACGCATGCACCCGGATGACCGCGAATACGTAGTCAACTTCTGCGTCTCGCAGTCCCGGGCCGGGGTCGATCATGAAGCCGATTACCGGGCGCTGACCGCCAGCGGTGAGTACGTGTGGATTCGCGACGTGGTGCACGTGGAGCGCAAGGACGGCGAGGTGCAGGCGCTGATCGGCTTCATGTTCGACATCAGCGAGCGCAAGAAGACCGAAGAACACCTGATTCGCCTGCAAAAACAGCTGGAGGAGTATTCGTTCCAGGACGGCCTCACCGGCATCGCCAACCGGCGCATGTTCGACACCGTGCTGGCGCGGGAATGGACCAGCGCCCAGCGCAGCCAATTGCCGCTGTCGCTGATCCTGTTGGATATCGACTATTTCAAGCAGTACAACGACCTCTACGGGCATATCAAGGGCGACGAATGCCTGCGCCAGGTGGCACGCACGCTGTCGCAGGCGGCCAACCGGCCACGGGACTTCATTGCGCGCATCGGCGGCGAGGAGTTTGTGTGGTTGTTGCCGGAAACCGATGCCGAGTCGGCACGGCGCGTGGCCGAACGCTGCCTGCACTTGATCCGCCAGCAGCAGATCGCGCATGAGCACTCGGCGGTGTCGGACCTGCTGACACTGAGCCTGGGCGTAGGCACTTGCACGGTAACGCCGGGCAGCGGGGCGCTGGCCTTTGTCGAAGCCGTCGACAAGTTGCTGTACCAGGCCAAGCGCAATGGCCGGATGCGTGCAGAGTTTGCCAACGTGGCGGATTGACACAAAAGCCGAATCGCGGGCAAAAAAAATCCCAAGTAGCTGATGGAAACTTGGGATTTAAAAATGCATAAACCGTGGGAGGTGAACGCCCGGCTATATTACCCAGCGGGAAAACTTGTAACAAGATAATTTTCAACCTTTCGTCGGATTAAAACAGCGCTAAGTCATTCAATAACCACACTTTTTTAATGGATCCGATTATTGGAAATGCCACTTTTTGGTGCAATAACAGTGCATCGTTAAACAAACTTCGCTGTTTAATTCCGCGATAAAAATAAGGTTATTGATTAAAAGTGCGTGGGCTTCTTCAAATAGTGCTGATACAGGTGTTTGCACGGATCCACCAACACAAGTTCGTCCTGGGGCGTGGCGCGCGAAACACTGGCTGCCTGACGGCATAACGCCAGGCGCTCCGCCGCCTCTTCCCGCTGCCGGTCGACCTGGGCATTGAGCCGAACGAAATAAGTCCCCAACAACACCGCGACACATAGAACGCCGACGCCAAAATAGCGCAAGGCGTTGGATTGAGGGGGTTCCAGCTCACTCATACACTCATTGCACCTTGTGTTTCTGATAGCGAACATCGTCGCCCTCGGCCGTGTCGACCACTGCCCAGCCAAGCCGCTGGTAAAAACCGTTGGCACGGATCTGATCCCGCCCATCCGTGATCAGGAAGAGCGTGTCGTGGTGCTCGAACAGCGCGGCCTCGGCCACTGCCATCAATTGGCGGCCCAACCCAAGGTTCTCGTGAGACGGCAATACAAACAGGGCGAACACCTCGCCTTCGGCAAGATCAACCATTGCAAACGCGACAGGCCTGCCGTCCAGTTCGGCAAGCCATACGCAAGGCGCCTCGCGCATGCTGTCGGCGACGACTTGCGGGGTAATGCCCAGCTCAGCCATCTGCTCGCGGCTTAAGTGGTTCTGCACCACGGCGGTGCGAATGTCGAAAATGGCATTGATATCGCCCGGAGTTGCCAACCGTATAACCGAACCCATGTGCACCGCCTCCCGATGAGACGCTCAATTGTATGTAAATTGAAACACATCGGTTGTGGTGGATTTGTAAAACAGTCAGCCGGATTGCGCGTTAATCCTGCTCACGGCGCCTGAACTGCCCCGGCGCCAGCCCGTGGGCCTTGCGGAAACACCGGGAAAAATACGCCTCGTCGGTAAACCCGCAACGGTGCGCAATCGCGCCGATCATCTGCGGGCTGTTGAGCAGCAGCGTGCGCGCCAGTTGCATGCGCCGGTCGAGCACCAACTGGGAGAAGGGTTTGCCGGTTTCCTTGCGCAACAGGTGGGTCAGGTAGTTGGGCGACAGAAACGCCGCCGCCGCGGCATCCGTCAGGTTCAGCGACGGCTCGTGCAAATGCTCGCGGATGTAGCCTTGCACCCGGGCCAGGGCATCCTTGCGCCCACGCCGGGTGGCGTTGTTGGCGGCGAACGCCTGGAGCGGTTCGGCGTACTGTTGGCACACCAGCCCGATCAACTGGAACAGGTAACCCTTGAGCCGCTCCCGGGCGCCGAAGCTGCGGTGGGCGTCCAGGCTGCGCATGTGTTCCAGCCAGGTTTTGACTTCTTCGAAGGCCGCGTCGTCGAGGATGAAGTCCAACTGCTCCTGGAAGCGGAACGGCGACAGCTCCGGCGCCTGGCCGATGGGGATGTCTTCCAGATCCAGCGGGTCGCAGGTCAGTTGCGGCAGGAAAAAGCCCTGGCTGAAATTGATCAGCATGAAGTCGCCGTCTTCGGGATGGGGAATCACATGCAGGCGATGGGGCAGGATAAAGGCCATTGCCTTTTTCGGGAACGGGCGCACCGCGCCGCCGATGTGCTGCACGGTGTCGCCACCCAGGTTGATCTGGATCTGGAAATATTCGTGGCGATGGGGGCTGGTCAGCGCCGCCCTGCCCCGCTTGTCGCGGATGTAGAAGTCGGAGCGGTCGCTGCGTTGTTCCATGCCATAGGTGGTGATGCGGGTGCCGGGCATACACGTTTCTCGGGGGGCCTGGGCACCACTGTAGCGTCAACCCTGGCCGAGGGTGAAGCTCAGTTCGGCCAGGCCGTCGATCCCGGCGGTCACCACATCGCCCGGTTGCAAGGCGCCGACGCCCGCCGGGGTGCCGGTAAAGATCAGGTCGCCGGCCTTCAATGCCACCGATTTGGAAGCATGGCTGATCACCTCGCTGACCGACCAGATCTGGTCCGCCAGGTCGCCCACTTGGCGTTGCTCGCCGTTGACCTTGAGCCAGATACGCCCGCTGACCGGATGGCCGACGGCACTCACCGGCCGCAGCGGAGTGCAAGGTGCCGACTCATCAAAGGCCTTGGCCCATTCCCACGGCCGCGACAGCTTTTTCGCCTGGGCCTGGAGGTCGCGGCGGGTCAGGTCGATGCCCAAGCCGTAACCCCAGATATGCGCAAACGCATCTTCCGGGGCGATGTCCACGCCGCCCTTGCCGATGGCCACCACCAACTCGACTTCATGGTGCAGATCGGCGGTCAGCGGCGGATAGGCGATCACGCCCTCGGCGGGCACCACGGCATCAGCTGGCTTCATGAAAAAGAACGGCGGCTCGCGGTCGGGGTCGTGGCCCATTTCGCGGGCATGTTCGCTGTAGTTGCGCCCGACACAGAACACCCGGCGCAGCGGGAAGCGGGCGTCGTCGCCGTGGATGGCGAGGGACGGGGTTTCGTTGGGGGTGATGACGTAGCGGGTCATGGCATGTGCCTCTTCGATTACCTGGGGCCAGTATGCGGACGGGCTCCGGGGCGAAGTTGGACAGGCTTACGCAGATTTTGTACTGGGCGGTGCATCGGTCACTTTGCCGAGCGAACCCAACACTGCTAGCCTCATCGCGCTTTCAACCCCTGATCCCGCAGAAAGGACTCTGATGAACATCATTCGCGCCGTCGCCCTCTTCGCCGCCTCATTGTTCTCGATGAACACTTCAGCCAAGGCCCCGCTTCCGGGATTCCAGTTGCCCAAGGCAGATTCGGAATATGACGAGAAGGTGTTGGCGGATATCAAGAAGATCGGCTGGCACCATGTGCATGTGCGGGCTGAAGACGGTGAGCCTTCGTTCGCCTACTCCCTGGGGTTCTACGCCAACTTCGGCCAACCGGAAATCATCGTATTCGGGCTGCCCCCGCAGATTGCCCAGCAGTTGCTGAACATCGCCGCGATCCGCTTTGCCGGTGCAAAAGCCGCCTATGAAACCTACAAGCCCTATGACGATATTGCCGAAGGCATGCGCATCGCCTTCATTCCTGTAGACCGCAGGCACTACCGCGAGTACCTCGGTTATGCCGGCTGGTTCTACGCCTCGATCAAAGCTGATTTCCCTGCGTTGCAAATGGTCTGGCCGGACAAACAAGGGCGCTTTCCGTGGGAGCCCAACTACGACCAGTCGTTCTCAAGGCTCCAATTGCTGCTGGATAAATAAGGGTTATTTACGCGCCAGCTTGTAGCGCAAACAGTCCTGATAAAAACTCTGGCGAATCACCTCGGGCTTGACCCGCGAACGGCTGTCGTAGGTCTGTTCGGTGATGCCCATGGCCATCATGTGCATCCAGGGTTTCTTGAACTGGTAGGTCTTCAGCTTCTGCCGCGCGGCGTACAGCGAGACGCCCGACAGCTTCAATTCCTGGGCCCGGGCGGCGGTGCCAGCCCCCCAACTGCACATGTACTTGTCGTTGTCCCGCAGCTCCCGTGCCTCAACCGAAACCGCCCCACCCGCCAGGGAACAGGCGATCAGCATGATTCCAACATTGCGCATTTGCATCCCGCCTAACCACCTGAAAATAAAAGTGATTTTGGCGAGGATTTTGTTACAAAGGGGCCAGCAAATTGCCTTATCGGTGAATTTTCCGACCTGAAACCGAACCGAGTAACAGCGTTGCCATTCAGGCATTTTGCCACTATTGGTTGCCGATGGCCCATTGCCTGACGATAATCGCGGCGCTCTCCCACACTCACGCAAGGAAACGCCGTGAAAAAGCTTCTACTGTTGACCCCATTGCTCGCGCTGCTGTTGCAAGGCTGCGGCGTCACCATGACGCAATACGAGCCGAACTTCGATAACGTCCAGGTCCTCAAGCAGGCAGCGCCGCTGCAACCCGTCAGCAATGCCCAGGTGACGGCCGCGTCGGGCGAAGGCTCGTTGTCTGTACGTGCCAACCCGATCCGCTCGCCCAGTGGCAGCATCCCGGCGCATATCCAGGCTGCAATCACCCAGGAACTGCAACTGGCAGGCCTGCTGAACCCGCAAGCAGAACGTCATCTGCAAGTGCTGGTGGTGAAGAATTCGCTGTCGGCAGGCATGGGCTCCGGCAACGGCACCCTGGCCGCGCGGTTTACCCTGCTCAAGGGCAATGACGTGGTGTACGACGCGACCAAGGAAGTGAATCACACCTGGCCCAGTTCGTTCTTCGGGTTCATTGCGATCCCGAATGCCGCCAACGCCTACAACCCGATGGTGCGGGATTTGCTCAAGTCGCTGTACAGCGACCCGTTGTTCATCAAGGCGCTTAAGTAAGGCCTGGGCTGCGAGGATCGGCCACCCTGCCCTCGCAGCTGTTTCAAACGTTCAGTTACGTGTCACGCCCGTGGCACGCCGGCATCCAGCGCCGAATACTTCAGGTTATTACCGTCGACCATTTGCTTGAGCAGGGCATTGACCTGGCGGGTGAAGGTATCGGTCACCGCGTCTTTCGGCGTATTGGCCATCAACGGGATGAACCAGATGCCCATCCAGGTATTGATCGAGTCGTGGTTGGAGCCGGTGCTCAGTGCCTGGCCTTGTGCGTCCACCGATTCCAGCTTCATGGTGTACTGATCAGTCCCCAGCGCCGGAATGATGGTGAAGGTAAAGCCGCTGATAAAGGCCAGTACCAGTTGGCCGCCACCCGGTGGATGGTTGTAGACCTTCAGGCGCAGGCTGTAATCGCCTGGCTGCTTCTGGAATTCATCCAGGGTCACGCGACCAAACAGGCCGGAGTCAGTCAGGACTTTCTGCAGCTGTGGCTTGAGCATCTCACGCGCTTGTGGGACTTCGGCCGCGGCGGCATTTGTCGGCTCGCCCTGGTAGAACTTGAAGTCTACGTAGACGTTCGGTTTGTTGGCGTAGCTGGCCTTCGATGGCAGCGTGACGGGTGCCACTTCGTCTTTCGTGAAGCTGGCGCAGCCGCCCATCGACAACGTGATCAGGGCCAACCCCAGCATTTTTCCAATGTGCATTACGACTTCCTTAGTGAATGGAGCGTCTCCATGGCCGGAGTTGCTGGGGGCGGATGATAAAGAGTGGGCGGCGATGTTAAAAGGCCACCTCCCATAAAATACTGACGATCACTGTAGGAGCGAGCTTGCTCGCGAAAATCGTTAACGATAACGCAGCGTGTCTGGCTTAGCGCGCTGCTCTCAGGTTCTTCGCGAGCAAGCTCGCTCCTACAGTAAATGGGTGTTTACCACTGATAGGTCGCACTGGCCTGCACGGTACGCTGCGAGCCATACCAGCACCACGAGTAGGAATAGCAGGACGCGACGTACTCTTTATTCGCCAGGTTGGTGGCGTTCACTGCCAGGCGCAGGTTGTCACCCTGACGATTGATGTGCGGGATGTCGTAGTGCACCGCTGCATCGAACAAGGTGTAGCCCGGCACCTTCAGGGTGTTGGCGGTATCGCCCCAGGAAGAACCGACATAGCGCGTACCGGCGCCTACGCCGAAGCCCTTCAGCGTGCCGTCGTGCAGGGTGTAATCCGCCCAGGCCGACGCGGTATGACGCGGCACCGCGTAGGTGGTGGTGCCTTCGGCCGCAATGGCCGGGCCGACACCGATGTCGCTGATGGGCGCATAACGCACGGTGTTGTTGGATTTGCTGATGCGGTTATCCAGGTAGGCATAGGCCGCAGTGATATCCAGGTTGTCGTTCAGGCTGGCCTTGCCTTCCAGTTCAAACCCGCGGGATTGCACTTCACCGTCCTGAATCTGGCAACGCGAGCCGTTGCACAGGTGGGAAGCGTCCGGGTCCAGCGTCGGTACGTTGGTCTGGCGGAGGTCGAAAATGGCAGCCGTGATGAAGCTGTTGCTGCCCGGCGGCTGGTACTTGATGCCGATTTCCGTCTGCTTGCCCTCGGTCGGCTGGAACGTCGAACCGCCGTAGCCCGTGCCGGATTGCGGCTGGAAGGATTCCGAGTAGCTGACATACGGCGCCAGGCCGTTATCGAACAGGTAGACCAGGCCCAGGCGGCCGGTGAAGGCCTTGCTGTCCTGGGACGACTTGGTCTTTTTCTGGGTGGTCATCGCCAGGGTACTGTTGTCGGTGCTGGCCCAGTCATAACGCCCGCCCATCAACAGCACCCATTTGTCCCACTTCATCTGCTCTTGCAGGTACACCCCCGTTTGCTCGCTGCGCGAGGTGGCGTCGCTGGTGTAGGCCGGCACCGGCACGGCCGCGCCGTAGACCGGGTCGAAAATATCCAGCGTAGGCCCTGCCGTGTACACGCCGCTGCCCGACTTGGTGTCGGTGCTGGTGTTCTGGTAGTCGGCGCCCATCAGCACGGTGTGCTGCAACGGCCCGGTGTCGAATTTGGCCTGCAACTGGTTGTCGAGGGCATAGGCGTCGATGTTCACGTCGCTGGCGATGGTCGAGCGGCGGATGGTGCGGTAATCGCTCTCCAGGTAGTTGCTGTAGAGGCTGCGGTATTGCCCTTCGCTGCGCAGGTAGCGCGCATTCTGGCGCACGGTCCAGACATCGTTGAAGTGATGTTCGAAGGCGTAGCCGATGGAGTAATACTCGCGGTCGCTCTTCTCGAAGTTTTTCTCGCCGTCGTAGAAATCCACGTCGATCTTGCGCCCCGTCGGGCTGTGCAGCACCGAGCCCCAGGCTGGCATCGAGCCGTAGGACGCGCCCTTGGGGTCCTTCTGGAAGTGCCCGAGCAAGGTCAGCGAGGTATTCTCGTCCGGGCGCCAGGTGAAGGCGCTGGACAGGGACTGGCGACGGGTTTCGGTGTGCTCGATCTGCCCGTCGGCATCGTCGAACAGGCCGGCAACGCGGTAGGAATACACGCCTTGGTCGTCCAGCGGGCCACTCAAGTCAAAGGTCGTGCGCTTCTTGTTGAAGGTCCCGTACTCGACGCCGACTTCATGGAACGGCGTGTCGAGCGGGCGTTTGCTGACCATGTTGATCACGCCGCTGGGGGTGCCCTGCCCGTACAGCACCGACGCGGGCCCGCGCAGCACTTCGACGCGCTCCAGGTCGAAGGCGTCTTTTTGCGGCAAGGCATCCCGGCTCGACGGCATGCGCAGGCCGTCGAGGTAGGTCGCCGGGGTGAAGCCACGGATGGTCAACTGGTCGAGACGCGAGGCGGTGGAGCCACGGGTTTCCGGGATCACGGCAGCGCTGTAGCGCAGGATCTGGTTGAGGCTCTCGGCGTTCTGCGCGCGCATCTGGTCTTTGGTGACCACGGAGATCGACTGCGGGGTTTCGATCAGTGCGGTGTCGGTCTTGGTGCCCGACAGGCTGCGGGTGGCCACGTAGCCAGACACCGGGCCGGTGGGGCTTTCCGACTGGTATGCGCCGCTGATGGTGGTGGCCTGCAACTCCATGGCGCCATCGGTGTGCGGGATGGCTTCGAGACGGTAGCGGTCGTCGGCGATCTTCAGGGCTTGCAGGCCGCTGCCGGCCAACACTTGGGCCAGGGCGGCGTCGGTATTGTATTGCCCGTTCAGGCCATTGCTGCGTTTGCCGCGGGTCAGGCTCGAATCAAAGGCCAATACCAGGCCCGCCTGTTCGGCGAGGCTGTTGAGGGCCTGGCTCAGGTCACCGGCGGGAATGGAGAACGCAGCGCTTTCAGCCGCGTAGGACGCTTGAACGGTCAGCAGGGGTACGGCGGCAAACGCCATCGCCACTGAAAGGGTCAATGGCTGTAAAGGACGAGCAAGGCGCGACATGAGAAGTCCTGGGAAATGGGGGTTCTATTAGTCATGACGGCCATGTCGGAAAATCGGGTATGAATGAGAGCAGTTTTTATTCAGACTTTTTACAGCGGCTTGATCACCACCACCAAATCCGTGAAGTACTCCACCTTGATCGGCAGGTTATCGGCCAGTGACGCCAATGCCGCGCCGGTGTCGTCGAGCTTGAATACCCCGGACACGCGCATCCCTTGCAGCGCCTGCGGATCAAAGCGCACCAGCCCATGGCGGTAACCGGCGAGGGTTTGCAGGACCTCGCTCAGGGGCTGGTCGTCGACCTTGAGCAAACCACGGGTCCAGGCGTCCGGGTCGGCGTTGCCGATGGGTTGTGGGGTGCCGGCACGGCCGTCCTGGAGCGTGGACTTCTGCCCCGCCGGCACTTTCACGTCGCCCGCAACGGTGCCTTTGACGGCCACGGTGGACTCGATCACGGTGACCACGGTCGCGCCATCCTCGGCCTTGCGCACCAGGAACCGCGTGCCCAACGCCGTGGCCGTGCCCTGGTCGGTGTGCACCACGAACGGCCGTTGCGCGTCCTTGGCCACCTCGACCCACATCTCGCCCTGCAACAGTTCGATCACCCGTTGGTGGCCGTCAAACTTCACGTCCAGTGCCGAGTTGCTGTTGAGCTGTACCTGGCTGCCATCGGTCAGTGCCACCTGGCGCCGTTCGCCCACGCTGGTGCGTTGGTCGGCCATCCACACCGGCAGGCGCTCTATCCCGGCCCAGCCGCACAGCAACACACCCAACAGCGCGACGGCCTGGGTGCTACGGGCGGCAAACCTTGTTTTCTGTGGGGCAAATGCACGGTTCAGGGCCATGCGCGCCGGCGCGGCGGGCAACTCGTCGAGGCTGCCCCACAGGCTGCGCATGCGCTCGATGGCGACGGCATGCCGTGGATCGGCCTGGCACCATTTCTCGAAGGCCGCGCGGTCGGCCTCGGTCACGTGGTCGTCGTGCAACAACGTCAGCCAGCGGGCGGCTTCACTGATGATCTGCTCGGAACTCACGACAGCGGGTCCGCCCCGTGCAGGGTGTGATAGCAATGCACCAACGCACTGGAGATGTAGTTCTTCACGGTGCTGGAAGACACCTGCAGTTGTTCGGCGATTTCGCTGTAGGTCAGCCCGTCGAGGCGACTGAGCAGGAATGCCTCACGGGCCTTGGCGGGCAGGCCGATGAGCATTTCGGCAATGCGTTCCAGGGCCTGCAGTGCCACATGAATCGCCGCCGGGTCCGGCATGCCGGCATCTTCGCTTTGGATCGCCAGGGCTTCCATGTAGGCCTTTTCGATGCGCCGCCGACGCGCGCCATCGATCATCAAGCGCCCCGCCGTGGTGGCCAGGAAGGCGCGGGGTTCCTTGATGGTATGGGGGTCGGCCAGCAGCAGGATGCGGATAAACGCGTCGTGGGCCAGGTCGGCGGCATGTTGCGAGCAGCCGAGTTTCTTGCGCAGCCAACCGTGCAACCAGGAATGATGGTCGCTGTAGAGGGTGGTGATGGTCTGCTGGCGACGGGCTATATCACCATCAGCTACAGGAAAGTCATGCATGCGCAAAAATTTCTCAAACAAGAAAGATTACCAATTGCGCGAACGATGACAGTAAAACGAAGGGGGAGCAAGGATGGAGTGATGGGTTGCAACGAATCTGCGACTTGCTGTGCCCACCTTGAAAGCGACCAGTGCGCACGCGACACTTCTGCGACTCATACAAGGACATCACGCATGACAACCTTCGCCAACACGGTCTCCACCCGCGAGGCCTATCAACTGCTCAAGGACGTGGCATTAGAGGTTCGAACGCTGAAACCCGTCAGCTCCAGCGACGAGCAAATGGTTGTCGACATCGACGGCTGGCAGGTCACGCTGTCAACCTGCGGGACGGCTATGGAGTGCTGCCTGCGCTGTATTGCACCGGATAACAGGCAAGGTTCACTGGACACCTGGCAACGTTACGGCACCAATCCGCTCGATCTGATGAGCCTGTGGGAGCGAACGCAGCTGCAGCGCCTGGTGCATGCAGCCTTCGTTCGCTGAACGTGCCCTTTGCCAGCAATCACCCACTGCCAGCATCAAACACTTTATGGATTAACGCCAGCTCCAGGAAACCCCGGTGTAAACCCCCATGCCATCCCCCGGCGTCGACCGCGCCACATCCAGCCCCTTGTCGTCATAACCCGGCGTGACTGTGTTCGCGTAACGCCGGTTGGTCAGGTTGCGCAGGTCGACCCAGGCTTGCCAGTCGTGCTTCGGCGCGTCGTACCCGAGCGTCGCGCCGAGCAGTGTGTAGGCCGCCGCGTAGTAGGAGTTGGCGTAGTCCACCGCGACCCGCGATGAATGTTCGCCATTGAGGCTGGTGTAGAAACCGCTAGGGTGGCTGTAGCGCAATTGCGCCTGGTAGTAGTGCCTGGGGATGCCGGGCAAGGTGTTGTCGCCGAAGCGGTCGTCGTTGCGGTAGTGGAAGTCGCTGTAGGTGTAGGCCTGGCGCAGGGCGAGCTGGCCCGTGCGGCCACCGTCCCACAGCGGGCTGATCAGGCTCAGCTCCAGGCCTTGGTGCACGGTTGGGCTGGCGTTGGATTCGGCGATTATTGCGGACGTGGTGGACGTCGCGGCCTGGGTTTCGACGCTGAGCAGTTCGTGGCGCACCTCGGAGCGGTACAGCGCCAGGTCCCACTGACCGAACCACGCTTCACCGCGACCGCCGACTTCCAGGGTGGTGGCGGTCTGGTTTTTCAGCTTCACCCCTTCACGTTGCAAACCGCTGGCCGGGCCGCTGCCCACGGGGAAGTACTTGTTGGAACCCCAGATCATCGACCACGCATGGGGCGGTTCCACCGAGCGACTCAGGTTGCCGTACACCTGCAATTGGGGGCTGAAGTCGTAGCGCAGGCCAACCCTTGGCGCGTAATCCCAATCGTGCTGGCTGACGGGTGTGTGGGTCTGCGGGTAGCTGACTTCGGTTTCACGACGGGTGTAGATCGCCGCCAGCCCGGTGGTCAGCCACAGGTCCGGCAGCAGTTCCAGGTCATTGCCGATATGCAGCACGCTGTCAGAACCCAGGTAGCTGTAGTCGCGGGTCCTGGTGCCGGGCGCGTAGTCCGCCGTATTGCCGGTGGGGATCCGCACGAATTCCGAGCCGCCGTTGTTCGGCATCGCCTGGGTGGTGCGCAGGCCGAGGGTGGTCTTGCTGTCACGCCCGAACAAAGTGTCCTGGCGGATGTAATTCAGGGTGCCGCTGACGTCGGTGTAGGCAACCTTGAGACGGTTGGTGCCCTCGCGCAGGTCCATCGGATAATCGTGATACGCCAGCCCGACCTCGACCCGGGCGTTGTCGTCCAGGTGCAGGGTGGTTTTGTTGGCGATCCAGGTCGAGCCCGGTTGCGTGCGTTTCGAGTCTCGCGCCACGTTGAGGCTGGCGGCGGCGCGCGGGTCGTGGCTGATCTGGTCGCGGGTCAGTTTGCCGGGGGAATCGTTGTCGGTTTCGCGGTAGCGAAAGTAGAAGCGGGTTTCCAGGTCGGGGTTGAAGCGGTAGCCGAAGTTGGCCGCGATGCCCTTGCCGCTGCCGGCGCTGTGGTCCTGGAAACCGTCGTATTGCGAGTCGGTGAGGCTGATGTAGTAGTCGGCATCCCCCAGCACCTGGCCCGAACTGATCTCCCGCTGCGCGTAGCCATGGCTGCCGGCTTCGTAGCGTACTTGCAGCCTGGGCGCGTCGTAGCCGGTGTGGGTCACGTAATTGACTGCCCCACCCAGGGCCAATGCGCCCTGGTCAAAACCGTTGGCGCCACGCAGCACTTCAACGCGGCTGAGCCACAACGGGTCCTTGAGTTCGTAGGGCGTGCCACCCGGGCCGGTCAGTGGCAGGCCGTCGAAGGTTTCATACAGGCCGGAAGCGTGGGCGCCTGGGCCCCGGTTGATACCCGAGCCACGGATCGAAAGCTTCACCCCTTCGTTGTTTGCCGCCTTGGCATAAACACCGGCCTGGTACTTGAACACGTCCTCGTTGGTGCTCACCCGCCCCTGATCGACGCTGCCCATGTCGATGTAGTTGGTAGCGCCGGGCACGCTCTTGAGCTGGGTCTGGGCCAGTTCGTCGGCGCTGAGTTCGGCGCTGCTGACTTCGACGGGTGCCAGTTGCAATGTGTCGTCGGCCTGGGAAACCGGGCTGAAGCTCAGGGCGGCGCCAAAGCCCAGCAAGGGCCAGGCTTTTCGGGAGGTGAACGGAAACGCGGGGGGCATGGGGGTAAATCCTTGGAATTCGTTTTTGCGACGGGCTCGGTCCGGCACAAGGTCTGTGGTGGGAAGCCCGTGAAGCGCGGCGGGTCACCGTTGATGAACGCACAGGCCCCCATCGGCGTTAAGTCCAAAATAGAATTACCAAATGCAAACTCAGTATTTATGGAAATAAGCGGCACCGATTACTGTAGAGCCATTGAGTCCCCAGAGATTTACGTCATGCAAACATCCGCCACCGTCATCGATTTCACCCTCCACCGCAAACGCCGCCAGGCTCGCGCAGCGGCTGAACTGATGTGGGCGATGTATGCGGCACGGGCCGGGGTCGCGCTGTTTACCGCACACGTCACCACGTCCAGCGATACCCGCCGGACGTGAGGCGATGAATTTCCTGCACGCGATACCCGAAGTGCCCGACCTCCCCACCAAACCCAAGGACTGCAACAGCGGCGACGATGACGCCATCGGCCAGTGCGTCGCGCAGAACCTGCAGCGCCTGCGCAGTAAACGCTACCTGTCGCTGGATGCCCTGGCGCGCAACTGCGGCGTAAGTCGGGCGATGCTTGCGCAGATCGAGTCCGGGCGCAGCGTGCCGTCGATCAAGGTGCTGTGCAAGATCGCCAAAGGCTTGAAAGTGTCGGTGGCGGCGTTCCTGGAAAATCGAGCGTTCGAAGGGGTTGAGCTGCTGCCGGCGCAACAGAGCAAACGCCTGGTGAGTGCCGATGGCAGCTTCATCAGCCGGGCGCTGTTTCCCTACGATATGGCGCGCCAGTCGGAGTTCTACGAGATACGCCTGAAGGCCCTCGGCGAGGAGATTTCAGAAGGTCACGGGCCCGGCATCCAGGAAAACCTGGTGGTGGCCCAGGGCGTGCTGGAAGTCAGCGTCAACGAGGAACGCTACCTGCTGTCCACCGGTGATTCGATCCTGTTCTACGCCGACCAGCCCCACCGCTACCGCAACCCCGCAGACAGTGAGGCGGTGGCGTTCCTGGTGATCACCTACCCGGAACGCCTGGACTGAAACGCAAAAAGCCCCGGCACTCGCCGGGGCTTTTTGATTTCACGCCAAACTAATCAGCAGGTGCAGCACATCATCGGCATGCCGTTGCAGCTCATCATCATCGGCATGGCGCAGTCGTTCATCATCTTCATCATCAGCATGCAGCAGTTGTTCATCATGTCCATGCTCATGCCAGGCATCGGCATCATCTTGCAGGTCATGCAGTCGGCTTCCATCTTGCATTCCATGACGCACTTCATCATCGGCATAGGCATGCCCATCGGCATCATCATCGGCATGTTCATGGCCGACATGCTGTTCATCATCGCCATGCCGTCTTCAGACATGCACATCATCGACATGTTGGCGCACTGCATCATCATCGGCATGCCGCAGTTCATCATCATCGCCATCATTTCGGCGTTGTTCTTGAACATCGCCATGTCCATGCCCGCGGCCGGCTTCATGGTGCACATCATGGCCTCGTCGGTCATCTTGCAGGTCATGGTTGCCATCATCATCGGCATGCCCATCATCGGCATCATCGGCATCGCGTTGTTCATTGGCATCTGCATGGCGTTCATCATCTTCGAAACTCCGTAATCGACAGGAAATGAGTAAGTTCTGGGGCCGATTCTAGAGAGGCCGCACAACGGCGCAAGACGCTGGCCCAGCAGCAGGAATAGACGCTGCATGGGGATTTCCCGGGGCGCGGCAGCGGATAATTCCGCGATGACAGATGCTTTGGCGTGATCACGCCGGCCGGCTCCGCTATCAGGGTCAAACCGGCGCGATGGATATGCGATTGGGGAATGGCCCCCAATCAGAAGGAAATAAACGATCTAACCGCGGTAGAAATACCCGCTCATTCGGCGAAGAAGCGGTTCGCCGGACGCGGCAGCCCGAGGTTTTCCCGCAGGGTAGAGCCTTCGTACTCGCGCCGGAAGATCCCGCGCCCTTGCAACTCGGGCACCACCCTGGCCACAAAGTCATCGAGCCCGCCCGGCAGCCACGGGAACATGATGTTGAAGCCATCGCTGCCCTCTTCTTCCAGCCACTGCTGCATCTCATCGGCAATACTGTGGGCGGTGCCGACAAACGAGAGACCTGCATAACCGCCAAGACGCTGGGCCAATTGGCGCACCGTCAACTGTTCGCGATCAGCCAGCGCCAGTACCCGTTCGCGGGAGCTCTGGCTGGCGTTGGTTTGGGGAATCGCCGGGAGGTATTGGTCGGGATCAAACTTCGTCGCGTCGGTACCCAGCGCGATCGACAGCGAGGCAATCGCACTTTCGTAATGCACCAGGCTGTCGAGATGCGCACGAATCCGCCGCGCATCTTCCAGCGTATCGCCGACCACCACAAACGCCCCGGGCAAGATCTTCAGATGGTCGGGATGCCGCCCCACCGCCAGCATCCGGCGCTTGATATCGGCATAGAATTTACGCCCTTCCTCGAGCGTGCCGGGCGCCACGAAAATCACCTCGGCGGTTTCTGCCGCCAATTGCCGGCCCGGCTCCGAGGCGCCGGCCTGCACGATCACCGGCCAGCCCTGCACCGGGCGGGCAATGTGCAGCGGGCCGCGCACATTGAGGTAGCGGCCCTGGTGATTGAGGGTGTGCAGCTTGTCGGGGTCGAAGTACACACCGCTGTCGGCATCGCGGATGAAGGCATCATCGGCCCAACTGTCCCAGAGCCCGGTGACCACATCGTAGAACTCCCGCGCACGGGCGTAGCGCTCGTCGTGGGCATAGGCCTGCTCCAGACCGAAATTCTGCGCCGCATCCGGGTTGGCAGTGGTGACGATATTCCAGCCGGCGCGGCCGTTGCTCAAATGATCCAGGGACGCAAAGCGCCGGGCAATGTGGAACGGTTCGTCGTAGGTGGTCGAGGCCGTGGCTACCAGGCCGATGTGCTCGGTGGCCTGGCTCAGGGCCGACAATAAGGTGAACGGTTCGAAGGAGGTGGCGGTGTGGCTGCGCTTCAACGCGTCGATGGGCATGTTGAGCAGGGCCAGGTGGTCGGCCATGAAGAACGCATCGAAACGCGCTTTCTCCAGGGTCTGGGCAAACTGCTTGAGGTGCGTGAAGTTGAAGTTGGCGTCACGGTAAGCGCCGGGATAGCGCCAGGCGCCGGTGTGGATGCTGACCGGACGCATGAACGCGCCCAGCTTCAGTTGGCGTTGAGTGGTCATGGAAAGCCCCTGATCGAGAGGGGCCCAGCATCGGATGGGCGAACGGCGTCTGTCTAATAACCAAAGGATCTGGCTTATGCCTGCGCGGATCGGCTGTTGTAGTCCGCCAGAAATTCTTCGGAGGCGACATGGTCTGCCATGCCCCGCAGCTGCGCGGCCGAATCCTGCCCCAGCACCTCCTCTACCCGGTTATTGGCGGCCGCCCAGTACACCAGCGCCTCACTGAACAGCGCTTCGCCCTTGGGCGTGAGCACGCAGCGTTTGGTGCGCTTGTCCAGGGCATCCGGGCGCAGCTCGACAATCCCGTCGCGCACCAGCGGCTTCATCGCATGGGTCAGCGCCGACATCAGGATCGCCAGGCGTCCGGCCAGCTCCTGCAACGTCGGCCCTGCCTGCTCATCCACCGCCGCCCACCGGGCGATTTCACCCAGCAAGCCGACCTGCGTAGCCTTCAGGCCAATCGGCGCCAGCGCTTCGTCATACAGTTGGCCCAGCCGCCGGGCGGCACGGCGCAGTGCGTTGTTGGTGCACGCCACGTCCCCCAGCAGGCTCAAAAGGTCGGCACGGGCATCAGGCTTGTCAGTCTTGTGTGTTGGCATTTTCAGATCCTCCATGCCGGTAGAATGATTGAGTACTAAACCATTGACAAGGACAAACGCCAAGCCTATAACTTGAGCCCTCAACAATATTGGTTGAGTACTCATCTATTGGAGCCGTTCATGTCGATCCCTGCTTCCACAAAAATTGCCCTGATCACGGGTGCTTCTTCAGGTATTGGCGCCGTGTATGCCGACCGATTGGCAGCCCGTGGCTACGACTTGATCCTGGTCGCCCGTCGTGAAGACCGCCTCGAAGCCCTGGCGGCGAAGATCACTCAAGCCTACGGGCGCGAGGTCCAGACCATCGGCGCCGACCTGGTAAACCCCGCGGACCTGGCCCGTGTTGAAAGCCTGCTCGCCGGCAACCCGGCGATCCAGGTGCTGGTGAATAACGCCGGCCTGGCCCGCCTGCATCCGCTGGCTCAATCCTCGGTCGAGGATTCCACGACCCAGATCGCCCTGAACATCACCGCCCTCACCCGCCTGACCCACGCGGCGCTGCCGGGCATGCTGGTGCGCAATGAAGGTTTGATCATCAACGTGGCATCGGTGTTGGGCGTGCACTCGCTGCCGGTCAGCTCGGTGTACAGCGGCACCAAGAGCTATGTCCTGGCATTCAGCCGTGGCTTGCAATCGGAACTGGCGGAAACCGGGGTGAAGGTGCAGATCGTGTTGCCGGCAGCCACCGCTACCGAGATCTGGGACGCGTCGGGCATTCCGCTTTCCGCCCTGCAACAGGAGTCGGTCATGACCACCGAAAACCTGGTGGACGCGGCACTGGCCGGGCTGGATCAGGGTGAGACGATCACCTGGCCGTCGGTGGCCGATGGTTCGTTGTGGGAGACCTATGATGCGGCGCGTGGTGCGTTGTTTGCGGCCACGCAAACAGGCAAGCCGGCGCCCCGGTATGGGATTGTCTGAGGCGCCAGCCGGCTTTATTGAATACCGATGGAAATGCGCCGCACAGTCTGCTCCTCACGGGGCAGGCTGATGTCGCCTTCGTAGGTGCACTCGCGGCCGGTGCAGCTGTTTTCCACGGTCACCGGCGCAAGGCTTTTGACCGGAAAGCGCGGTTTGGGCTCAGCCTGCGGCGTGAGCGGTACAGCGCTGAGGACAGGTGCCTCGTAGGTCAGGTCCAGGCTGGACGCGTGGGCCTGGGTGGCCAGAACGGCGAGCAGTGCGCTCGCCATGACAGTCCTTGTAAACAACATCGAAATCTTTCCGGGCAGCAAAAAATGAAGGGGCAATGATAAACCCTTGAGCTGCCGGGTTGAAGTCAACGTGCCTGGACGGCAGGTTCCAGCACCAATACGTTGGAGGGGCCCGCACGGAATGTCGGGTTGTGCTTCGCGGCTTCCAGCATGTGCGGCGCTGCGTGGTGATCCTTGAGCGCCGCCTTTGAAGCCCACGTCTCGATCAACACAAAACTGTCGCTGTTGCCCTCGACCGGATGCAGGTCGTACTGGATACAACCGGCTTCGGCCCGGACCAGCGGAGCGAGCCCGGCAAAGGACGCCAACTGGTCCGCACCCCGGCCAGGCTGGGTATTGATGATGACGACAAGCCGCACTTCATCGGACATAAACAGCACCGTTATCGATAAGGAAATTGAGGCGCCACAGTAAGGGATGCCATTCTCTGGCGCTATGAAAAATCTATCAGTAAGCTACTTTCACTGATTGGATTGAGTCAGCACTCAAGCCCTCCCCCTTTTCTGCACCCGGCGATAACCACGTGATCGAAGTAACCGAAGTTTCCATTGCCCAGCTGCGCACTGCGCTCGAATCCGGCCAGACCACGGCGGTTGAACTGGTCGAGGCTTACCTCGCCAGGATCGACGCCTACGACGCCCCCACGACTGCCACCGCGCTCAACGCGGTGGTGGTGCGCAACCCGCAAGCGCTGGAGGAAGCCCGGGCATCCGACGCACGCCGGGCCAGCGGCACAACCCTGGGCCCGCTCGACGGCATTCCCTACACAGCCAAGGACAGCTACCTGGTCAAGGGCCTCACCGCCGCTTCCGGCAGCCCGGCTTTCGCGAACCTGGTTGCCTACCGCGATGCGTTCACCATCGAGCGACTGCGGGCAACAGGCGCCATTTGCCTGGGCAAGACCAACATGCCGCCGATGGCCAACGGCGGCATGCAGCGCGGCGTATATGGCCGGGCCGAGAGCCCGTACAACGCCGACTACCTCACCGCACCGTTCGCCTCGGGCTCCTCCAACGGCGCCGGCACGGCCACTGCGGCGAGCTTCGCGGCGTTTGGCCTGGCGGAAGAAACCTGGTCCAGCGGGCGCGGCCCGGCGTCCAACAATGGCCTGTGTGCCTACACCCCGTCCCGTGGCGTGATCTCGGTGCGCGGCAACTGGCCGCTGACCCCGACCATGGACGTGGTCGTGCCTTACGCCCGGACCATGGCCGACCTGCTTGAAGTGCTCGACGTCGTGGTCGCAGAAGACCCCGACACACGCGGCGACCTGTGGCGGATGCAACCCTGGGTGCCAATCCCCGGCGTCGCCTCGGTACGCCCGCAGTCCTACGCAGACCTGGCCGCGACCGGCGATGCACTCGCCGGCAAACGCTTCGGCGTGCCGCGCATGTACATCAACGCCGACCCCGAGGCAGGCACCAGCGACGCCCCGGGAATCGGCGGCCCTACTGGCCAGCCAATCAAAACCCGGGCCTCGGTGATCGAGCTCTGGGAAGCTGCGCGCAAGGCACTTGAAGCCGCCGGCGCAGAAGTGGTCGAGGTGGATTTCCCGCTGGTCTCCAATTGCGAAGGCGATCGCCCGGGCGCACCGAAAGTGTTTACCCGAGGCCTGGTCTCCAAGGAATTCCTCCACGATGAATTGTGGGAACTGTCGGCCTGGGCGTTCGATGATTTCCTGCGGGCCAACGGCGACCCTGCGCTGAACCGCCTGGCGGATGTCGACGGCCCGAAGATCTTCCCCCACGACCCCGGCACCCTGCCCAACCGCGAAGACGACCTGGCCGCCGGCATGGACGAATACGTGCGCATGGCCGAGCGCGGCATCACGCCGTGGGACAGGATCAGCACCGTGCCCGACGGCCTGCGCGGCCTGGAACAGACACGACGCATCGACCTTGAAGACTGGATGGATAACCTGGGGCTGGATGCGGTGATTTTTCCGACAGTTGCCGACGTAGGTCCGGCGGATGCGGATGTGAATCCCGCGTCGGCGGATATCGCCTGGAGCAACGGAGTGTGGGTCGCCAACGGCAACCTCGCCATCCGCCATTTGGGCGTGCCGACAGTGACGGTGCCCATGGGCGTCATGGCCGACATCGGCATGCCGGTGGGGCTGACATTTGCCGGCCGGGCGTATGACGATTCGGCGCTGCTGCGATTGGCATCGGCCTATGAGTCGACGGGCAGCAAGCGCCTGGTGCCGCCGCGCACGCCGGCGCTGGTGGCTCGTCAGGACTGATTGATTTCGCTGCTGATCTTGCGCATCAACCGATCGGCTTCCGACCCGGGTTCAAATCGAAAGCCACGCATCTCATCGAGGAGCAGGCAATCGCTGATGGCCTCCCAAAGTTGCTCCTGGGTCGGCTTGTTGCGCAACAGTATGTATGAAAGCAGCAGGCGTTCGATGGGAACGCCTCGAATACAGGCCGTTTCAATGATTGCCAGCAGGATAAAGCGCAGTCGAACTTCCCGCTCCGTGGGCCAAACCGTTTTTCGCTTACCCAATGCCGGGCCTCAGTGTCAGGAAAAGCGTGAGGCTATGGCCCAGAGGGGTGGCGTTTCAAGCGCTGCAAGGGGAGAAAGCCCTGCTCCTACACAAAACAGGGAAAAAGCCCACGAAATCACCCCGCAGATCAACAGCCTTTCACACACGCTTGCCCATCAACGGATCACTGATGCTATGCGCTCCCGTCTCGATTCGCCCCGCCACCCGCCGCACCCAACCATGCTCGTCACGTAGCTTGAAGTCATACCAGCCTCCATTGGGCTGGCAGGAGAACGTGCGCTGCACACGACCGCCGCCCGCAATCTCGAGCAGCCACGGCCCCTGCCTGGTGTAAGGGCAACGCTCGATGGTGATTGAGGCCGCACGCTTGCCAGGGTTGACCAGGGTCAGCAGCAAGGTGTCACCGTGATACGCCAGGGATAACTCCGGCTCGCGACGCTGCAGGTGCCCCTTGAACGAACGGTGGAACCCATTCGGTCCCAACAGCCAAAGCTTGTAGGCACCCGCCACTTGCCAGGTGTCACTGAGGTGCTTGCCGGCTTCCACCGTGTAGCGGCGCGGTACCTCGTCCAGGTGCAGGCGGTCGTAGACGTGGAAGACCACGCCCTGTTCGCCATTGTTGAAGAAGTCCAGGCTCACCGAACTGGCGCGACGGTCAACCGAGCCTTCAACGTTCAACTGGTACGGCAGCGCCCGGGATGGCCGCGCCATTCGCGCCTGGAACGGTGCCTGTTGCTGGCCCACCGTCGGCAGGGCGACCTGGGGCAGTTGCTCCTGGCGTTGACGCAGGGAGTCGGCGGCCTGGCGGCTGATAGTGTGCAGCGGCGGCAGGGTCTCGGTGTTGGGGTTGACGAAGTTGAAGGCCGAGGTGAGGTCGCCGCACACCGCCCGGCGCCAGGCGCTGATATTGGGTTCGCGCACGTGGAAACGCTTCTCCAGAAATTGCAGCACGGAGGTGTGATCAAACGCCTGGGAATTGACCCAGCCACCACGGCTCCACGGCGACAGCACCAGCATCGGCACTCGCGGCCCGGGGCCGTACACCCCGCCGTCCGGCGCGGGTTGCTGGCTAGAGCCGGGCGGTGCCGGGTGGGTGAAGATCTCGCTGTCGAACTTCACCGTGGACTTGCCGGCAAAGCTGCCATCCAGGCGCTTGGACGGGGCTGACGGCGACGGCACGTGGTCGAAGAAACCGTCGTTTTCATCGTAGTTGACCAGCAGCACCGTCTTGCTCCACACGTCCGGGTTGGCGGTCAGTGCCTTGAGGATTTCCTGGGTGAACCAGCCGCCTTGCACCGGGCTGGAAGGCCCGGGGTGTTCGGAGTAATCGGCCGGCGCCACCAGCCAACTCACCTGTGGCAGGCGCCCGTCGTTCACGTCCTTGCGAAAGCCCTGGATGATCGATTCCAGGTCGCTGCCGCTGACCGCCGGCAGGGTGTTGCCATTGCCTTTGTACAACGGCACGCGGGCGTTCAGTTGATCGCTGTAGGGCACAAAATCCTTGAAGTCTTTCGGTGGCACGGCGGGGTTGCCGGCCGCGACGCTGGCCGCACGAAACTGGCGAAACCCGGCCAAGGGGTTGTCGCCAAAGTTATCCGGCAGGTACTGGTAAACCTTCCAGCTCACACCCGCTTCTTCCAGGCGCTCGGGATAGGTTTTCCAGGTGTAGCCCACGCCCACCGCACCGGGGCCGTCCCATTCGTTGACCACCGCCGCCACATTTGCACCGGTCGGGCCGTTGGTGCCGGTCCAGTGGAACAGCCGATTGGGATTGGTACCTGCGTGTACCGAACAGTGGTAGGCGTCGCACAGGGTAAAGGTGTTGGCCAGGGCGAACTGGAACGGCACTTCCTGCTCACGGTAGTAACCCATCGAGGTGGGTGTCTTGAACGTTGGCCAGGCGTTCATCCGGCCGCTGCTCCAGGCGGCGTGCTCGTCGACCCAGGAATGCGGCGTGCCGCTGACCCGCTGCGCGTTGCCACGGGAGCTGTCCAGGTGATAGGGCAGGATCCGCCGCCCAACGCCCTGCTGCTCCCACACCCGGTGCCCGCCCGGCAGTGGAATGGTGAAGCGGTCACTGAACCCGCGCACACCCGGCAAGGTGCCGAAGTAGTGATCGAAGGAGCGGTTTTCCTGCATCAGGATCACCACATGTTCGACGTCCATCAGGGTGCCGGTGCGGTTGTTGGCGGGGATCGCCAGGGCCTGGCGAATGGAGTCGGGCAACAGGGTGTAGGCGGATCCGATGGCAGCTGCTTGCAACAACGTTCTGCGTGTAAGAGTCGGCATAAGACGATTCAATCCCTTGAAGTTCTGGAGCGAGGCTCAGGACAAAATAGGGACTCAAGGCGACAAAGAAATGACATCGTTCGAATCGCGCTCGACCTGCCCCACCTGGTACTCCCTCGGCGTACACCCGAACTCGCGCTTGAACACCGTGTGCAGGTACTGGGCGGATTTGAACCCGCAGTCATAGGCAATATCCGCAATCGCGGCCCTGGTATTTTCCAGGCTGGAAACCGCAGCCGCGAGTTTGAAGCGCAGGATTTCATCGTGGACGCTGCGGTTCAGTTCGCTGCGAAAATGCGCTTCCAGGGACGACCGCGACACGCCGACGTAGTTGGCGACCTGGGCGGTCTTGATGCCCTGGCAGGCGTACTGGCGAATGAAATGCAGCGCTTGCATCACGTAGGGATGGCCGAGGGGTTGGTGCAGGCTTGAGGTCTGCACGTTGACCGCTTCCGGCGGCACCAGGATCTGGCTGCCTGCCGAAGGCATACCGTGCAGCATCTGGTGCAGCAGGCGCGCAGCGGTGCGGCCCATTTTTTCAGTGCCCTGGATCACCGAGCTCAGCGGTACACGGGTCAGGGTGCGGGTCAAGGGGTCGTTGTCGATGCCGATCAGTGCCACTTGCTCCGGCACCGGGATGCCGGCAGTGAGGCAGGCCTGCAGCAACTGGCGGGCACGGGCGTCGCTGACCGCGATGATGCCGATGGGTTTGGGCAGGCTGTGCAACCAGGCAATTTGTTGTTCCACCGCCGAGTCCCACAGCGGCGCGCTGGTGCCGAGCCCGCGATACACCTCCACCGGCAAGCCATCGCGCTCCAGCAGGCGGCGGAAGGCTTTTTCGCGCTCCTGGGCCCAACGGTTGATATCGGCTTCAGGCAGGCTGAAACAGGCAAAGCGCGTCAGCCCGGCTTCGATCAGGTGTTCATAGGCCAGCTTGATCAGGGCGAAATTGTCGGTGGCCACGTACGGAGTATGCCGGGGGTAAGCCCGCTCATCCTCATAAGACCCGCCCACCGCCACCACCGGCACATGCACACCCGCCAACGCGGGGCCCATCGCCGGGTCGTCGAAGTCGGCAATGATCCCGTCGCCATGCCAGCGCTCGATACCCTTGAGCCGGCAGACGAAGTCCTCTTCCAGGAACAGATCCCACGACACCCGCGTACTGCTCAGGTAGTTGCCGATCCCGGTGATGATGCCGCGATCGTAGATCTTGTTGCCATTGAACAGCAGGGCAATCCGGTGCACAGGCGGGACAGTTTTCACAGGGGCGGCTCCATGCGATATGTCGAGCCACTATGCGCGTAAAACCACTCAAAATCGAACCCCGCTCTGGTGATTTTCATAATCGGTTGGCCGGGGGCCGTTGCTAGTATCGAGGCAAGGTTAACGTGCACTCATAACAACAAGGATCTGGCGATGCCCTACTTTCCTGCGGTCGAAAAAATCCTCTATGAAGGCCCCGATAGCGACTCTCCCCTGGCCTTCCGGCACTACGATGCAAACAAGCTGATCCTCGGCAAACCGATGCGCGAGCACCTGCGGATGGCCGCGTGTTACTGGCACAACTTCGTCTGGCCCGGCAGTGACATGTTCGGCTCCGGCACCTTCCAGCGGCCCTGGCAGCAACCGGGGGAAGCCCTGCAAGTGGCACGCGGCAAGGCCGAAGCGGCGTTCGAGTTTTTCTCCAAGCTGGGCATCGACTACTACAGCTTCCACGACACCGACGTGGCTCCCGAAGGCGCAAGCCTGGCGGAGTACCGCGACAACTTTGCGCGGATGGTCGACCAGCTCGAAGGCCATCAGGAACAGACCGGTATCCGGCTGCTGTGGGGCACTGCCAACTGCTTCAGCAACCCGCGCTTTGCCGCCGGCGCCGCCAGTAACCCGAACCCGGAAGTGTTTGCCTATGCGGCGGCCCAGGTGTTCAGCGCGATGAATGCCACCCACCGTCTCAAGGGCTCCAGCTATGTGTTGTGGGGCGGCCGCGAAGGCTACGAGACCCTGCTCAATACCGACCTCAAGCGCGAGCGCGAGCAACTCGGGCGGTTCATGCGCATGGTGGTCGAGCACAAATACAAGATCGGCTTCACCGGCGAGCTGTTTATCGAGCCCAAGCCACAGGAGCCCACCAAGCACCAATACGACTACGACAGCGCCACCGTGTTTGGCTTCCTGCATCAGTTCGGCCTGGAGAAAGAGATCAAGGTCAACATCGAGGCCAACCACGCCACCCTCGCCGGCCACAGTTTTCACCATGAGATCGCCACCGCCGCGTCCCTGGGCATTTTCGGCAGCATCGACGCCAACCGTGGCGACCCGCAGAACGGCTGGGACACCGACCAGTTCCCCAACAGCGTCGAGGAGCTGACCCTGGTCACCTACGAGGTACTCAAGGCCGGTGGCTTCAAGGGAGGTGGCTACAACTTCGACTCCAAGGTACGCCGCCAAAGCCTCGACGAAGTGGACCTGTTCCATGGCCACGTGGCCGCAATGGACGTGCTGGCGCTGTCCCTGGAACGTGCCGCCGCCATGGTGCAGAACGACGCCCTCGAACAATTCAAGGCCCAGCGGTATGCCGGCTGGGACCAATCCTTCGGGCGTGCCGTGCTTGGCGGCGACTTCAGCCTGGCGTCGCTGGCCGAGCATGCCTTCAGCCACCAACTGAACCCACAAGCTGTGAGTGGCCGCCAGGAGATGCTCGAAGGCGTAGTGAATCGCTTTATCTACCCATGACCGCTACGCTCCAGGTCCAGCAGTGCGTCTAAACAACAATAAAAGGGACTCACCATCATGAAACACCTGAAAACTGTCTTGCTCACCAGCGCTCTGGCACTGCTTTCCAATTCGGTCATGGCCGACGCGGCCCATCCGAAAATCGGCTTTTCCATCGACGACCTGCGCCTTGAACGCTGGGCCCGCGACCGCGATTATTTCACCGCCGCCGCCGAACAACTGGGGGCCAAGGTCTACGTGCAGTCGGCGGACGCCAACGAACAGCGGCAGATCTCGCAGATCGAAAACCTGATCTCCCGCGGCGTCGACGTGATTGTGATCGTGCCGTTCAATGCCACGGTGCTGAACAACGTGGTGGCCGAGGCCAAGAAAGCCGGGGTGAAAGTACTGTCCTACGACCGGCTGATTTTGAATGCCGATATCGACGCCTACATCTCCTTCGATAACGAAAAGGTCGGCGAGATGCAGGCCCAGGGCGTGTTGAACGCGCAGCCTAAAGGTAATTACTTCCTGCTGGGCGGCGCGCCTACCGACAACAACGCGAAGATCCTGCGCCAGGGCCAGATGAAGGTGCTGCAGCCTTCGATCGACAAGGGCGACATCAAGATTGTCGGCCAGCAATGGGTCAAGGAATGGAACCCCACCGAAGCCCTGAGCATTGTCGAAAACGCCCTGACCGCCAACAGCAACAAGATCGACGGCATCGTCGCCTCCAACGACGCCACCGCCGGCGGCGCGATCCAGGCCCTGGCGGCACAAAAACTCGCGGGCAAGGTGCCGGTCTCGGGCCAGGATGCCGACCTGGCCGCGATCAAGCGCGTGATCGCCGGCACCCAGACCATGACCGTCTACAAGCCCCTGAAGCTGCTGGCGTCCGAGGCGGCCAAGCTCTCGGTGCAACTGGTGCGTGACGAGAAACCGGCCTACAACTCGCAGTACGACAACGGCAGCAAACAGGTGTCGAGCATCCTGCTCAAGCCGACCGCGTTGACCAAGGACAACGTCAACGTGCTGGAAGAAGACGGGTTCTACACCAAAGCGCAAATCGCCGGGCAGTAAGCGTACGGCTCACTGCAGGGGCGGTATGAGGCCGCTCCTGCCTTTTCGCTGTGGAATGAGTGCCCGCCATGTCCGACTACCTGCTGGAAATGAACAACATCGTCAAGACCTTCGGTGGCGTCAAAGCCCTGAATGGCATCGACATCAAGGTAAAACCCGGGGAATGCGTAGGGTTGTGCGGCGAGAACGGCGCCGGCAAATCGACCCTGATGAAAGTGCTGTCGGCGGTGTATCCCCATGGCACCTGGGACGGCGAAATCCTTTGGGACGGCCAGCCGTTGCGCGCCCACTCCATCGCCGAAACCGAAGCCTGCGGCATCGTGATCATCCATCAGGAACTGACCCTGGTACCCGACCTCTCGGTGGCCGAAAACATCTTCATGGGCCACGAGCTGACACTGCCCGGCGGGCGCATGAACTACCCCGCCATGATGCACCGTGCCGAAGCCCTGATGCGCGAGCTGAAAGTGCCGGACATGAACGTCGCCCTGCCCGTTTCGCAATACGGCGGCGGCTACCAGCAACTGGTGGAAATCGCCAAGGCCCTGAACAAGCAGGCGCGCCTGCTGATCCTCGACGAACCCTCCTCGGCGCTGACCCGCTCGGAAATCGAGGTGCTGCTGGACATCATCCGTGGGCTCAAGGCCAAGGGCGTCGCCTGCGTGTACATCTCCCACAAGCTCGATGAGGTCTCGGCCATCTGCGACACCATCGCGGTGATCCGCGACGGTAAACACATCGCGACCACGGCCATGGCCGAGATGGACGTGTCGCGCATCATCACGCAGATGGTCGGCCGTGAGATGAGCAACCTCTACCCCACCGAACCCCATGCGGTAGGCGAGGTGCTGTTCGAGGCGCGCAACGTCACCTGCTACGACGTCGACAACCCGGGCCGCAAGCGGGTGGACAATGTCTCGTTCAGCCTGCGCCGTGGCGAAATCCTCGGCATCGCCGGGCTGGTGGGCGCCGGCCGCACGGAACTGGTGTCGGCGCTGTTCGGCAGCTACCCCGGGCGCTACCAAGGCGAGGTATGGCTGGATGGCAAACCGATTGATACACGCACGCCGCTGAAGTCGATTCGCGCCGGGCTGTGCATGGTCCCGGAAGACCGCAAGCGCCAGGGCATCGTCCCGGACCTGGGCGTTGGGCAAAACATCACCCTGGCGGTGCTGGACCGTTTCTCGCACCTGACGCGCATCGATGCCGAGGCGGAACTGGGCAGCATCGAGCAGGAAATCAAGCGCATGCACCTGAAGACGGCGAACCCGTTCCTGCCGATCACCAGCCTCTCCGGCGGCAACCAGCAGAAGGCCGTACTGGCCAAGATGCTCCTGACCAAACCCCGGGTGCTGATCCTCGACGAACCGACCCGTGGCGTGGACGTGGGCGCCAAATATGAGATCTACAAATTGATGGGCGCGCTGGCGGCCGAAGGCGTGTCGATCATCATGGTGTCTTCGGAGCTGGCCGAGGTGCTGGGGGTCTCCGACCGGGTGCTGGTGATCGGCGAGGGCCAGTTGCGCGGCGACTTCATCAACCAGGGCCTGACCCAGGAACAGGTGCTCGCCGCCGCCCTCAGCCAACCGAACGGGCATGACAATAATAATGATCGGAAGTCCGCGTAAATGAACCAGGTCAAACAGCTCTTCACCCGCTACAAAATGCTCGCCCTGTTGATCGCCGTGGTGCTGATCTGGGTGTTTTTCAGCTGGCAGACCGAAGGCGGTTTCCTGACCCCGCGCAACCTGTCGAACCTGCTGCGGCAGATGTCCATTACCGGCATCCTGGCCTGCGGCATGGTGCTGGTGATCATCAGCGGCGAGATCGACCTGTCGGTGGGCTCGATGCTCGGTTTGCTTGGCGGCGTCGCGGCGATCCTGGATGTGGTTTATCACATTCCCCTGCCGCTGAACCTGGCCATCGTCGCCCTCTGTGGCTTGCTGATTGGCCTGGGCAACGGCTACATGACCGCGTACCTGCGCATCCCCTCCTTCATCGTCGGCCTGGGCGGCATGCTCGCGTTTCGCGGGGTGCTGCTGGGCATTACCGGCGGCACCACGATTGCACCGGTTTCGCCACAACTGGTGTACATCGGCCAGGGTTACCTGCCGACGGTGGTCGGGGTGATTCTCGGCGTGTTGCTGTTCGGGCTGGCGATATTCCTGACCTGGCGCCAACGCCACAACCGCGCCCTTCACGGCTTGGCGCTGCCGTCGATGCTGCGCGACAGCGTGCGCGTGGTGTTGATCGGTTTCGTGCTGGCCGGCTTCGTCTACACCCTCAACAGCTACGACGGTATTCCCGTGCCGGTGCTGCTTCTGCTGGTGCTGCTGGGGGTGTTCAGTTACGTCACCAGCCAGACCGTCTTTGGCCGGCGCATCTACTCGGTGGGCAGCAACATGGAAGCCACGCGCCTGTCGGGGATCAACGTGCAGGCGGTCAAGCTGTGGATCTTCGGGATCATGGGCGTGATGTGCGCCCTCGCCGGGCTGGTCAACACCGCGCGCCTGGCGGCGGGTTCACCTTCGGCGGGCAACATGGGCGAATTGGATGCTATCGCGGCGTGCTTTATCGGCGGTACTTCAATGCGCGGCGGTTCGGGCACGGTGTACGGCGCCCTGCTCGGCGCACTGGTGATCAGCAGCCTGGACAACGGCATGTCGATGCTCGACGTGGACAGCTACTGGCAGATGATCGTCAAGGGCAGCATCCTGGTGCTGGCGGTGTGGGTGGATGTGAGTACGCGGACGGGGCGTCGCTGAGGTTGGGGCAATGGCATGGAGCTTGCTCTTGACCAGCAGGCGGCCGATATCGGCCTCGACTTGAGCAGAAACGACCCACGAGGCACATGCCATGCACAGTTTGTTCTTTGCAACCGCTCAGATGATCAACGGCCGCGTACAGTCCGTTGATTCCATGGACAAACATCCGGACCCTAGGGCAATGCCCCTTGAACTGCAGGCAAAGCTTGGCATCGCCCTTGGGCTGCTGGCCCTCGGCAGCTGTTTCGCGCTGTGGTTGATCGGCGCCTGAGCCTGCCCCAAAAAGAGGCTGGTGTTACCGCCCGGGCAACTCTATCGGGCGGTCCGGATCATGTCGGCAGCTTTTTCGCCGATCATGATGCACACCGAGTTGGGATTGCCTGAAATCAGGGTCGGCATGATCGACGCATCGGCCACCCGCAACCCTTCGATGCCATGCACCTTGAGGTCCGGCCCCACCACCGCCCGCTCATCCACACCCATGCGACAGGTGCCGGATGGATGCAGTGCGGCGTGGGCTTCCTGATGGCAAAACCGCTTCATCGCTTCGCGCGAGCGCACGGTGGGTTCCGGTACATGCCGACGAGCCACGTAGGGTTTGAAGGCCGCCTGGGCCATGATCTGTTCGCCCACCAGGCAACCGTCCACCAGGCTTTCAATGTCGTACGGATCGGAAAAGTAGTTGGGCACGATGCGCGGCGGGGACATCGGGTCGGCGGAGTAAAGCTCCACATAGCCCCTGGACCTTGGCCGTATCTGCCCCAGGTTCAACGTGCAGCCATTGCCGCCGGGCACCGAATCCACGCCCTCCTCGATGCCCGCGCCCACCACCATGAAATACTGGATATCCGGGTGCACCGCCGTCTTGTCGCCCCACCAGAACGCCCCGCCTTCAATCAGGTTGGACGCCGCCGGGCCTTGCCGGAACAACGCGTACTGCAACCCCGCCATAAGCTTCCACCAGGGTTTTTTGTACTTGTCATAGCTGTGGGGGCCGGTCAGCTCATACACCAGTGAAATTTCGATATGGTCCTGCAGGTTCTGCCCCACACCGGGCAAATCCTGAACCACTTTGATCCCGTGTTTTTCCAGCTGCTCAGCGGGCCCGATCCCCGACAACATCAGCAACCGGGGTGAGTTGATGGCGCCGCAGGACAGGATGATTTCCTTGTCGGCGTGCATCACCTGGCGCACGCCCTTCTCCAGGTATTCGATGCCGACGGCCTTGTTGCCCTGCATCAGGATACGCAGCACCCGGCAGCCGGTCTTCACCGTCAGGTTCTTGCGCGACTTGGCCGGCGCCAGGTAGGCCACGGCGGCACTGCTGCGAAAGCCGTTTTTGGCGGTGATCTGGTACAGCCCGCAGCCCTCGGGCTGGCCTGAGTTGAAGTCTTCGTTATAGGGCAATCCAAACTGCTGGCAGGCCCGCAGCCAGACTTTGGTCAAGGGGTGGATATTGATCGGGTCCGACACCCCCAGCGGCCCGCCGACACCGTGCACCTCATTGCAGAACCGCTCGTTGTCCTCGGCCTTTTTGAAGTACGGCAACACGTCTTTATACGACCACCCGGCGGCGCCCTGTTCGGCCCAACCGTCGTAGTCGGCAGGCACGCCACGGATATAAATCATCGCATTCACCGAGCTGCCGCCCCCGAGCACGCTGGCCTGGACCATGGTCGGCGTTTCGCTGCGGTGCTGGTCCTCGGTCGGCTCCCACGCATAACGCTTGAGCAGCGGGCCCTGGGCGGTCTTGTAGTAGGCGCCGGGAATATGGATGTAAGGGCTGCGATCCCGCGGGCCTTCCTCGAACAGCACCACCGACGCTCCCGCATCCTCACTCAGGCGCGATGCGACTGTGCAGCCCGTGGAGCCGCCCCCGATTACGATGAAATCCACCATGACAACCTCAGATCTTTTTAGTATTCAGCCAGTGTCGAAACGCGCGTTATCAACCGACCAGGCCGGTTAACAGCGTCTTCAATTGTTGGGCGACGGCGTAGCTGTTTTGCTGCTGCTGTTTTTTGCAGAACAACTCACAACTCCACCACCCGGCGTAACCGGTGGCCTTTACCGCGGCGGTCCACTCGACCAGGTCGAGCACGCCGCTGCCGGTGGGCACATCGCGCAGCACTTCCTCATTCGGGATACCGCCTTCGAAGGCCAGTGAGTCGCAGACATGCACGCCGTAGATCACGTCCTTGTCGAGCCGGGCGACGTCCGCAGGGGTCACGCCGCTGGTAAAGCAATGCCAATAGTCGATCACCATCTTCACGTTGCTGCGCCCGGTGCGTTCAATCAGCTGCAGTTGGTGATCCAGGGTGTTGAGTGGCGTCCAGGACAAGGCTTCGAGGTAGAGCAGCAGACCGTATTGCCTGGCCACATCGGCCAAATCCGCCAGGTTGCTTGCCGTGCGGGCGTATTGTTCGGCCTGATCCATGCCCAGCAAGCCTGAGTAATGCAGGCTCTTGCCGATCGCCTGAAAATCAATCACCGCCTGTACATTGATCGGACCGGTGAGGACTTGCACGCCTTTGGCGCCCACCAGATTGGCCAGCTCAAATAGCCGCCGGGCTTCTTTGAACAGGTCGTCACGCTCGTCACCCTGGCGTTCGATATCCCGCAGGTAGCCGATGCCGGTGACAGGCACGTCGTTGAGCAGTGCTTGAAGCTCTGACTCGGTATAGCCGGCCTGCAGATACGCCTCCAGCTTGCCGCTGTTGATCTCCAGCGCGTCAAAACCCAGCGTCCGGGCGATGTCGATATCCATCGCCAGGGTCGAGTGTTTCGCAACGGTGGAATGCAGGGCGAGGACGTTATTTTGGGTTGCCATATGGCGCTCCTACGGTTGAGTAGCGATCAGCCAAGGCACCAACGGCCAACGCCGCGGCGTCCAGCCGTGCTTGGGGCAAGAGGCCCTCGGCGACGGCGGCGACAATCGCCCGAACGATCTGCGGCACGTGGGGCATAGCCTTTGCGGAAATCAGTAATAAGTCGGCCCCGGCATTCAGCGCGGCCACTGCGACCTCGCCGAGGGACATCTGGCCGATGGTTGAGCGGTGATCGAGGTCGATGGTCATGACCAGCCCCTTGAAGCCCAACTCCTGGCGCAACACGCCGATCAATTCAGGCGACACCGAGGCTGCGGTGGGCGGTGTGCATGCGGCGAATATCGCCGGGCCCATCATCACCGCATCGGCGCCAGCGTCGATCCCGGCCTGAAACCCGGGCCAGAAGGCTCGCAGTTGCTGCATGGACTCGCTGACCACCGCCGTTTCAGTCGACGGCTGCTGAAAAAGCACCGGGTGCCCGGGGAAGTGCTTCAGGGTGCTGGCCATCCCGGCCCGCCGCACGCCGCGCACATACGCACCGACCATCGCCGCCGTCTGGTGGACATCGCCCGACAGCGTGCGCCCCGCCAGCCACACATTACGGCCGCCGACCACATCCGCCGTCGGCGACAGCAGCAGGTTGACCCCGGTCGCCCGCGCGGCGGTGGCGACCTTGAAGCACGCCTGCTCCAGCGCCGCACAATCCATCGCCCGGGCCACATCGGGCTCCGGCAGCGCCGGGGTCACCCCTTGCAAGCGGTGCACGGCGGAGATGTCGGCATCGGCTGCCAGCAGCAGCGGCCCACCCAGTTCGGTGGCCGTGCCGGTAAAACGCTGCCAGATGTCCAGGGTTTCGGTTTGCAGGCGGCTGGCGCTCATTTTTCCGCTGACGTATTCCTCTCCCGTCTCGCCAAACAACAGGCTGCGCCCGCCATTGCCGAGGAACCGACGCACGTCATCCGTCATCTGCACGTCCAGCAATACCGGGAACAGTACGCCGTAGGCCTTGCGGTCATTCGCGCTCATGGCTGGTTTCCTGGGTGGCGATTGCCAGTTGACGAACCTTGGCAGCGGCGTCCAACAGAACCTGGCGGTCCAGGGTGCCTTCGTGGACGGCGGCGACAATCGCCTCGGCGATGCTGTCCAGGCCTGACTCGCTGGACACCAGCAACAGGTGCGCACCGGCCACCAGGGAGGCTACGGCGGTGTCGGGGATGGTGTTGCCGCGCAGTATCGACACCGCGTCCAGGTCATCGGAAATGATCAGGCCTTCGAAGCCCAGGGTGTCACGCAGTACGCCGATGACCTTCGACGAGGTGGACGCCGACTGCTGCGCATCAATCGCAGGAAACACCGCCGGGCCAGGCATGACGGCTTTTACGCCGGTGGCGATGACCTGCTTGAACACTTCAAGATTGTCATGCAGCAATTCCAGCGGCCCCGGCACGGTGGCTTCGGCAATGGCCGGATCGTGCTCGGTGATGTAGTGCCCGGGGAAGTGCTTGGCAGTGGCGATCACACCCGCGCGCTGCACCCCGCGGATAAACGCGCAGGACACTCGGCTGACTTCCACTGGATCCGCGCCCAGGTGCCGGTTGTGCAGCCATGGATTGACGCCGGTGACCACGTCCACGATGGGCGCCAGGAACAGATTCACGCCCAGCCCGCGGGCCGCGGCGGCCATCTCGAAGCAACGTTGCTCGAGGTCCTCGGCGCCGAGGTCCTGGAGCTGCGCCCGGGTGGCGACCGCCGGGACCAGTTGGTGCAGGCGTTCGATTCCGCCGAGTTCCTGGTCTACCGCGATCAGCACCGCAGAGCCCGCCAGCGCCGTGGCTTCCTTGACGATACTGATGAAATCGGCTTTGGACTCGCCCGCCTTGCGCGCCGGGCTCATGCCTCGGCCCACGTATTCATCCCGGGTTTCCCCAAGCAACAGGGACACACCACCACGGCTCAGGTAACGGCGCACATTGTCGTCCAGGTGCAAATCCCCGAATGCGGGAAGCAGTACCGAATACGCGGCGCGATGCAGTTCGCTTGACATTGTTTTTCCTCAACAGCGTTTGGGTGAGTCGTTGGATGCGCAGCGGTGCCACGCATGAAATCAATTACCGCGGGAAAGGCACCCAGGCCCGCTGCTGGTGGGATTCGAGGCTGGCCTGGGACAACAACACCCCGCGCACGCCTTCGTGAATATCCGGCAACGGGACGCTGGTCGCTGTGCGCCATTGCGCCCCGGCGTCCAGGGCCTCGGCGAAGTCGGCGTACAGCACGGCCAGCGCTTCCAGATAACCTTCGGTATTGCCCGCCGGCAAGCTGGTGAACGTCAGCGTCTGCGGCCTGTTGTCGGACTGGCCTCGCCGATAGATGCGGTCTGCACCGTCAGTGGGCGTGAACAACAGGGTTTCCGGTGACTCCTGGCACCATTCGAGCGAAGCCAGGCTGCCGACGACCTTGAAGCGCAAGCCATTGCGATGCCCTGGCGCGGCGAAACTGGCCCACAACAATCCATCCACGCCGCCGTCGAATTCCAGTTGCACCACGCAGGTATCGTCCAGGCCCCAACCCGGCACCACGCTGGTCAACTTGGCGTTGAGCTGGGTGCAGCGCTGCCCGGACAGAAACTCCAACAGGTTGAAGGCGTGGGTGCCGACGTCTCCCAGCGCGCCGGTGGGGCCGGCCTTTTGCGGGTCACCGCGCCACGCCAGGCTATTGCTCAAGCCGGACACGCCGGGGGCTAGCCACTCCAGCAGGTATTCGACGTACAGGAAGCGCAGCTCACCCAGCTCGCCGGCCTGGATGCGACTGCGGGCGTCCCTGACCATCGGGTAGCCCTGGTAGGTGTAGGTCAGCGCAAAAAATGTCCCGTGGCGCTCGGCAAGGTTCGCCAGCTCCCGGGCTTCGTCAGGGTGGTTGACCAGGGGCTTGTCGCAGATCACCGGGATGCCCGCCTCCAGGAACAACCGGCACGGTTCGAAGTGCAAGTGGTTGGGCGTCACGATAACCACCGCCTCGATCGGGTCGGGTCGGGGCGGCGAGACTCGGCGGCCGCCATGTCCTCGAACGACAAGTAGATACGTTCGGGTTCAATAGTGAGCGCTGCGCCCGCCTCGCGGCATTTATCCGCGTCGGCAGAGAAAGCGCCGGCAACGATATCGAAGCGATTACACAGGCGCATCGCTGCGCGGTGGTAACTGGCGAAGTAAGCGCCCTGCCCGCCGCCGACCATGCCGACCTTGAGTCGCCTCTTTCCGGGAATGTCGCCGGTCAACCTTGCCATCGCCCAATCCTCCGCAAAAAGCATTGGCCCGAGTATCAGGGGTGACCGGTGTTTCCACCATTTCGCACCCTTGGCGATACCTGACGCGGACTGAAGCACTCCTGCGCAGCACGGGGTGTTACCCGTCGCTATCGAATGTGTTACTGGGCGGACCGCCACCGTCACGATTGACCCGTGAAAACCACAACGCACTGGCGCCGAATCTTCAGTAAAAGCGCTTACAATCTGACGCATTCAGTTATGCTCAAACTTCATGTTTGAACTTAAACAAACGGCATGAAAGATGCTTTGGTAATGATCGGAAGTTTCAAACGATTAAACGGTTATTACGGTTATGCCCAAGGTTATTCGATAACTGCGCTATAACTTTAATAACTGGCGCCTTAACCCAGCCAAGTACATCGAGATAATAATGCCCAGCCGCCCGGATTCATTGCCCCTGTCATTAGCCGCCGCCACCTCCCACCCCGAGCGACAGCAGGCGCGCAGCGACTTGCAGGCCAATGTGCAAAAGAACCTGAGCACGCTGGTGGAGTCCTGCCGGTCGGTGGCCGACATGTGCCGCAAAGTTGATGTGAACCGCCAGCAGTTCAACAAGTACCTGGTGGGCCAGCACGTGCCGTCGCAGAAGATTCTGCAAAAGATCGGCCGCTATTTCATGATGGAAGCCGAAGACCTCTTCCGCCCGCCCGCCGAGTTCAAGAAGTTCTATGAAGGCTATGAAAACGAACTGCCGACCGGCTTGCGGGCTTCGGAGCAGTTCAATCATTTCCTGCCGCTGGCCAAGCAGTCGGCTGACGTGCTCGAAGACTATCTGGGGGTGTATTACCGCTACCACAATTCATCGATCTACAAGGGCCGGATCCTGCGTTCGGTCACCTGCCTGTACCGCGCCGACTCGATGGTGCAGTACGTCACCGTCGAGCGCTTTCCGCTGCGCGATGGCAGCGGCAAGATCGGTTATTCATTCACCTACCACGGGTTCTGCCTGCTGCTGGGCGATCGCCTGTTCATGGTGGATTTCGAAGGCAAGCAACGTAACGAAATGACGTTTTCGATCCTGACGCCGCAGCATCGTCGGCCGATCCGTTTTCTCTATGGGTTGGTGACGGGTGTGGCGTCGTCCTCGTTCCGCCAACCCTTCTCCACGCGCATGGCGCTGGGACTGGTGGACAAGGGCAAGATCCGCAAGCATCACTTGCGCAATGCAACGGTGCTGTTGCCCAGCGACCAGTCGATCCCGCTGGACGTACGTGAATACATGACCGGCGACAACGCCACCATTGTCTGGGGCGGTCAGGACTGAGGGACCTGCAGGGGCTGGCGTGCCGTCATCATTTCAACCAGCGACGGGCCCTTGCTGTTGAGGGCTTTGACGAGGGTCGCGTTGAGTTGTGACGCGTGTTCGACGCGCCAGGCTTCAAGGCCGAAGTTTCGGGCGATGCCGGCGAAGTCCGGGGCATAGGGTTTGCCATCCGGCAGGTTGAATTCACCGGCCCGGTGCTGCTCCATGGGCGACGTCTGTACGTCGCCCAGGGCTTCGTCACCGCTGCTGTTGAAGACCAGGAACACCACCGGAATGCTGTGCATCACGCACACAGCCATCTCTTGCATCGACTGCAGGAAATCCCGGCTGCCCACGGCACAGACCACCTGGCGGGCGGGCATGGCGAGCTTGGCGCCGATCGCTGCCGGGACGGCCCAGCCGAGGGTGGCGGGGTTGCCGGCGCACAAGTGCCTGCCGGGGTAATGCACCGGGAACATTTTGCGGGCCATGGGCTGGGTGGGGCCGCTACCGAAGACGAGGATCGCGTCGTTTTCCAGCACGGAGGATGAGGCGCGGCCTTCGCGCAGTACGCTGATTTTACGCGGGGTGGGTTGGGGTTCTGCACGCAGGGTGGCGGGTGGCAGGCTGGCGTTGGTGGAGGCGCCTTGGAGGGCGTCGTCAATGGACAGGCTGACGGGGCCGGGATGGGCGCTCAGCATGGTGTCGAAGGCTTGGCGCAGGGCTTGGGGTAGCTGTTGTAGTGTCGAAACCGTCGCGTGATCTTTCATGACGTTGGCGGCTATCGTTTCGGGCTGGGCGTTACTGATGACCAGCAGCGCGCAGGCGTCCTGGTGCGCGGTGGCGAGGGCTCCCAGGGCTGAGGGGATGCCCAGGGGGCCCGTGAGTACGACGGCCATGGGGCGACCGCACGCACGGTAGTAGCCGTCGGCGAGGTGCACGGCGCTGTGGGCCTGGATGACGTGGATAAAGGGGATGTCGGTGCCCGGGGTCAGCAGCGCTTCCACCAGGGCCCGGGCGCCGTCGCCCGGGGGCCCGGCTACGTAGTCGACACTGTTGGCCTTGAGTGCCTTGGCGATGATTTGGCCACCTGTGAATTTCACTCGATACTCCAGCGAATGCGCGGCGTCTGGGCCGGGATCAGGCTTGGAGTATTCGCCTGGTGCGGGGTGGACTCAATTTCGCACCTTGGGTAAAAGAGACGCAGATTGACGCAGATATTGGGGCTCACTACAGCACAGCGGCCTACAGGCCGGCTTGAGTGTTAGAAGCCAAATCAAAAGCTAAAGCGGGCACGGTCAAATGTGGGAGCTGGCTTGCCTGCGATRGCATCAACTGGGTGTACCTGATGCACCGAGTTGTCTGCATCGCAGGCAAGCCAGCTCCCACAGAAAAGCAGATTTGCTTTTGATCTTGATCTGAGCGAACGCGGGTAGTGCAGAGCGAGTAAACCGGCAGGACGCCGTGACCGAAGAAACGGATATGTACACCCGCATGGCGCAGTAATTGCGTCCTCCCCAATCCACCCCCCCAAAAAAGGAGCACCCCCCATGCAACTACGCGCCTTGCGATATTTCCACGAGGTCGCCCGCTGCGCCTCCCTGCGTAAGGCCGCCGAACGTCTTTACGTCACCCCCACCGCCGTCAGCCGCCAGATCGAACACCTGGAACACTTCTTCGGCGCCGCCCTGATTGAGCGCGGCCCCCGCGGCATCCGCCTCACCGCCGAGGGCGAATGCCTGGCCGAACAAGTCACCTCAACCCTGCGCGGCCTCGACCAGGTACGCGAAGTCATCGCCAGCCGCCAAAGCCAGGTGGCCGGTAACATCAGCATCCATGTGTCAGAAAGTATCGTTTCCACCGTGCTCGCCCCGGTGCTCGCCACCTTCTACCGCGCCCACCCCAAGGTCACCTTCAACATCGTGATCGCCAGCGCCTCGGCCACCCTCGACGCCCTGTGCAGCGGCGAGGCGGACCTGGGCCTGGCGTTCTACCTGCAAGAGCGCGCCGACGTCGAAGTCACCGCCCACTGCCAGTTATGGCACCGGGTGCTGGTCAGCGCCGAACACCCCTTCGCCCAGCGCGACAGCATCGAATTGAGCGAACTGCAAGGCCAGCCCCTGGCGATTCCCGACTCGGCCTACGGCGTGCGCCAGGCCCTGGAAGTGGCGGCAAAAAAACGCGGCGTCACCCTCGAACCGGTGTTCACCACCAGCTCCCTGGAAGTGCAGAAGAGCCTGGCCCGGCAACGGGCAGCGGTGCTGATTTTGCCCCAGGTCGAGGCAGACGTGCGGGACCTGGGCGACGGCCTGGTCGCCGTGCCGATCGCCGATGAAGACCTCGGCCGCATCCGCATCGACCTCTGCGTGTACCGCAACCGCCCCCGCTCGGTGGCGGTGCTCAAGTGCCAGGAAATGCTGGCGGGGGCGATGCAGCGTTGTTCGCTGAACTGAGCCTGAGCCTCAGAAGATGTTGATCGGCACATTGGCGACGAGGCGGAACTCATCGTAGCTGCCGTCAATCTGCCCGCCGCTGGCGCGATGGTTGTAGACGATGGTGCGCAGTACGGTGTTCTTGAGTGTTCCGGACTGAATCACATAGGCCAGCATCAAGCCGTTTTCGTTGTGCTTGGCGCCATCCAGGCTGCGCACGTTGTAGCCGGTGTTGTGACCGTTGCGGTCGCCATCGTAATGGGTGCCGTCGATGTCCCAACCCTTGGCGTGCCACAGGCTGGCGGTGAGGCCGGGCACACCGTAGGCGGCGAAGTCCAGGTCGTAGCGCAACTGCCAGGACTTTTCGTTGGGGCCGTTGTAGTCCGAGTACAGCGAGTTGGCCATGTAGTTGCCGGTGGACTCCCACACGTAGTCGAAGTATTCGTTGCCGAATACCTGCTGCCAGGCCAGGGTCAGGCTGTGGGCCAGGTGCGTGGCGGTGAAGGCCAGGCTGGCGGCGTTATTGTCGATGTAGCCGAGGTTTTTGTCGCCCGAGTCGCTGGTGTGGTAGTAGTTGAAGGCGGTCTTCAAGGCGATGTCGCTTTTGTCACCGATGCGGTGGGTCAGGCCGACGTAGGTCTGGTCCCACATGTCTTCGAAACGCGACGCGTAGACGCTGGCTTCCAGCCCGTAACCCGGTTTTACCGTGGCTCCCAGGTAGCTGATGCGTGCGCCGCTGTAGGCGCGGTTGCCGAAGGTGGTGGTGAGCTTTTCGGCGCCGGTGCCGGTGCGTGGAATCGCCCGCTCGAAGCTGCCGCCCTGCACCGACAGCCAGTCGAATTCGTTGCTGAACAAGCCCACGCCCTGGAAGCTGGAGGGCAGGGCGCGGTTGTCCTTGTAACGCAGGATCGGATTGTCGGTCATCAGCCGACCCGCCTTGATCTCGGTGCTCGACAGGCGAAAACGCACGTCGCCCACCCCCAGGCGGCTCCAGGTGGGAATCGCATCGCCGTCGCCGTCCACCAGCACCCGGTCGCCGCCATTGGCCACCTTGCCGTGCCCGCGCTCCAGGTTGACCGCGCTGAAGATCCCCGCATCCACGCCCACGCCAATCAGGCCCTGGGTGTAGCCGGAGCTGTACTTGAGCATGCTGGTCTGCACCCAGGTTTCCCGTACACGCGTGGGCTCGACGCCGCCGGCTTTCTTGATGCTCAAGTGGGTGGTGCGTTTGGTGTGCTGGTTGGAATAGTAGTGACGCAGGTTCAGGTCCAGGGTGCTGCCTTCGAGAAAGCCCGGTGCGCTGGCCTGGGCGTTTTCCTGGGCGAAAGCCTGGGTGCTGGACGCCAGGGTGACGGCCAGCAAAAGACGTGGATACATGGTAAATCCCCATACAAATCAGACGTAAGGCGACCGTCCCGGCAGGCCTTCAGGTGCTGCCGGTCGGTGGCGAAAAGACGCGGGACAGTGGGAAAAGGTATTCAGCGAACCGAAGCTTCTGTGAGCCGGGTTTCGCGGGCCGGGCTGCCGGGCAGCGGCGGACGGGTTTCCTTGGCGAACCAGGCGGCGGTGAGGCACACCAGGTTGGCGATCAGCAGGTACCAGACCGGCGACATCGGGTCGCCGGTGGTGCCGATCAACCAGGTGATGATGATCTGCGCGGTGCCGCCGAACGCTGCCACACCGAAGGCGTAGACGATGGAGAAACCGGTGGAGCGCACGGATTTCGGGAAGCTTTCCACCAGCAACACGATCAGCGCCGCGCCACTCATGCCGTGCAGGCCCGAGAGTACCGCCAGGGTCAACAGGAAGGTCGCCGGGCTTGGGTGCTCGGTCATCAGTTGCAGGGCCGGGAATAAAATCAACAGCAACACCACCCGCGGTGTCATCAGGATCGTACGGCGCCCGAAGCGGTCGCAGAGCATGCCGCCAGCCACCGCGCACACGGCCATCGCGGCGCCGGCCACCAGGGTCGAGAGCATCGAAATGCTGGTGGGAAGCTTCAGTTCGGTGAGGGCGAAGGTGGTCATGTAGTTGAGGAAGTACTGGGTGATGGTGCTGCCGGAAAGGATCAGCAACCCCAGCACCAGTGCGCGCCGGTGCTTGCCGCAGACTTCCCGTACCAGGTCGCCGGTGCTGGTTTGCTCGCCGTGGCCGTGGAAGGTTTCGGCGAGGTTGCGGCGGATGTAGATGCCGATCGGCAACACCAGCAGGCCGAACACGAACGGCACGCGCCAGCCCCAGCTGTTGAGGTCTTCCGGGGACATGACCTTGGTCAGGGTGAACCCTACCAGCCCGGCCACCATGGCTGCGACGCCCTGGGCGACTACTTGCCAGCAGGCGTAGGTCCCGCGTTTGTGGGGTGGCGCCGCTTCGAGGATGTAGGTGGTGGCGGGGCCGGCTTCACCGCCCCAGGCCAGGCCCTGGATCATGCGGGTGAGTACCAGCAGGATCGGCGCCGCGATACCGATGGTCTCGTAACCGGGCAATATCGCGATGCTGCCGGTGCCCACGGCCATCATTACCAGGGTCAACAGCATCGCCGGTTTGCGCCCGACGCGGTCGGCGTAGGCGCCGATCAGTACTGCGCCCAGGGGCCGGACGATAAAGCCGATACCGAACGCCGTGACCGACAGCATCAGGCTGACGAAAGCGCTGTCGGACGGGAAGAACGTGTGGCCGATCATCACCGCAAAGGTTGCGTACACACCAAAGTCGAAAAACTCCACGGCGTTGCCCAGGACCACGGCGAAGATGCTCTTTTTGCCGGCGTCCGGGGACGGTGTTTCGGGTGCGTGATCAGGATCGGATCGTGTCAATTGCTCAGTGTGCATACCAGCCCCTCGATTTTAGTTATAGGTCGTCCGAGCTCCAGGCCAAGAGGGCCCGGAGCTGGCGTGTGGGTGGGCAGTTCTTACAGCGTCAAAAGTCAGGAAGGATTCGGCCAGTGGTGGATTGCGCCACGCCAGCTCTCGTAGGTTTTAGCGATTTGCAGCAGCCATTGATCGGCAAAACGCGGGGCGATCATCTGCAGGCCGATGGGCATGCCATCGGCGGCGAAACCGCAGTTGATCGACAACGCCGGTTGCTCGCCCATGTTCCACGGCACCGTGAACACGATGTGTTCGAACGGCAGTTGCGGGTTGTTGCTCGGTGATGGCCACTCGGCCGGGAAGGCATTGACCTGGTTAGTGGGGGACAGCACCAGGTCGAGTTCGGTGAACACCTGCGCGGCGCGGCGGCGCATTTCAAAGGTCTGGTTGAAACCCTTTACGGCTTGTACGCCGCTGATCTCGGCGCCCGGCGCGGCCCAGTCGCGGATGTACGGCAAGACCTTGTCGAACTGCTCGCTGCTCAGGGCCGACAAATCGCCCCACTGGCGGGCGCGCCAGAAATGGTCGAGGCCATCGAGTTGTGCGCGGTCCATGATTGGCGGGATCAGCGTGACCTTGGCGCCGTGGGCTTCGAACAGCCGCGCGGCTTGCTCCACGGCTTCACACACGAAGCCCTCAGGCTGCATGCCTGCGCCGGGTTCAAGCATCAGGCCGACGCGCAGGCCCCTGACTGACAGCGGCTGGTTACTCCACTGGGTGGTGAGCGGCGGAAGGCTGGTGGCATCGCGGGCATCGGGGCGGGCCAGGTGTTGCATCAACAGCACGCAGTCGTCGACGGTGCGGGTCATGGGCCCGGCGGCGCGGCCGGTGTAGTACGGGTCGATGGGGATGCGGCCCAGGGTCGGCTTGAATCCCACCAGGCCGCACCAGGCGGCGGGCAGGCGCACCGAGCCACCGATGTCGGTGCCCACGTGCAGCGGGCCGTAACCGGCGGCGGCCGCTGCGGCGGCACCGGAGCTGGAACCGCCGGTGTTGTTGGCGGTGTTCCACGGGTTGCGGGTGATGCCGTGGAAGCTCGACAGGCCGGAAGACAGCATGCCGAAGTCCGGGTTGGTGGTCTTGGCCAGGATTATCGCGCCCGCTTCACGCATGCGGGCTGCGGGCGGTGCGTCCCTGAGGGCCGGGGTCAGGCGGGTAGCCGCGCTGCCGAGGGGAATGGGCACGCCTTCGGTGGCGATCAATTCCTTGAGAGTCACCGGTACGCCATCAAGGGCGCCGTTGGGTTGGCCCTTGTTCCAGCGCTCGGTGGAGGCCTGGGCCTGCTGACGCACCTGTTGCGGGTCGAAGGCATAGAGCGCGTTGATCTGCGGCTCCCAGCGGTCGATGTGGGCCAGGAGTTGGTCGTAGTAGTCGATGGGCGCGAGTTGCCGGCTGGCAAATTGCGCCAGCAGTTCGGCGGCCGTAAGGGTATGCAGGTCAGTCATCGAACGCTTCCTTGTGATGGGCCGGCTGGCTCATGGCGGGTTGCAGTAGGAACGACTATATAAACCCCGGTGTGAAGCGGCCATCACAATCGGTGCAGTTCAGTGTTGCGTTTTTGTGTGCACTGAAACCGGCGGGTAGATGTGGGAATGGCTGGAAGGTTTACTGTTTGGCGGGAGGACCTCAGGCGCAGGCACCTGGCGTCTTTTTCCTGCGTGCCGACTCACGACGATAGCTCCGGATAGGCTGGGGTTTTGCCCGTATGCGGGATTGGAAAGACATCCACGTCGCAGGGTCAAAGCGGGTGGCTGATACCACCGCTTCCTGGAGCAGCATGATGGAAATAGCGTCTGACGCATCCGGGTATTCAGTATCGAGGATGATTTCCAAGGTGTCCTTGTCGCGATAGCCGCTGCAGGTCGGAATCAGACTGAAGGCGTGATCTATACCTTCGGACTCATTCGGCTCGCAGATGGATGAAACAACGCCCACATAAACATTCCGATCGTTGAGCGTGAACATGCATTGAGAGCCGCGCGCAATGGATTCCCTGAGCAGGGTCCTGAGGGGGCGCCCCGTTAGAAGCTCGAGCATCAATTGCTGGTTCAGTTCCTCCTCTGAAGCAAGTTGCAGTCTTCGTCGACGCCAACGCACAAATAATCGCGCCCAGCAGTAGGGAATGATCATGGCTGTCAGGCCGACCTGGAGCAAAAATACCCAGAGGCCATGATTTCTCTCGGTGGCAATATCCAGCTCTATCAGCAGCTTGCCCAGATAAGCACTGTAATCAATGGGGATTGTCTGGCCAGCCAGTTGCAGCGGCTGTTTGGACAGGCAAAGAATCAAAGTGGTCAGTACGAACGACAGTACGAGGCAGGTCCAGCCTAATCTTGCGACCTGTAGATAGAGTAACTGGCCCTCAAGGCGGTGGAGGCGGCAGTAATGGCCGGGGTGTTTCAAACACACCAAATAGCCACTCACCAGTAACGGCAGTATCAGTAGTAGCCCCATGGGTTATTTGAATATCAGTTCACGTATCTTGCGCTTGTGTTCCTTGAACTCGGGTGAGTTGGCGATTTCCGCCGGGTCGACAGAAATACCCCACTCACCCACTATCCTCATGGTTTTGTACCGCTTGATAGCCCTGATATTTTCCAGATCTTCCTCAGTGGGTTTCTTGAACCACGCAAACGACTCAAACATGACCGGCACCCTCATAAAAAAGTAGTCGGTTTTATAGCAAGAGCCGTTTTTACCGACTACTGATGGCCCCCATCCAGAACTCCCCGCGTATCGTAGGAAACGTCCTTAGTTGCCCCAACGGTCTAAAACGTCGGCGGCGTAATCACCCAGATCACCACCGCATCCACCTTTCCGGGGTTGCCATAGCGATGGGGCTCACTGCTGGGGAAGCTGAAACTGTCGCCTTCAACCAGCTGAAAATGCCGCTCGCCCACCCATAACTCAAACGTTCCGCTCAACACATAACCCGCCTCTTCACCCTCATGGCTATAGCTCTGCTGGCTATAGGTGCCCGGTGGAAAGCGCGAGTGCAGCATCTCCAATTGATGATTGGGCAGGGGCGTCAGCAACTGGTCGACGATCCCGTCCTCATAGTGAATGCTCTGGCGATTGTTCCTGCGCACCACAAAACCTTCATCCTCCGCTGCCGGCGTGGTCTCGCTGGCAAAAAACCACTGGATCGTCACCCCCAGGCTGCGGGCGATGTTGAACAGGGCCGGGATCGACGGGTAGGCGAGGTTGCGTTCCAGTTGGCTGATATAGCCGGCCGTCAATTCGCTCATCTGCGCCAATTCGGTAAGCGTCATGCCCCGGGCCTTGCGCAAGCCGCGGATGCGGGTGCCGAGAAACAGCTGTGGCGGTTGGTCGTTCAAATGTCCCACGCTACTTTCAATCCTTCATAAATCGCCTCTTCGGCGGTACGCGGCGCCAGGCAATCGCCGATCCGCGTGAACGCCACCAGGCCTTCCAGTTCTGCGCCCAGAGTGTCCACCGGCTGGTGGCCCTGGCACAACACCAGGGTGTCGATATTTTCCAGCAGCATCGGCTCGCCGCTGGCGGTGTGTTGCAGGTAGACGGTAGTGTCGTCGCAGCCGTACAAACGGGCGTAAGGGATGATCGGAATGCCCAGCCGATGCAGTTCGCCGGCCAGTTGGTCACGCACGTACAACGGCAGGTTTTCCCCGCAATGGGTGCCGTTCACCGCCAGTTGCACCTGATGGCCGGCACGGGTGAGGCGCTCGGCAATGCCCGGGCCGATCCAGTCGCAACGCCAGTCCACCACGACCACCGAACGGCCCAGTTGCACCTCATCGCGCAGCACTTGCCAGGCATCCACCACCTGTAGCTCGCCGCCGCGTTCGAAGGCCGGCCAGTAGGGCTCGGCGCCGGTGGCGATGATCACCCGGTCAGGTTGTTCGCGTTCCACCAATGGGCGGTCGACGCGGGTGTTGCGCACCACGCGGACCCCGGCCAGTTCCATCTCGCGCTGCAGGTTGGTACTGGCGCCGCCGAACTCGCTGCGTCGGGGCAGTAACTGCGCCAGAAGCACCTGGCCGCCCAATTGGGCACTGGCTTCATACAAGGTCACCTCATGTCCGCGCTGCGCCGCCACCGCTGCCGCTTTCATCCCTGCCGGGCCGCCACCGGCGACCATGATCCGCTGGCGTCGCAGTGCCGGTTGCAGTTGGCCAAACTGCAATTCGCGGCCGGTCTCGGGATGCTGGATGCAGGAGATCGGCAGGCCTTTGTGGAAGTGGCCGATGCACGCCTGATTGCAGGCGATGCACGCCCGTACATCCTCGGCATGGCCGCTTGAGGTCTTGGCCGGCATGCGCGGGTCGCAGATCAGCGCGCGGGTCATGCCGCACACATCGGCCTGGCCGCGTTGCAGCATCAGTTCGGCCTCCTGGGGCTGGTTGATGCGCCCGGTAACGAACAGCGGAATCGACAGGTGCGTCTTGAACGTCGCCGCTTCTGCCGCCAGGTACGCCGGGGCAATGGCCATGGGCGGCACGATATGGATCGCGCCGCCGAGGGAGGCCGAGGTGCCGGCGACGATGTGCACGTAATCCAGGTGTGATTGCAGCTGTTGCACGGCGGCCAGGGAATCCTCTTCGGTCAGGCCTTCGGGGTCGCGTTCATCGGCAGAAATGCGCAGCCCGATGATGAAGTGCTCGTCGGTTTCGGCACGCACCGTGGCGATGATTTCCCGCAGGAAACGCAGGCGTTGTTCCAGCTCGCCGTTGTAGCCGTCGGTGCGGCGATTCACCCGCGGGTTGAGAAATTGCGCAGGCAGGTAACCATGGCTGGCGACCACTTCCACACCGTCAATCCCGGCCTGATACAGGCGCCTTGCCGCAGCGCCGTAGCCGGCGACGATCTCGTCGATCATTGTCTGGTCAAGGGCGCGCGGCATCACCCGGAAGCGTTCGTTGGGCACCCCGGAAGCCGAGTAAGCCACCGCCAGCAAACCGTCGGCCGACTCCATGATTTCCCGCCCCGGATGGAAAATCTGCGACAGCACCACGGTGCCATGGGCGTGGCAGGTTTCGGCCAGTCGGCGATAGCCGTCGATGCAGCTGTCATCGGTGGCCATCAGCACATGGGAGGTGTAGCGGGCGCTGTCGTGCACCCCGGCCACCTGCAACACAATCAGCCCCACGCCGCCTTCGGCGCGTGCCCGGTGGTAGGCGATCAACTGCTCGTTGACCTGGTTGTCGGTGGGCATCGAGGTGTCGTGCCCGCTGGACATGATGCGATTTTTCAGGCGTTTGCCGCGCAGTACCAGCGGTTCAAAAAGATGCGGAAAGGCATGGGGCGACATGGTGCGGATACTCCAGGCGCTGTTGTTATTATTTTTCTATAGGAGGTCAGCCTCAGTAAAAAATCAACTTGTTTTTTTACTGGCGACTGGATTAGCGTCAGCCACATCACCCACCCGCCTGGAGAATAAAAATGCCTGGGGCCACCGAACAACAGCTGCGCGAAGAGCTTGCCGCCTGCTACCGGCTGATCGCGCACTTTCGCATGAGCGATTTGATTTTCACCCATATCTCGGTGCGTATCCCGGGGCCCGAGCATCACTTTTTGATCAACCCCTATGGGCTGATGTTCGAGGAGATCACCGCCTCCAGCCTGGTGAAGATCGGCCTGGACGGACGTGCGGTCGAGGCTTCGGCCCATGGCGTCAACCCGGCGGGGTTTGTGATTCACAGCGCGATTCACGGCGCCCGCGAAGATGCGCAGTGCGTGCTGCACACCCACACCCGCGCCGGCTGTGCGGTGGCGGCCCTGGAATGCGGGCTGTTGCCGGTGAACCAGATTTCCATGGAGTTCTACGGCAAGGTCGCCTACCACGACTACGAAGGCGTGGCGCTGGACATGGACGAGCAACAGCGACTGGTGCACGACCTCGGCGACAAGCCGGTGTTGATGCTGCGCAACCATGGTTTGTTGACGGTAGGGGAGACGGTCAGTCAGGCGTTCCTGCGCATGTATTACCTGGAGAAGGCCTGCGATATCCAGATCGCCGCCCAGGCGTGCGGCAAGCTGATCCTGCCGCCTGCGCACGTGTGTGAATACACCGAGCGGCAGTTCAACGAGCCAGGCCGGCCACTGGAAGAGGGCGAACTGGCAGACCCGGACGCCATGCAACTGGCATGGGCGGCGTTGCTGCGGTTACTGGATCGGGTGTCGCCGGGGTTCCGGGAGTGAGGTAGAGTCGTCCAGCCGACTCAACCCAAGGACACCGCCTCATGACCCAGGAATCCCGTTTCTCCCGCATGGAACCGGAGTTGCGCAAGGCCAATCTGGTGCAGGCGACGTTGGCCTGCCTCAAGCGCGACGGCTTCCAGGGCGCGTCGATCCGCAAGATCAGCGCCGAGGCCGGGGTGTCGGTGGGGCTGATCAGTCACCACTATTCGGGCAAGGATGAGCTGGTGGCCGAGGCCTATCGGTCAATCACCCGGCAGGTGATGGACCTGCTGCGGGATGCGATGGCCAAGGCGCCGCCCAGTCCGCGGGAGCGGCTGTCGGCGTTCTTCCGCGGCTCGTTCTCCCCCGAATTGCTCGACCCGCAACTGCTGGATGCCTGGCTGGTGTTCTGGGGGGCGGTCAAGACGGCCCCGGCGATCAACCAGGCCCACGAACACTCCTATGGCGAGTACCGCACCATCATGCGTTCGGCCTTGGTGGACATGGCCGGGGAGGAGGGCTGGAAGCAGTTCGATGCCGATTTGGCGGCCATCGCCTTGAGCGCCTTGCTCGACGGCTTGTGGCTGGAATCGGGGCTCAATCCCGGCACCTTCACCCCGGAGCAGGGCATCCAGATCTGCGAAGCCTGGGTCGATGGCTTGCAGTCGGGCGGGCGCAAGCGCTTCCAGATCAAACCCTGAACTGACGATTCCGCGCCGCCTGGACGCAATGTCCGGGCCGGCATTTTCCCCTCGAAAAATATTTGCAGTTACCCGATTGCCTCCTTACTGAACACTCGTTTAGTATCGCCCCATGTCGCACCCCTCAAGCCAATTAAAATAATTCGAGGATTCCATGACTACAGATCCGTCCGTGCTCACTCAGGTGCAGGCAGGTGTTGCCTGGATCACCCTCAATCGCGGCCCCCAGCGCAACGCCCTGGACATCCCGACCCTCAAGCACCTGCATGCCTTGCTGGACGGTTTCAACCGCGACCCGGCTGTGCGCGTGGTGGTACTGACCGGCAGCGGTCGCAGCTTCTGCGCCGGTGCCGACCTTGCCGAATGGGCCGATGCCGAAGCCCGTGGCGCCCTCGAAACCTACGGCTGGACCGAAACCGCCCACGGCCTGATGACCCGCCTGCACACCCTCGACAAACCTACCCTCGCCGCCATCAATGGTACGGCGGTCGGTGCCGGCATGGACCTCACCCTGTGCTGCGACCTGCGCGTCGCCGCGCAATCGGCACGCTTCAAGGCCGGCTACACCAGCATGGCCTACTCGCCGGACGCCGGCGCCAGCTGGCATCTGCCGCGCCTGATCGGCAGCGAGCAAGCCAAGCGCCTGCTGTTCCTCGATGAATTGTGGAGCGCCGACCGCGCCCTGGCCGCCGGGCTGGTGGGCGAAGTCGTTGCCGACGAGCAACTGCATACCCACGTCGCCGAGCTGGCCACGCGCCTGGCCAACGGCCCGACCTTTGCGTTTGCCCAGACCAAAACCCTCATCCGCGAAGGCGCCGGGCGCAGCCTGCCCGAGCAGCTCCAGGCGGAACTCGCCGCCGGCCTGCTGTGTGGACGCAGCGCCGACGGTGCTGAAGCCCTGCGCGCCTCGATGGAAAAGCGCCCACCGAACTTCTCCGGCAACTGATTCCCCTTCAAAACACCCTCGAACGATCGACAGGTAGCGCCATGAATTTCCAGCCCAGCCAAGAACAAGACATGTTGGTGGACGCGGTACGCAGTTTTGTTGCCAAGGAGTTGTTGCCCCACGAGGAGGCGGTGGACCGCGCCGATGAAGTTTCGCCGGAGCTTGCCGCGCAGATTCGTGACAAGGCCATCGCTGCCGGTTTCTATGCCTTCAACATGCCGGAAGACGTCGGCGGTGGCGGCCTGGATTACCTGTCACAGGCGTTGATCGAGCGTGAGTTGTCGAAAGTCTCCTGGGCGCTGCATGTGTTTGTCGCCCGGCCGTCGAAAATCCTCATGGCCTGCACCGGCGCGCAGATTGGCGAGTACCTGTTGCCGTGCGTGCAGGGCAAGAAGATCGACTGCTTTGCCCTGACCGAACCGGGTGCCGGTTCCGACGCCAATGCGATCAAGACCCGCGCCGTGCGCAGCGGTGATGACTTTGTGCTCAACGGCAGCAAGCACTTCATCAGCCACGCCGGCCACGCGGATTTCGCCATCGTGTTTGCCGTTACCGACACCTACGAACACAACGGTCGCCAACGCAATGCCGTGACCTCGTTCCTGGTGGACCGTGGCACGCCGGGCATGACCATTCGCCGGGGCCCCAAGTGCGTCAGCAACCGCGGCTACCACACTTATGAAATGTTCTTCGACGACTGCCGCGTACCAGCCTCCAAAGTCCTCGGCGAAGTTGGCAAAGGTTGGGAAGTCGCCAATGCCTGGCTGACCGCAGGCCGGGTGATGGTGGCTGCCAACTGCGTCGGCCAGGCCCAGCGTGCGCTGGACGTTTCCCTGCAATGGGCGGCCGACCGCAAGCAGTTCGGCCAGCCCATCGGCACCTACCAAGGCATCTCGTTCAAGCTCGCCGACATGGCCACGCAAATCCGTGCGGCCGAACTGCTGACCCTGAACACCGCCTGGAAAATGGACCAGGGCACCATGACCGACGGCGAGGCCGGCATGGCCAAGTTGTTTGCCAGCGAAGTACTGGGCAAGGTTGCCGATGAAGCAGTGCAAATCTATGGCGGCATGGGTTTGATGGACGAAGGCCCGGTGGAGCGCATCTGGCGCAACGCGCGGATCGAGCGGATCTGGGAAGGCACTTCGGAAATCCAGCGCCACATTATTGCCCGCGAACTGTTGCGGCCACTGTTGCGTTGATCGGGTCGGAGAACGCTTATGTCCCAGGCTATTCGCGACAATCTCAAGCGCCTGCTGGCGCCCCGTCACCTGGCGTTTGTCGGTGGGCGCAGCATGGCCCGTGCCCTCAAGCGCTGCGCCGACGGTGGTTTTGCCGGCCAGATGTGGCTGGTCAACCCGCAACATGACAGCCTCGATGGCGTTCCCTGCGTGCGTCGCGTGGCCGATTTGCCGTGCGGTCCGGATGCGGTGTTTATCGCTACCAATCGCGAGCTGACCCTGACCTGTGTCGCCGAACTGGCGGCCATTGGCACCGGTGGCGCCATCTGCTACGCCTCCGGGTTTGCCGAAACCGGCGCCGAGGGCCAAGCCTTGCAGCAACAACTGCTCAAGGCCGCTGGCGAGATGGCACTGCTGGGCCCCAATTGCTATGGCCTGCTGGATTACCTGCACAGCTCGGCGTTGTGGCCGGTGGCCCATGGCGGCAAGCCGGTCGAGAAGGGCGTTGCGGTGCTGACCCAGAGCGGCAACTTTGCCTACAACCTGTCCATGAGCGACCGTTCGCTGCCGGTGGCCTATATGGCGTCGGTGGGCAACCAGGCGCAGTTGGGGGTTGCCGAGTTGATGGACGTGCTGCTCGACGAGCCGCGCGTTACAGCGATTGGCTTGCACCTGGAAGGCTTGAAGAATGTGCCGGGGTTCGCCAGTGCGGCCCACAAGGCCCTGGAAAAAGGCATTCCGATCATCGCCCTGAAAACCGGGGTGTCACAGATCGGCGCCGAGTTGGCTTTGAGTCATACCAGTTCGTTGTCGGGTTCCGATGCGCTGTACGACAGTCTGTTCGCGCGCCTGGGTGTGATCCGGGTCAGCGGGCCGGTGAGTTTTGTCGAGACCCTGAAAGCGGCGGCCTGCGGTAATCTGCCGGCGGGCAACAGCCTGATCGCCCTGGCCTGTTCCGGTGGTGATGCCGGGTTGATTGCCGACTACGCCGAGCGCAACGATTTGAGCCTGCCGAAGCTCGACGAAGGCCAGCGTGAAGAGTTGGCGCAGGTGCTGCCCAGCTACGCCAATCTGGTCAACCCGCTGGATTTCACCACGGCCATCTGGGGCAACAGCGACGCGCTTAATACGATGCTCGACACGGCACTGCGCACCGAAGCGGATGCGGCAATGCTGGTGCTCGACTACCCGGCGGAATTTACCGGTGAGCGCAAGGAGTGCGACCTGCTGCTGGAGCTGTTTTGCAGTGCGCTGACTCGCCACGGCAAGACTGGCTTTGTCACCTCTGCATTTCCCGAATTGCTCCCGGCCCACGCTCGCGAGCGTCTGCATGCCCAGGGCGTTGCCGCGTTGCAAGGCGTGGAAGATGCGCTGGCGGCCTGGGGCCGGATTGCTGACTATCAAAACAATCGCCGGGCGTTGTTGGCGCGGGGTGAGTCGATACTGGTGCCGCTGTGCCCGCAAGCGCTTGAACAACACGGACAGTCGCTTGATGAGTGGGATTCCAAGCAGGCTTTACGGGCTTTCGGCCTGACCACGCCAGCCGGTGTCTTGAGCACTCCCGAGCGGGCCATAGCCGATGCCAAAGTGCTGGGTTACCCGCTGGTACTCAAGGCCGTCAGTGCCGACTTGCCGCATAAAACCGAAGCTGGCGCCGTGGCGCTCAACCTGCAGGACGGCTTCGCCTTGACTGCTGCCCTGGCTCATATGCGCGAGCAAATCGCCGCTTATGCGCCGGATGTGCCGTTCGATCAGCTGCTGCTGGAGTCCATGGCTACGCCGCCGCTGGCCGAGCTGATTGTGGGCATCAAGCGCGAAAACGACTTCGGCCTTGCGCTGGTGATCGGCGCTGGTGGAATCCTTGTGGAGTTGCTCAAGGACAGCCGCAGCCTGCTGTTGCCGACCACCGACGACGCAATCCGCAACGCCTTGCTCAGCCTGCGCAGCGCCGCATTGCTGCAAGGCTTTCGCGGACGCGAAGTGGCCGACATGGAAGCTCTGGTGGCGGCGATTCGTGCGGTGGCCGACTACGCCTGCGCCAACGCCGGGCAATTGCTGGAACTCGATGTAAACCCATTGCTGGTCAATGCCCGGGGCGCCACGGCGGTCGATGCATTGATCCGTCTCGCCCAGGCGTGAAGGAGATGACGATGCAAAGCAAAACCTTGACGGGCGGCCAGGCCCTGGTGCGATTGCTGGCCAACTATGGTGTCGACACGGTGTTCGGGATTCCCGGCGTGCACACGCTGGAGCTGTATCGAGGCTTGCCGGGCAGCGGTATTCGGCATGTGCTGACCCGCCACGAGCAGGGCGCCGGCTTTATGGCCGACGGTTATGCGCGGGTCAGCGGTAAGCCGGGGGTGTGTTTCATCATCACCGGGCCGGGGGTGACCAACGCCGCGACGGCGATCGGCCAGGCGTATGCCGACTCGATTCCGCTGCTGGTGATTTCCAGCGTCAACCACACCGCCAGCCTCGGCAAAGGCTGGGGCTGCCTGCATGAAACCCAGGACCAGCGGGCGATGACCGCGCCCATCACTGCGTTTTCAGCGGTGGCGTTGAGTGCCGAGGATTTGCCGGAGTTGATCGCGCGGGCCTACGCGGTGTTCGACAGTGAGCGACCGCGCCCGGTGCATATTTCGGTGCCGCTGGATGTACTGTCGGCGCCGATCAAACGGGACTGGAGCAATGAGGTGGTGCGCCGTCCCGGACGCGGTTTGCCATCGGCTGAAAGCCTTGATCAGGCAGTGGCAAAACTGGCCGCGGCCAAGCGCCCGATGATCATTGCCGGTGGCGGTGCGCTGTTGGCGGCCGATGCCTTGCAGCGCTTGAGTACGCAGTTGGCGGCGCCGTTTTTCAGCAGTGTCGCCGGCAAGGGATTGTTGCCGGTGGAGCATCCGCTGAATGCCGGTTCGACCCTGTGTGTCGAGCCCGGCTGGCAGCTCATCGCCGAGGCGGATGTGGTGTTGGCCATCGGCACCGAAATGGCCGATACCGACTTCTGGCGTGAACGCCTGCCGATTAATGGCGAGCTGCTGCGGGTGGATATCGACCCGCGCAAGTTCAACGATTTCTATCCTTGCGCCGTCGCGTTGCACGGTGATGCCCAGCAAACGACGCTGGCTTTGCTGGAACGCTTGCCAGCCACGCCGCGCAACGCGGATGCCGCCACCGCTGCGGTCGCGACGTTACGCCAGGCAGTCAGCAGCGGCCATGGTCCGTTGCAACGGATTCACCAGGCGATTCTCGACCGCGTGGCCGCCGAGCTGCCGGCCAATGCCTTCATCAGCAGCGACATGACCCAACTGGCCTACACCGGCAACTACGCCTTTCCCAGCAACGCCACCCGTAGTTGGCTGCATCCCACCGGCTACGGCACCCTGGGCTATGGCCTGCCGGCCGGTATCGGCGCCAAGTTCGGTGCACCGCAACGGCCCGGCCTGGTGCTGGTGGGCGACGGCGGCTTTCTCTACACCGCCCAGGAACTGGCCACGGCCGTGGAAGAACTGGACAGCCCGCTGGTGGTGTTGCTCTGGAACAACGACGCCCTGGGGCAGATTCGCGACGACATGCTGAACCTGGACATCGAACCCATCGGCGTACTGCCGCGCAACCCGGACTTCGCCGCCCTGGCGCGGGCGTTCGGCTGCACGGTCAGCGAGCCACAGAACCTGGATGAGCTGCAGACGGATTTGCGTAACGGTTTCAAGCGCAACGGCGTGACCTTGATCGAGTTGAAGCATGCCTGTGTGAACCTTTAGAGGAGCAACACCATGAGCGAAAACAACAACAAAATGACTCAAGCGATGCACCGGCGGGACTTCCTCAAGCACAGCGCCGTAGCCGGTGCCGTGGCCGCCGCGTTTTCCATGGGCCTGCCGCTGCAGGCCTTTGCCGAGGAGGCCACGCCCAAGCCGGGCGGCGTGTTGCGCATGGGCCTGGCCGGCGGCAGCACCACCGACTCCCGCGACCCGGGATCCTGGGTAGACACCTTCACCTTCGTCGGCTTTTCGGCGGTGTACAACACCCTCACGGAAATCGCGGTGGACGGCAGCGCCATCCCCGAATTGGCCGAAAGCTTCGAGTCGACGCCCGACGCGCGCACCTGGACCTTCAAGCTGCGCCAGGGCGTGACCTTCCATAACGGCAAAAGCCTGACCGCTGACGACGTGGTGGCCTCGATCAACCATCACCTGGCAGCCAACTCCACCTCGGCGGCCAAGACGGTGATCGGCGATGTGGCCAGTGTCAGCGCCAAGGGCAGCGATGCAGTGGTGTTCGAACTGCACTCGGGCAATGCCGATTTCGCCTATGTGGTCGCCGATTACCACCTGGTGATCATGCCCGCCAAGGACGGCGCCGCCGACTGGCAGGCCGGGATCGGCACCAGCGGTTATCGCCTGAAAAGCTTCGAGCCGGGCGTACGCATGGACCTGGAGCGCAACCCTGATTACTGGAAGCCGGGCAGGGCACACTTCGCCAGCGCCGAGCTGTTGGCGATTGCCGACGGCGCAGCGCGGGTCAATGCGCTGGTCACCGGGCAAGTCGACGTGATCAACAAGGTCGACCTGAAAACCGTAGCCCTGCTCAAGCGCAATCCCACGCTGGTCATCGAAGAAACCAAGGGCGCCCAGCACTACACCTTCCCGATGTTGTGCGACAGCAACGAGTTCAAGAACAACGACATCCGCATGGCGATGAAGCATGCGATCAACCGCGAAACCCTGCTGGCCTCGGTGCTGCATGGCTATGGCCTGGTGGGCAACGACCATCCGATCCAGCCCGGCAGCCGCTTCATCAACGCCGCCCTGGAGCAGCGCACCTACGACCCGGACAAGTCGCGGTTCTACCTGCGCAAGGCCGGTGTGGAGTCGCTGAAGGTGCGCCTGCAAGCTTCCGATGCCGCCTACACCGGCGCGGTGGATGCTTCGGTGCTGTTCAAGGAGCAGGCGCGCCAGGCCGGGATTGATATCGACGTGGTGCGCGAGCCGGCGGATGGCTATTTCTCCAACATCTGGATGAAGCAGCCGTTCACCACCTCGTTCTGGTACAGCAGCCTGACTGCCGACCGCATGTTCAGCATCGGCTACGCCAAGGGCGCGGCGTGGAACGAAACCCATTGGAATAACGACCGCTTCAACCAGTTGCTCAACACAGCGCGGGGCGAGATGAACGCGCCGCTGCGCCAGGAGATGTACAACGAAATGCAGAGCCTGTGCCGGGACGACGGCGGTGCGATTGTGCCGTTGTTCGCCAGCTCCGTGGCGGCCCGCTCGAACCGCGTCAGCCATGGACCGCTGACGGCGCCGTATGGGGAACTGGATGGGTTGCGGTTGATCGAGCGGTGGTGGCAGGCGTGAAGATTTCAGATACGCCACAAATCAAATGTGGGAGCGGGCTTGCTCGCGAATGCGGTGGGTCAGTCTCTATCTGTATTGGCTGACACACCGCTTTCGCGAGCAAGCCCGCTCCCACATTGAACATTTGTCGCCTTCGAGAACATGCCCCACTCATGAGAACCGAACATGAATAGCCTATTCAAACTGGTACTCCAACGCCTCGCCCTTGGCCTGCTGTCGTTGTTCGCCGTCTCGGTGATCATCTTCCTGGCGGTCGGCATGCTCCCCGGTGATATCGCCCAGGCCATGCTCGGCCAGTCCGCCACGCCGGAAACCATCGCCGCCTTTCGCGCCCAACTGGGCCTGGACCTGCCGCCCCTGAGCCGGTTCGTGCAATGGCTGCTGCGCCTCCTGCACGGCGACCTCGGCGCTTCCCTGGCCAACCAGCGGCCCATCGCTGAACTGATCGGCGCACGCCTGGGCAACACCTTGCGCCTGGCGGCACTGGCGGCGTTGGTCTCGGTGCCCCTGGCGCTGGTGCTGGGGATGCTCGCCGCGCTGTACCGCAACAGCTGGTTCGACCGCCTGCTCAACACCTCGGCCCTGAGTGCGGTGTCGTTCCCGGAGTTCTTCGTCGCCTACCTGCTGATCCTGGTGTTTTCGGTCAAGCTGGGCTGGTTTCCCAGCCTGTCCAACCTGGCGCCGGATGCCTCATTCGCCACCATTCTCGAACGTTCGGTGTTGCCGGTGGCCACCCTGAGCCTGGTGGTGATCGCGCAGATGATGCGCATGACCCGCGCCTCGCTGATCAACCTGCTGGCCAGCCCGTATATCGAAATGGCCCGGCTCAAGGGCATCAGCCAGTCGCGGATTATCTGGCGCCACGCACTGCCCAATGCCCTGGCGCCGATCGTCAACGTGATCGCGCTCAACCTCGCGTACCTGGTGGTGGGCGTAGTGGTGGTGGAAGTAGTGTTTGTCTACCCGGGCCTCGGCCAGTTGCTGGTGGACTCGGTGTCCAAGCGCGATATCCCGGTGGTGCAGGCGTGCAGCCTGATCTTTGCCGCCACCTACATCCTGCTTAATACCGGCGCCGATGTGCTGTCCATCGCCACCAACCCACGCCTGATGCATCCCAAGGGGTAGACCATGAGCCTTCTCACACAACTGGCCCGGGCGCAATTGAGCGCGAAGTTCGGCCTGCTGGTCATCGTGCTGTACGTGCTGGTGGCGTTGTTTGCGCCGGTGCTCGCACCTTACGGGGAAACCCAGGTGGTGGGTGACGGGTTTGCGCCCTGGAGCGGCCAGTTCCTGCTGGGCACCGATAACCTCGGGCGGGACATGTTCAGCCGCCTGGTGTATGGCGCGCGCAACACCCTGGGCATCGCTTTTTTGACCACGGTGCTGGCGTTTTTACTGGGTGGCTTGAGCGGCTTGATTGCGGCGATCAAGGGCGGCTGGGTCGATCAAGGGTTGTCGCGGGTGGTGGACATTCTGATGGCGATCCCGCAGCTGATCTTCGCCTTGCTGATTCTCAGCGTGGTGGGCACCAATGCCACCTCCCTGGTGCTGGTGATTGCACTGCTGGACTCGACCCGGGTGTTTCGCCTGTCCCGTGCTGTGGCGATGACCGTGGTGGTGCAGGATTTTGTCGAAGCCGCGCGCTTGCGTGGGGAAGGGCTGTGGTGGCTGGTCACCCGCGAAGTGCTGCCCAATGCCGCCGCGCCATTGATTGCCGAGTTCGGCCTGCGGTTCTGTTTCGTGTTCCTGTTTATCAGCGCGCTGTCGTTCCTTGGCCTGGGCATTCAACCGCCCACCGCCGATTGGGGCAGCATGGTCCGCGACAATGCGGTGCTGATTACCTTCGGCGACATCAGCCCGTTGCTGCCGGCCCTGGCGGTGGCGTTGATCACCGTCAGCGTGAATTTTGTCGTCGACTGGATGCTGCATAAATCCAGCGGCCTGAAGGAGTGTTGAGGATGGACAAGCCACTGCTGGAAATCCGCAACCTGCAGATTGAAGGGCATTACGAAGACGCCTGGCATCTGCTGATCAAGGGCATCGACCTGACGTTGCAACGGGGTGAGGTACTGGGGCTGATTGGTGAGTCTGGCGCGGGTAAATCAACCCTGGGCCTGGCGGCCATGGGCTTTGCCCGCGACGGTTGCCGCATCACCGGTGGCTCGGTGTGCTTTGACGGTATTCAGCTGTTGCAGGCCAAGCCAGAAGCGCTGCGCAAGCTGCGAGGACTGCGCATTGCCTACGTGGCGCAAAGCGCTGCCGCGTCGTTCAACCCGGCCCACCGGCTGATTGACCAGCATGTGGAAACCGCCGTGATCAACGGTGGCATCAGCCGCGCCCAGGCTGAACGCGAGGCGGTGGAGTTGTACCGCGTGCTGCGCCTGCCCAATCCGGAAACCATCGGCCAACGGTATCCGCATCAGGTCTCCGGTGGGCAGCTGCAACGGGTGATGACCGCCATGGCGATGGCCTGTCACCCGGACCTGATCATCTTCGACGAACCCACCACCGCCCTCGACGTCACCACCCAGATCGAAGTGCTGGCGGCGATTCGCGATGCGGTGAAAACCTTCGGCAGTGCCGCGCTGTATATCAGCCATGACCTGGCAGTGGTCGCGCAGATGGCCGACCGCATCATGGTGCTGCGCCACGGCAAGCTGGTGGAGGAGGCCGAGACCCGCGCCATGCTCAGCGCCCCGCAGCAGGACTACACCAAATCCCTGTGGGCGGTGCGCAGCTTTCGCACCGAGCCCAAGGCTTGCCCGCAGCAGCAGGTGCCGTTGCTGGAAGTGCGCCAGGTGTGCGCCAGTTACGGGCATCAGCCGGTGTTGCATGACGTGTCGATGAGCTTGCATCGCGGCCAGACGTTGGCGGTGATCGGTGAGTCCGGCAGCGGCAAAAGCTCCACCGCACGCTTGATTACGGGGTTGCTGCCGGCTACGGCGGGGCAGGTGCTGTATGACGGTGAAGCGTTGCCGGCGGACTTTCGCCGGCGCAGCAAGGAGCAGTTGCGACGGATCCAGATGATCTACCAGATCCCCGATACCGCGCTGAACCCGCGCCAGCGCATCGTCGACATCATTGGCCGGCCACTGACCTTCTACCTCGGCCTCAAGGGCAAGGCCATGCGCGCCCGAGTCGCCGAGTTGCTGGAGATGATCGAGCTGGACCCGGCCACCTTCATGGAGCGTCAGCCCCGTGAGCTGTCCGGCGGCCAGAAGCAACGTATCTGCATCGCTCGCGCCCTGGCGGCCGACCCACAATTGATCATCTGCGACGAAGTGACCTCGGCCCTGGATCAGTTAGTGGCCGAGGGCGTGCTGAAACTGCTCAACCGCATTCAGCAGCAGTTGGGCGTGGCCTACCTGTTTATCACCCATGACGTGGCCACGGTGCGCGCCATCGCCGACGAAGTGGTGGTGATGCAGCGGGGCAGGGTGGTGGACCAGGGCAGCCGCAGCGCGATCTTCACCCCGCCGTATCAGGACTACACCGGCTTGCTGTTTTCATCGGAGCCGGAAATGGACCCCGACTGGCTCGACCATTTGCTGGCCAAACGGGCCGCGCTTACTTCTTGAGGAGTTTTTATGAAGGTGTTGATTGTCCACGCCCATCCCGAGCCGCAGTCGTTTACCGCGGCCTTGCGTGACCAGGCCACGGCTACCCTGCAAGCGCAGGGGCATGAGGTGCAGGTCAGTGATTTGTACGCGATGAACTGGAATCCCGTAGCCAGCGCCTCGGACTTCACCTCGCGGGAGAACCCCGACTACCTGGTGTATGCCCTGGAGCAGCGCCTGGGGGTGAAAAGCCAATCCATCGCGGCGGATATCCAGCAGGAGTTGGACAAGCTGCTGTGGGCCGATCTGCTGATCCTCAATTTCCCGATCTTCTGGTTCTCGGCGCCCGCGATGCTCAAGGGCTGGATTGACCGGGTTCTGGTGTCGGGCGTGTGCTACGGCGGCAAGCGGTTCTATGATCAGGGCGGGCTCGCCGGCAAGAAAGCGCTGGTCACGGTGACCCTCGGCGGGCGCGAGCATATGTTTGGCGAGGGTGCGATTCACGGGCCGTTGGAGGACATGCTGCGGCCGATCCTGCGTGGCACGCTGGCGTATGTCGGGTTTGAGGTGCTGGAGCCGTTTGTGGCGTGGCATGTGCCGTATATCAGCGCCGAGGCCCGGCAGGATTTTCTGCGCAATTACCAGCAGCGGCTGGAAGGGCTGGCGGATGACCAGCCGTTGGTGTTTCCGAAGCTCGAGCAGTTTGATGAGGCGCTGTACCCACTTTAGTCAAGTGAATGAAGATCCAGTGTGGGAGCGGGCGTGCTCGCGAAAGCGGTGTGCCAGTTGATGCATGTGCTGGCTGGACCACCGCATTCGCGAGCAAGCCCGCTCCCACATTTGATCTTCATTGTCAGGCGCGATTGTGTACCCGCAACCGCTCGGCAGCGCTGCGCAGCAGCTGTTCCGTGCCGTCCCAGCCCAGGCAGCCATCGGTGATCGACACGCCGTATTTCATCGACGGGCTCAATGGTTGGCAGCCTTCAAACAGGTGGCTTTCGATCATCATGCCGATCAGCGAGGTGTCGCCCTGCAGGCGCTGTTCCAGCACGTCGTTGAACACCGCCGGTTGGCGCAGCGGGTCTTTGCCGCTGTTGGCGTGGCTGCAGTCGACCATGATCCGCGGCGCGACTTTGCTCTTGGCAAGGTCGGCGTGAACCTGGGCCACGCTCTGGCGATCGTAGTTCGGCCCACGATGGCCGCCGCGCAACACGAGGTGAGTGTCGGGGTTGCCCGGGGTCTGGATGATCGCCGGATGGCCCTGGCTGTCGACACCGAAGTGACGGTGCGGGTGAGCGGCGGAGCGCATGGCGTCACAGGCGATGGCCACGCCGCCGTCGGTGCCGTTCTTGAAGCCGACGGGCATACCGAGGCCGCTGGCCATTTCGCGATGAATCTGCGATTCGGTGGTGCGCGCGCCAATGGCGACCCAGCTCAGCAGGTCATCGAAGTAGCCGGCAGCCATCGGTTGCAGCAGCTCGGTGGCGACCGGCAGGCCCAGGCGCAGCATTTCCCGCATCAGTTCCCGGGACAGGGTCAGACCGGCGGCCATGTCATCACTGCCATCCAGGCGCGGGTCGTAGGCCAGGCCTTTCCAGCCGATGGTGGTGCGGGGTTTTTCGACGTAGGCGCGGATCACCAGCAGCATCTGGTCACTGACTTCATGGGCCAGTTTTTTCAGGTTGCGTGCGTATTCCATGGCCGATTCCGGGTCGTGGATCGAGCACGGGCCGACAATCACCAGCAGGCGTGAGTCTTCACCCTGGAGGATGGCGCGCACGGCTTGGCGATGGGCGTGGATCTGTTCGTTGAGGAATGGGCTCAGGGGCAGTTGGTGCTTGAGCTCAAGGGCACTGGGCAAACGCTGGGTCAGCGCTTCATTGGCGCAGGACAGGGTGGAAACAGGCAGAGCGGCGATCGAGGCGTTCATATTCGGGCTTCCTGGGCAAGCGGCGGGCTGTTCCCGCACGCTCTGCCCTACTGGGGTGTTCGACAATTGGCCGTATTGGCTACGTGTGCTGGCTTGCCACCAATAGGTGACCGATCGGAGGCGGCAGGCTGTCCCGAACGGAGCTTGCTAAATCGCCAGGCGGTGGAGGTGTCGTAGCGGTAATAGGTGGCGTAGTTCATGGCGTGAGTCCTTTAAGTGTTCGGTGTGTGGCAAAAATAATAAGGGCTGAAAAAACAAAACCCCCGGTCGGGGAGCCGACCGGGGGTTAGATTTCTCTGGTAGGCGACCCCTTGAGTAGTGGGCGCCGATTTCAGGTATCAGGCGCGCCAGTGGCTAAACCAATACCCAAAATAAAAGCTGACCAGTGCGCTCAAACCGCTCACGCGGGCAGCCACGACCGAGCGCTGGGCGCTGGCAGCAGGGCAAACCTGAGTGTGGTTGAGTTGCAACATGGTGTGTCTCCAAATGATGGGGGGAGCTTAACTGAGGCGAGCGGGTGGATTCAATCAGTAATTTCTATTGAGTGTGGGGACTTACGGCTATGACCCCAGTGTCGATATGCTGCACGGACTTCACGATGATTGCCTGGATGCGACCATGACTGCCTTGACGATTGCTGCTGCCCAATCCATTTCCATTGCGGGCGACGTACCCGGAAATATCGCGCGTCACTTGGCATTCATGCGCACGGCGGCAGAGCATGGTGTGCAATTGCTGGTGTTTCCGGAACTGTCCCTGACCGGCTATGAACCGTCACTGGCCGCCGGGCTGGCGATCGCGCCCGGCGATGAAGCGCTGGCGCCGCTGCGGGAGATGGCCCGTGAGTTGTGCATCACCGGCGTGGTGGGCATGCCGATTCGCCTGGGGGGCGCCAGTGATGTGTTGATCGGTGCGCTGGTGCTGGGGCCGGATGGCTCGGTGGCGGTCTATACCAAGCAGCATCTGCATCCCGGTGAAGACGTGGCGTTTGCTGCGGGGCAGGGCGGGGCGGCCCTTGAATGGGGGGACGACCGGATCGCCCTGGCGGTATGCGCGGATTTTTCCCACGCCAGCCACCCTCGACAGGCTGCCGAGGACGGGGCGAACATCTACGCTGCGGGTGTGCTGATCAGCGAAGGCGGCTACGCGCCGGACGCCGCCTTGCTACAGGGCTATGCCGCCGAGCACCGGATGCTGGTGCTGATGGCCAACCACGGCGGTCCATCCGGTGGCTGGGCCTGCGCCGGGCGCAGCGCAATCTGGGGCGCCGACGGTGGTTTGATCGCGGCTAGCCCGGGTGTAGGCGATACGCTGGTGATTGCACGACGCGACACCGGCGGCCAGTGGCAGGGAGAACAGGTGGCAATCTAGGGAGTTCAGGCACATGGCGTTTCAACTGCAGGCCGCGACCAGCCAACACCTGGCCTTCGCCCGGACCCTGACCCACCAGGCAATGGGTAATTATTATCGCCAATACGACTTGTCGTGGTCCGATGCCGGTTTCGATACCGCCTGGGCCGGACGAGAAAACTGGCTGATCTGTCGCGATAACGAGGTGCTGGGTTTCATCAGCATCAGTCGTGACCCCAAGGCACTGTATATCCGCGAATTGCACATCCTTGAGGCGTTTCGTCATCAAGGGGCTGGCGGCTGGGTTATCGAGCAGATGGTGTACAAGGCGCGCGCGCAAGGGCTGGGTCTTTTACGGTTGACCGTTTTCAAGACCAACCCGGCGCGAAGGCTCTATCAGCGCAAGGGCCTGGAAATCGTTGGAGCGGAGGATTGCTTCTGGCGCATGGAGCGCAATTGCCGGCCGTGATCGGGTGCGAGTACTGCCAGTTCGAGGAAAACAGGCACTTGGTTTTAATAAGCGCATACTCACTTCAAGAAATGACTTCCTGCTCTTGTCTCACGGTTTCGCCCTCAACCGGGATGATTCCGTCCTTCATGCCCAACAGGACCGCCACCTTGTGGGCTTCTCCACGTCGTCCCTTTTTGCGCCCAGCGAGCACTTGATAGGTGGTTGCCGGGTCCACGCCATGTTCCCGGGCGAACGCTTGAACAGACTTACCTTGATGTTCCAGCCAGGCCTTGGCTTGTGCAGCAGTGCGAATACCGGGCATAGTTCAAAACCGTTCAAGTTTGTGTAAAACGAGATGAGTGTGTCACCTCTAGGGGTGTGCCAAATAGGATCATACATCCAAATGAGTGGAATCGGTTTCCGGTTAAGGCAAGAAAGAGAGCGGCTTGGCCTGTCGCAGAAAACTTTTGGTGAAATAGGAGGTGTAGAGGCGAACGCACAGGGTAAATATGAAAATGGCGGACGCGCGCCAAAGGCTGATTACTTGTCCCGCGTGGCAGAAAGAGGTGTCGATATCCTGTACGTGTTGACCGGCAATCCAACGCCGACCCAACTTGAAAACCTGAGCCAGGTCGAGGAGAAAGTGCTGGGGAACTACCGTGCGATGTTCAAGGAAGACCAGGACGCAATCCATCGCCTGACTTCTACCCTGGCCGAGCATTCACTCACCACCAATGGAAAAAACCGGTCATCGGCCCCGGATTCCTGACCTTTTACCCAGGAAATTGAGCCGTCCGCCATTCGGCGGCGGCCCGTTGTGCATTGAAACTCTATATATATGACGCTTGCAGCTAGGTCTGCGCCGTGGTTTTTTGCTAAGGTGTTCAGCAACCTATAAGACCATATCGCGAGGTGTCTGCTTGATTAGGGTGCTAGTAGTCGATGACCATGATCTCGTTCGTACAGGCATTACACGAATGCTGGCTGACATCGATGGCCTGCAAGTAGTCGGCCAGGCCGAGTCAGGGGAGGAATCCCTGATCAAGGCCCGGGAGTTGAAGCCCGATGTGGTTTTGATGGACGTCAAGATGCCCGGGATCGGCGGTCTTGGCGCCACTACAAAGTTGTTGCGCAGCCATCCGGATATCAAAGTCGTGGTAGTGACCGTGTGTGAGGAAGATCCTTTTCCTACAAGGCTTCTACAGGCGGGCGCTGCCGGCTATCTGACAAAGGGCGCGGGATTGGCCGAGATGGTCCAGGCTATCCGCCTGGTATTCGCCGGCCAACGCTACATCAGCCCGCAGATTGCCCAGCAGTTGGCGATCAAGTCGTTCCAGCCCACCAGCGACTCGCCGTTCGATGCGCTGTCGGAGCGGGAAATTCAGATCGCCCTGATGATTGTCGGCTGTCAAAAAGTCCAGTCGATTTCCGACAAGCTGTGCCTGTCGCCGAAAACCGTAAACACCTACCGTTATCGGATTTTCGAAAAGCTTTCCATCAGCAGTGATGTTGAATTGACCCTGCTGGCGGTACGCCACGGCATGGTAGATGCCAGCGCCTGAAATGACAGCTCCTGAAATAAAGGTCCAATTCGATCCGAGTGCGTTCCTTGCAACCTGCAGTGGCCGTCCCGGCGTGTATCGCATGTTCGACAGCGAAGCGCGCCTGCTCTACGTCGGTAAAGCCAAGAACCTGAAGAGCCGCCTGGCGAGTTACTTCCGCAAGACCGGCCTGGCAACGAAGACGGCGGCACTGGTGGCGCGTATCGCCCAGGTGGAAACCACCATCACCGCCAATGAAACCGAGGCGCTGCTGCTTGAGCAGACGCTGATCAAGGAATGGCGGCCGCCCTACAACATCCTGCTGCGTGACGATAAGTCCTACCCGTACGTGTTTCTCTCGGACGGCGACTTTCCGCGTCTGAGCATCCATCGCGGCGCCAAGAAGCAGAAGGGCAAGTACTTCGGGCCTTACCCCAGCGCCGGCGCCATCCGCGAAAGCCTGAGCCTGCTGCAAAAGGCGTTTTTCGTGCGCCAGTGCGAAGACAGTTTCTACAAGAACCGCAACCGCCCGTGCCTGCAGTACCAGATCAAGCGCTGCAAGGCGCCGTGCGTGGGCCTGGTTGAGCCTGCGGAATATGCCGAGGACGTGCGTCACTCGGTGATGTTCCTCGAAGGCCGCAGCAATGCCCTGGCCGATGAACTGTCCGGCGCCATGGAGCAAGCGGCCAGCACCCTGGATTTCGAGCGCGCCGCAGAGCTACGCGACCAGATCTCCCTGCTGCGCCGCGTACAGGACCAGCAGAGCATGGAAGGCGGCACCGGTGACGTCGACGTCATCGCCGCCTTCGTCAACCCGGGCGGCGCCTGTGTGCACCTGATCAGCGTGCGCGGCGGCCGGGTGCTGGGCAGCAAGAACTTCTTCCCCCAGACCGGTATAGAAGAGGAGGTCGCCGAAGTCATGGCGGCGTTCCTCGGCCAGTACTACGTCAGCAGCCCAGAGCGCGACCTGCCGAGCGAACTGATCGTCAACGTGGTGCACGAGGACTTCCCGGCGCTGATCGAAGCGATTCACGAACTGCGTGGCCGCGAGCTGGACATCAGCCACCGCGTGCGCGGCACCCGTGCGCGCTGGCAGCAGTTGGCCGTGACCAACGCCGAACAGGCCCTGGGTGCACGCTTGGCCAACCGGCAGCATGTCGCCGCGCGGTTTGACGCCTTGGCCGAAGTCCTCAACCTTGACGAACCGCCCCAGCGCCTCGAGTGCTACGACATCAGCCACTCCAGCGGCGAGGCTACCGTGGCTTCCTGCGTGGTGTTCGGGCCGGAAGGGCCGATCAAGTCCGATTACCGGCGCTACAACATCGAAGGCGTCACCCCGGGCGATGACTACGCCGCCATGCACCAGGCCCTGACCCGCCGCTTCAGCAAACTGAAGGACGGCGAGGGCAAGCTGCCGGACATCCTGCTGGTGGATGGTGGCAAGGGCCAGCTGTCCATGGCCCGCGACGTACTCAACGAACTGGCGGTACCCGACCTGATCCTGCTCGGCGTGGCCAAGGGTGCCACCCGCAAGGCCGGTTTTGAAACCTTGTACTTGAATGATGCAGCCCATGAGTTCACCTTGAAGGGCGACTCCCCGGCGCTGCACCTTATCCAGCAGATCCGCGACGAAGCCCACCGTTTCGCCATCACCGGCCACCGTGCCCGACGTGGCAAAACCCGGCGTACCTCAACCCTGGAAGGGGTGGCAGGGGTCGGGCCGACACGGCGGCGGGACTTGTTAAAACATTTTGGTGGCTTGCAGGAGCTGTCCCGTGCCAGCATCGAAGAAATAGCCAAAGCTCCCGGTATCAGTAAAAAGCTCGCAGAGTTGATTTATGCAAATCTGCACAGCGAGTAGAATGCCTTCTCACCTCGTAGCCAGTTGTGCCGATGAATATCCCTAATCTGATCACCGTACTACGCGTCCTGCTCATACCGATTTTCATATTGCTGTTTTACCTGCCGTACGAATGGAGCTACATGGCATCCAGTTCGGTGTTTGCCTTCGCAGCCGCCACCGACTGGCTGGACGGTTACCTGGCCCGTCGCCTGGAGCAGAGCACGCCGTTTGGCGCGTTCCTGGACCCGGTGGCCGACAAACTGATGGTAGCGGTCGCCCTGGTCCTGCTGGTGCAGGAACACGGCAACCTGTGGCTGACGTTGCCGGCGGCCGTGATTATCGGTCGCGAGATCGTGGTCTCCGCCCTGCGGGAGTGGATGGCCGAAATCGGCGCCCGAGCCCACGTGGCCGTGTCCAACATGGGCAAATGGAAAACCGCGGCGCAGATGCTTGCCCTGGTGATCCTGCTGGCCAACCCGTCGGATTTCTCCTTCTGGGTATTGCTGGGCTACGCCTTGCTGCTGATCGCCGCGGGCCTGACCTTGTGGTCCATGCTGCAATATTTGCGCGCCGCCTGGCCGCATCTGCGCACCGAGGTTGAAAAGAAATAAAACTTTTTTGAATCAAGGGGTTGACGGGTGATGAGGATTCTATAGAATGCGCATCACCAAGACGCGGGAATAGCTCAGTTGGTAGAGCACGACCTTGCCAAGGTCGGGGTCGCGAGTTCGAGTCTCGTTTCCCGCTCCAAACACAAAGAAAAAGCCACTCAATAGAGTGGCTTTTTTTTGCCTGCGATTTAAGGAATAGACGCTTCGGCGTCTTTTTTCGTTTCTGCGAGACGCTTGGCGCCCGCAGGCTCCGGTGCGCTATCTACCCTTTATCGACGAACTCGGATTTGTAGGGTGCCATTTCTCACACGCATCGGTAGTCGCCTTCCTATAGACCTTCACCCGGCCTCTCTCTGAAGTGAATGGCCATTCGGCATGCCCGACCCGCAGGTAAAGATGGCTTTCAACGCAAAGACGCTGCCTATCAAGCGATAACGTTCTGACTATTAGAGTTTTCCGCGATCGAAGCTAATCTCAGCACTCAGCCATCAATGTCTGAGGTGCGCCAGTGGCGCGATGGTACGGATGAACATGACTAAAAGGTGTGCCAAGCATGTCAACTGAATCGAAATGCCCTTTCAACCACGCTGCGGGTGGCGGCACCACGAACCGAGACTGGTGGCCCCAGCAACTGAATCTGAAGATCCTGCATCAGCATTCCTCCCTCAGCGACCCTATGGGTGAGGGCTTCGATTACGCCAAGGCGTTCCAGAGCCTTGACTTCGAAGCGGTCAAGCAGGACTTGCGCGATGTCATGACGCAATCCCAGGACTGGTGGCCCGCGGACTTTGGCCATTACGGCCCGCTGTTCATTCGCATGGCCTGGCACAGCGCCGGGACCTACCGTACCGCCGACGGTCGCGGCGGTGCCGGTTCCGGTCAGCAGCGCTTTGCACCGCTCAACAGCTGGCCTGACAACGTCAGCCTGGATAAGGCGCGTCGCCTGATCTGGCCGGTCAAGCAGAAGTACGGCCGGCGGATTTCCTGGGCCGATTTGATCGTACTCACCGGTAACGTCGCGCTGGAGTCTATGGGGTTCAAGACCTTCGGGTTCTCCGGCGGTCGCCCGGATGTCTGGGAGCCGGACGAGGACGTTTACTGGGGCGCCGAGACCACGTGGCTGGGGGGAGAAGAGCGTTACGGCGTGCAAAAGAAAATGCAGCAGCCGGGTGATGGTCCGTTGGTGGCTGAACCGCAGAACCATGGCAACGAAGAAAGCCGCACCGGAGGCGGTGAGCGCAACCTGGAAAATCCCCTCGCCGCTGTGCAGATGGGCTTGATCTACGTGAACCCGGAAGGGCCTGAAGGTGTTCCGGATCCGGTTGCCTCGGCGAAGGATATCCGTGAAACCTTCGGTCGCATGGCGATGAATGACGAAGAGACCGTAGCCCTGATCGCCGGCGGTCACGCCTTCGGCAAGACCCACGGCGCAGGTCCGGCGGATAACGTCGGCCCGGAACCGGAAGCGGCTGGCCTGGAAGAGCAGGGGCTGGGCTGGAAAAACAGCTTCGGCAGCGGCAAGGGCGGTGACACCATCACCAGCGGGCTGGAGGTGACCTGGACTTCGACGCCGACAAGATGGAGCAATGAGTACCTCGAAAACCTCTTCGGCTTTGAATGGGAACTGACCAGGAGCCCGGCGGGCGCCCATCAGTGGACACCGAAGAACGGTGCCGGCGCCGGCAAGGTTCCGGATGCCCATGACGCCGGCAGGCGGCATGCGCCGAGCATGCTGACCTCGGACCTGGCGCTGCGCTTCGATCCGGCGTACGAGCAGATCTCCCGACGTTTCCTGGCCAACCCGGACCAACTGGCAGACGCCTTTGCCCGTGCCTGGTTCAAACTTACCCACCGCGACATGGGTCCGCTTGCGCGTTATCTCGGCCCGGAAACCCCCGCGGAAGAGTTGCTGTGGCAGGACCCGATTCCTGCGGTCGATCATCCACTGGTGGATGAGCAGGATGTGGCGGCGCTCAAGCAGAAGATTCTCGCCGCGGGGCTGACGGTCTCGCAGCTGGTTTCGACGGCATGGGCAGCGGCGTCCACCTTCCGCGGCTCCGATAAACGCGGGGGAGCCAATGGCGGGCGCCTGCGCCTGGCTCCGCAGAAGGACTGGGCGGTCAACCAGCCTGAGCAACTGTCGGGCGTACTGAAGCGTCTCGAAGCTATTCAGGGCGACTTCAATACCGCACAGACGGGAGGCAAAAGGATTTCCCTGGCCGATCTGATCGTGCTGGCGGGCAGCGTGGGGGTTGAGCGGGCGGCCAAAAATGCCGGCCGCCAGACCACGGTGCCTTTCACGGCAGGGCGCACGGATGCTTCCCAGGAGCAGACGGATGTCGAGTCGTTCGGTTTCCTTGAACCGGTCGCCGATGGCTTTCGCAACTACCAGAAGGGGCACTACAAGGTGTCGTCCGAAGCGTTGCTGATCGACAAGGCGCAACTGCTGACATTGACCGCACCCGAAATGACGGTGCTGTTGGGCGGACTGCGGGTCTTGGGTATCAATGTCGGGGAAAGCAAGCACGGGGTGTTCACCGAGCGCCCGGGAACCCTGACCAATGACTTCTTCAGGAACCTGCTGGACATGGGCGTTGAATGGAAGCCAGTCACCGGCACCCACGATACCTTTGAGGCGCATGACCGCAAGACCGGTGCCGTCAAGTGGACTGGCACCCGGGTCGACCTGGTGTTCGGTTCGCATGCCCAGTTGAGGGCGCTGTCCGAAGTCTATGGCAGTGCCGACGCCGAGGAGAAGTTCGTCGAGGACTTCGTGGCGGCCTGGACCAAGGTGATGAACCTGGATCGCTTTGAACTGGCCTGACACTGGCGCCTGACGTTTACAGGCCCACGCTGTGGGCCTGTTCGCTAGCGGCCTGGGCTTATCCAGGTTTCCAGGTCCGTTGCGGTCATGGGCTTTGCTATCAGGTAGCCCTGCGCTTCGGAACATCCCCACTGTATCAAGAGGTCGAGGATTTCCTGGTTTTCTACGCCTTCGGCAACGACTCGGTAGCCGAGCCCTTTCGCCAGGCCTATCAGGGTTTTAACCAACTGCTTGTCATTTTGATTGCTGCCCAGCCCGCTGATCAATGATTGATCCAGCTTGACGGTAGTGGCCGGCAGTTCCTTCAGGTACGCCCAGTTACTGTAGCCCGTGCCGAAATCATCAACCGCGACTTCTATGCCAATCTGCCGAACGCGCTGCAGTTGCCGGATGACTTCCTCAGGGTTGGTCATCAACATGCTTTCGGTAAACTCAAGTTCAAAGTCGGCAGGGTCAAGGTCGTGCCGGTGAAGCTCATGAATCATCGCGTCCACGAACTCGGAGCTTTCCAGATCGCTGACGGTAATGTTCATCGCTATTCGCAGGCGCACGCCTTGTGCTTTCCAGGCTGCGGCTTGCCGGATGATTGCGTTGAGCACCCATAATCCAACGGACGGTATCAACGCGGTTTTTTCGGCCAGGGGGATGAACTCGGCAGGGCTGATGGGGCCAAGCAACGGATGGGTCCAGCGTAGCAATGCCTCTACCGAATCACAGCTTCCCGAGGGCAGTTTGACTTTGGGCTGATACACCAGGCTGAACTGTTTGTCGCAGCTGACCGCTTCCGGCAACGAACTCAGCAACATGAACGCGCGTTGTTGAGCTGCATCAAACTGGGGTTCATAAAGAGACCAGCCCAGCTTGCGGTCACGTGCCTCATCTGCCGCACTCACCAGCAGGCGCAGCCAGTCTTGCTGGCCGGAGTGGTGAATGGGCAGCACGCCAATCCCGACTTGCATGAGGATGGGGATGCCGTGGCATTCAACAGGCTTTTTGAAGTCCTTGAGAATACTTTCGCAGATGTGCTCGGTGGTTTGATTCTCCTCAAGGATGAAGCCAAACCGCGTCGGGCTGATTTTGTAAAGCAGGCACTGCGCGGGTAACAGGTTTTGCAGGCGAGATTTGATCGCCAGAACCAGGTCTCCGGCAAAGCTGTAGCCCAGGGCCTTTACAATATCGTTGAGAAACTTTGGCGAGATAATGTCAACTGCGTACACATGGCACGCGTTTTCAAGCTTAAGCGCTTGACGTATATCTTCCTCAAGCCTGAGTCGATTGAATAGCCCAGTCGGTTGGTCTACGAAGTTGCGGGACCGCATGCCCTGTATGCGCATCATGACCAGCTCGGCAAAGTCGTTGAGCATTGCACTGTCACGCTCGCTCATGGGAGGGCGGGGGACAGTATCAATGATGCAGAGACTTCCCAGGGTAAAGCCATCCTCCGTGATCAATGGCGCGCCCGCGTAATAACGAATATGCGGCGGCCCCGTGACCAGGGGATTGTCTTTGAAGCGGGCATCCAGCGTTGCGTCCGACACCTCCAGCAGGGCGTTGTCCAGGGTAGAGTAGGCGCAAAAAGACACTTCTCGCGGTGTCTGCGTTTCTGTAATTCCCACGCGTGCCCTGAACCATTGCCGGTGTTTATCGACAATTGAAATCAGTGCGATGGGGGCGTTGTAATAGGCAGACGCCATCTCGACGATCTTTTCAAATACATCATCACTATCGCTGTCGGTTGGACAAAATTTCGCGACCTCTTTTAGCCGTTCAATTTCATTCGGCGGAATAGGAGCGCCTTCGCCCATGACAATCCTCAAAGTGGTTATGTTCGTACAACAAGGTATCAGACAGTGCCATCATTATGATGTTGTTTTTCTATTCATCAGATAGCTCAAGGGTATGGCGTCCGGTGATCTCTTCCTGCGTATCTCCCTAATTCTTGCGCCCTGCGGATGAATGTACGCGCGGGGCAGCGAAGTGGATGCACGGCATTAAAAATTTTTCCGGCATTTCCGCGCTTCTAGTTCGCCCGGGGCGCCGCCTTGATGGCCATGTACGCATCCTTGATGGGCTCAAAACCATATTTCTCTTCCAGCCGTTTCACGATGAAGTGCCCCCGCGCCATGTCCTGGTAGAAGTGGGTGAACAGTGCATTGATTGTCGCCCCGGTAAAGGCGCCCATCACGGGAACGGCCTGGGCTGCGAACTTGCTGGAAATGGTAAAGCCAAAACGTGTCGCGACTTTATCGATGAGGATCGCCAGCCATTTCCCGGCTTGGCCCGGGGACAAGCTGCTGATGGCCTTGGAGCCCTGCTTGGCGGCGATCCCCGCCAGTTCCTTGGACAGTTGTTGCATGGCCTGGGTGGTGAAGCTGCGGGTCATGTAGTAACCGGTCTCCGTTGCATCGTCGGCCTGGCTGGTGCCACCCATGGCAAACACCTCGATGCAGGCTTGTTTGGTCGAAAAGTCGCCCAGGTCGAAACCCTCGCTGCGCGCCACGTCGGCGACCGCGCGCATCATGATGGTGGTAGAGATCGGCAGCTCGATAAACAGCGCCGCGAAACCGAAGGCCCCGCCGATGGCGCCCGAGGTGGCCGCAAAAGCCTTGTGCAGCCGGGTCGAGGCCGGTTTTCTCGGACTGTTGTCCAGGCTTTTCAGCGCCGCGCCGGCGGATGAATGCAGCGCTGCCGCCACCGCGCCATTGATCCGTTTGGAAACCACCCCCGGCAATGCCTTTACCGCGCTTTCAATCGGGGAGCCGATCATGCCGGATAGCCTGGCCGTCAGGGAGGGTGACTCCAGCAAACCGACGGCCCGCTTGAGATCCTGATAGTCCTCGGGATTGTCTCTGATGCTCACAGGCGTCTCCTTGAAATTTTTCCGGCTTTGATAAAACAAAGACCCGCGAAGAGGGCCATCGTGCCGTCACGCTTTACCCATTCTTTACCTGCGCGGGTGCTGCGTTCGCCGGCGGGTCGGTTAGGCTGCCAGTTACCTTGAACTGAACGGCGGTGTGAATCGAATGAACCTTCAACCTCGGTACTGGCTGGCGGTGAGCGCCCTGGTGGGCAGCCTGGGATTGATTGCGGGGTGTGCGGGCGATCCGCCAAACCCGCGGGCCGAATTCAGCGAGCGGGTCAACAAGGAACTGAGCACCGCGTATCAACCGTCCCATTATGAAACGTCCGGCTGGGGCGCGACCTGGCAGCTCGACAAGCAATCGGTGAACGTTGCGTGGCTGGCACCGGTGACCCATGAGCGCCTGCCGCTGATTATCTACTTGCCGGGTTTGGGTGAGCCGGCCTCGGGCGGGGTGGCGTGGCGCAAGGCTTGGGCGCAGGCCGGTTATGCGGTGCTGTCGGTTCAGGAGCCCGCCCATGATCAGTCGATCTTTGCCTCGCAGCAGGCGGTATATGGTGACTTTCGTGGGATGGCGAGCAGTCATTACTCCGCCGCCGCCCTGCGTGACAGGCTGTTGACCTTGCAGAAAGTCCTGAGCGAAGTTCGGGCACGGGCCGCCAAAGGCGACGCGCAACTGGCGGCCATCGACTGGAACCAGGTGGTGGTGGCCGGCTTTGATTTTGGCGCGCAGACCGCAGAAGCACTCGCCGGGGCGCTGGAGCCCGGGGCCACCCCGGGCGTCGGGATTCAACCCAAGGCGGTGTTGCTGCTCAGCCCTTATGTGGACGCCGATGCCCGGCCGGACGTGTTCGCCCGGATAACGGCGCCCGTGCTGTCGATGACCGGCCAGCAGGATGAAGACCCGTTCAACTGGGTCAGCTCTTACCGTCAGCGAGAGGTGTTGGGCGAGTCGGTGACAGCGGCGGGCAGTGTTCAGCTGGAGTTGAACAGTGCGACGCACAAGACCTTGTCCGGGAGCGAGCTGTTCAGCCGGCCGGCGAAAAGGGCCGACAAGGGCAGTGCTTCGTCTGGCGACGCGCCCAAGGGGCGGGGGCACAAGCACGGCGCCAAACCTGGCGGCGGCGGCCCGATGGCGGGCGAACCGGCGCCGGACCCCAAGCAGGTGGCCGCGATTCAGGCCATGGGTGTGGCGTTCCTGGATAGCCGGGTCAAACACAATCCCGCCGCCACCGAATGGTTGCAACAGGGCGCGTCAACCTGGCTGGGTGAGGCGGGACGGTTGAAGTAATGGCGGCGGGCTTCCCCCCGCCAAGCGTGATGTATAAGTTTCTCAAACGTCATCAACCATCTTTTTACGGCGTGATACGCTAGCCTTACTTTTGAATTGGCACTGGTCGTTCCCGCGTATACGGCGACAGTGAGGAGTGAACATGTCGAAAATTTCCCACCAGGATCTACGGCGCTCGTTTCGCGAGCTGCTGGCCTCCCAACACTGCTTTCACACCGCCTCGGTGTTCGACCCGATGTCCGCCAGGATCGCTGCAGACCTGGGCTTCGAAGTCGGCATCCTGGGAGGCTCGGTGGCGTCATTACAGGTCCTGGCTGCACCGGACTTCGCGCTGATTACCCTGAGTGAGTTCGTCGAGCAGGCCACCCGCATCGGCCGGGTGGCGCAGCTTCCGGTGATCGCCGACGCCGACCACGGCTACGGAAATGCACTGAACGTGATGCGCACCGTCCAGGAACTGGAGCGTGCTGGCGTCTCTGCGCTGACCATTGAAGATACCCTGCTGCCCGCGCAGTTCGGGCGCAAATCCACCGACCTCATCAGCACGGAAGAGGGCGTGGGCAAGGTCAAGGCGGCCCTGGAGGCCCGGGTCGATCCGCAGCTTTCGATCATCGCGCGGACCAACGCCGCCGTGTTGCCAGTGGAAGACGTTATCCATCGCACCAAGGCGTATCAAGAAGCTGGTGCAGACGGCATCTGCATGGTGGGTGTCCGTGACTTCGACCACCTTGAACAGATCGCCGAAGGCCTGACGGTGCCGTTGATGCTGGTGACCTACGCCAACCCGCATCTCAATGACAACGAACGCCTGGCCAAATTGGGTGTGCGGATTGTGGTTGCCGGCCACGGCGCGTACTTCGCCTCGATCAAGGCCACCTACGACAGCCTTCGCGAACAGCGCAATCTCACGCGCAGCACATCAAACCTGACCGCCAGCGAACTGACCCACACCTACACGTTCCCCGACACCTACGTGAGCTGGGCCAAAGAGTTCATGGATGTCCAAGAGTGACATGACCCTGCAGGAGCGAGCTTGATCGCTCCTGCAGAAGCTCTAAGCTAATTCCATAAAATTATTTATTTTATTTTTTATAGATCAATATCATCTAACTGAGTTGACCCTTGGAGAGCCGGAGTCCGCGCTGTTCAAGTCTTATCCGCTCAGGAATCTATAAAAATGAACACGCTGAAACTGGCCCGCAACCTTCTCTCGGCCGTGGGCCTCGCTGTCCTCTCCCTAAGCGCTCAATCCGCTGACCTCACCATCGGCTACATCAACGGCATCGACCCGATCAAACGCGCCATCGCCGATGGCGAATATGAAAAAGGTATCGGCCAGAAGATCGATTGGCGCAGATTCGACGCGGGCCCGGCCGTCCTGGCCGCCATGGCTTCCGGTGATGTGCAGATCGGCAACCTGGGTTCCAGCCCGTTGGCCGCGGCGGCTTCGCGAAACATGCCGCTGGTGGCGTTCGTTGTCAGCGCGCAGATTCGCAGTTCCGAGGCCCTGGTGGTTCGCGACGGCAGCGGGATCAAGACCCCTGATGACCTGATCGGCAAAACCATCGCCGTGCCCTTTGTGTCGACCTCCCATTACAGCCTGCTGGGCGCGCTGAAGCACTGGAACCTGGACCCGCGCAAAGTCAACATCGTCAACCTGACACCGGCACAAATCACCGCCGCCTGGGCCCGCGGCGATATCGACGGGGCGTTTACCTGGTCGCCTGCCCTGGGTGAAATCCGTAAGACCGGAAAGATCCTCACGGATGCTGCCGAAGTTTCCAACTGGGGCGCCCCGACCTTTGAGGTGTGGGTAGCGCGCAAGGATTTCGCTGAAAAGAATCCGAAGGTCGTTGCCGATTTTGCCAGGGTCAGCCTGGCGGCGATTGCCGATTACGCCGCGCATAAAAAAGACTGGACCGCTGATTCTGCCCCCGTGAAAAGCATCGCCCGACTCACAGGCGCCAACGCTGCGGACATTCCCGAGCTGCTCGAAGGCTCGTCGTTCCCGACGGCCGCCGAACAAAAAAGCGCGCAATACCTCGCCGGTGGCACCGCCAGGGAAATCGGCAAGACCGCCGAATTTCTGAAAGAGCAGGGAAAAATCGAAAAGGTCCTGCCTGACTATTCCGCCTTCGTCAGCGACAAGTTCATCGGAGAATAATCATGGGCCTGACGCTTCATCCCCTTGGCCCTACCATCGGCGCCGAGGTTGAGGGGCTGGATATGGCCCTGCCTCTGACGGATCAACAACACGACTGGGTGGAGCAAGCACTGCTGCAGCACCAGGTGTTGTTCTTCCGTAACCAGGCCATTACCCCCGGGCAGCACGTGGCATTTGTCGCGCGGTTTGGTGATTTGCACCGGCATCCGATTTACCCGCACGTTGACCGGCACCCGGAACTGCTGCTGATCGACACCGCCGTGACCGATGTCCGCGACAACGCCATCTGGCACACCGATGTGACCTTCCTCGCCGCACCGGCGATGGGCTCCGTGCTGGCGGCCAGGCAAGTGCCTGCGTTCGGCGGGGATACGTTGTGGGCCAATGGCGTGGCTGCGTTTGAAGGGTTATCGGCCCCCGTCAGGCAACTGCTCGACGGCCTGACCGCCACCCACGAATTGACCAAATCATTTCCCACCGAGCGCTTCGGCAGCACGCCCGAAGCATTGGCGCGCTACGAAAAAGCCCGGAAGGATCACCCGCCGCTGTCACACCCGGTGGTCAGGACGCATCCTGCCACCGGGCGCAAGGCGTTGTTTGTGAATGAAGGCTTTACCACGCGGATCAATGAGCTTGAGGCGGCGGAAAGTGATGCGTTGTTGCGGTTATTGTTCAGCCACGTGAGCCGTCCGGAATTCACCGTGCGTTGGCGATGGAAGGCGAATGATGTAGCGTTCTGGGATAACCGCATTACCCAGCATTACGCGATTGATGATTACCGACCGCAAAGGCGGGTGATGCACCGCGCGACGATTTTGGGCGACGTGCCTTTTTGATGGAGGATCGGTCGATGGACTTGCCCTTGGTGATCAACCCTGACGACTATCTGGAAACCGAGTTCGGCAGGGAATTCACGCCTGAACGAAATCGACAGGCATGGCAGCTCGCGTATGCGCGGTTGAGGCACGAGCTGTCACAGGCGGCAAAGGGCACTCATGTGTACGTGGTCATGGGCGTGCAGGGGGCGGGCAAGTCTCGCTGGGTGGCGGAAAACCTTGAGCGGTTGGGGCACGGCGCAATCGTCTTCGATGCTGCTTTGCCGGCGCGGCGTCATCGGCAGGAGCTGCTGTCCATCGCGAGGGACTATGCAGTCCCGGTGATCGGCATCCTGGTGAGCGCACCGCTGGAGCTGGCGTTATCGCGAAATGCCCAACGCAATGCTGACAAAAAGGTGCCGGAGGACGCGCTGAAAAGCGTGTTCAGCATGCTCGAGCCACCCAGTGAAGACGAAGGATTCGTGTGGGTGCAAACCATTGAACAGCAGGCGCCGCTGCCCACAACCCTGCAAACTGACCGGATGACCCTGGTTGCGCCTGATGTGGCGCTCGCTGAAAAACTCGCCGATGCCTTGAACGCCAGCTACGCACTGCACCGCCGGTTTCTCGTATGGAGCAAGCCGCACTGGACGCGGGAGGACACGCAGGAAAGCCTGCAGCGCGCGGCCAAAGACTTCGATGCGCCTGTCGGGGAGAAACGGTATTTCCTGTTATCTCGCGACGAGCCCCAGGCATTGGTGGGCTGTATCGGCCTGCTGCCGCTGGCCGATGAGATTCACAGCTACGAAGTTGGCTATTGGGGCAATCAGGCACACGCCGGTCATGGGCTGATGAGGGAGGCATTGACCGCTCTGGTTTCGCAGTTGAGCGGGCACACACTGCGCCTGACCACTTCTTCGGCGAACATATCCAGTCAACGACTGGCTGAGGCAACGGGGTTTGAATGGGTGGAAACCCTTCAAGGCGCGCGGCGCTGCGAGTACTTTGGCGTACGCGATACGCTGGTTTACCGCCGGACCGCGCGCTGACACTAAAGGTACTCACACTCCCCACGCAGCAGCGAAAGCTGAACCAGGTCTTGATGAGCTGCATTCCAGTAACCCGCCTGCCTCAACGTTCCTTCACGCACGAACCCGGCTTTCTCAAGCAGGTTCAGTGACCGAGCGTTGTCAGGATGAACCAGCGCCTCGATCCTGTTGAGTTCCATGTGCTGGAACGCCCATCGAAGGGCGGCGTAAACCGCCTCCTTCATGAGCCCCTGTCCCTGTGCCGATTGCGCCATCTCAAACCCTATGGCACAACTGCGCCACGCACGATTCCATTTGAAGAAACCACAGGTGCCGATCAGCGCTGCCGTGGCTATGTCCTCAATCCCCCAGCGAATCCTCGGATTGGGTGAGGTGCGCCAACTGGCAAACAGCTCGATCAGTTGCTCCGCTTGATGAGGCTCGGTAATTGGGTCGGCACCGAACCACTTCATTGCTTCAGCGTCGCTATGAATCGCAAACAACCCCACCGCATCCTCCTGTGTAAGTTCTCTGAGGGTCAGGCGTTCGGTTTTGAGAGTCGGAAAATCGGACACTGCGGGCGTCACCTTTTGGAAAAAGATTCGCTAAGGTGTGTCGTGCGGAATAAAAAATCAATCTGTTCAGTGGTGACGCAGGGCGTCACGGGATACGAATACACGCTCCTGATCAACTGAGATCAACTGAGATCAACTGTGGGAGCTGTCGAGCCCCAGCGAGGCTGCGATGCAGGCGCCGCGGTCTGGCAGGTACGGCGCGGTGACCCCATCGCAGCCTCGCCGGGGCTCGACAGCTCCCACATTGGTCTCAGCACTCACTCCTCGCGTTTGACCACCAACGTCAAGATGTCATAACTGGCCACCAGCTCACCCAGCTGGTTGGTCACCTCCACATCCCACGCCACCACGCCTTGCGGAATGCCCTGGGGGCTCTTCTTGCCCTGGTCGATCTTGCGCTTGCAGGTCAGCCGCGCCTGGATGGTGTCGCCAATGCCCACCGGGTTGATAAACCGCAGGGTGTCCAGCCCGTAGTTCGCCAGCACCGGCCCCGGTGCCGGAGACACAAACAGCCCGGCCGCCGCCGACAGCACAAAGTAACCATGGGCAATGCGTTTGCCGAATTGCGATTCCTTGGCGGCGATGTCATCGAAGTGCATGTAGAAGTGATCGCCCGACAGGCAGCCGAAGTTCACCAGGTCGGCCTCGGTGACGGTGCGGCGGTGGGTCAGCAGCGATTCGCCAATCTGCAGGTCCTGGAAGAAGCGGCGGAACGGGTGCACTTCGGTCTCGATGACCTTGGCGCCGCGTACGTACTCGCCGGTGACCGCCGCCAGCATGGTCGGTGAGCCCTGTACTGCTGCGCGTTGCAGGTAGTGTTTCACGGCGCGCAGGCCGCCGAGTTCTTCGCCGCCACCGGCGCGGCCCGGGCCGCCGTGCTTGAGTTGCGGCAGGGGCGAGCCGTGGCCGGTGGATTCGGCGGCGGATTCGCGGTCGAGCACCAGCAGGCGGCCGTGCCACGCGGCAGCCACCGGGATGGCTTTGGCAGCGATCTGCGGGTCTTTGGTGATCAGGCTCGCGACGAGGCTGCCTTTGCCGCGTGCGGCCAGGGCCAGGGCTTCGTCGAGGTCGTCGTAGGCCATCAGCGTGCTGACCGGGCCGAAGGCCTCGATGTCGTGGGCGCCGCCTTCCGCATGCGGGTCGCGGGCTTGCAGCAGGGTCGGGGCGAAGAACGCGCCCTGGCTGACGTTTTCACCGCGGGGTTCAAAGCCGTCGCGGGCGCCGAACAGCATATCGCTGCTCTGCAGCAGGCTTTCCAGGCGTTCGGCCACGTCTTTCTGCTGGTCGTGGGAGGCCAGTGCGCCCATGCGCACGCCTTCCACCGACGGGTCGCCCACCACGACTTTTTTCAGGCGGTCCCGCAGGCGGGTGGCGACGGCGTCGATATGTTTGGCCGGCACGATGGCGCGGCGAATGGCGGTGCATTTCTGCCCGGCCTTGGTGGTCATTTCCCGGGCGACTTCCTTGATGAACAGCTCGAACTCTTCGTCGTCCGGGCTTACGTCCGGGGCGAGGATCGCGCAGTTCAGCGAGTCGGCCTCGGCGTTGAACGGCACCGAGTTGCGGATCAGGTTCGGGTTGACCCGCAGCTTGGCGGCGGTGTCGGCGGAGCCGGTGAAGGTCACCACGTCCTGGCCTTGCAGGCGGTCGAGCAGGTCGCCGGTGCTGCCGATCACCAGTTGCAGGCTGCCGGGTGGCAGCAGGCCGGATTCGTCCATCAGGCGCACCACGGCTTCGGTCAGGTAGCTGGTGGCGCTGGCCGGCTTGACGATGCATGGCATGCCCGCCAGGAAACTCGGGGCGAATTTTTCCAGCATGCCCCAGATCGGGAAGTTGAACGCGTTGATGTGCACCACCAGGCCGCCACGAGGCACCAGGATATGGGTGCCGGCAAAGCTGCCGAGCTTGCTCAGCTGCATCGCCGGGCCTTCGTGGACGATATTGCCCGACGGCAATTCCCGCGAGCCCAGGCTGGCGTAGGTGAACAGCGTGCTGTTGCCGCCTTCGATATCGATCCAGCTGTCGGCACGGGTCGCGCCGCTGTGGTGGGAGAGGGCGTAGAGCTGTTCCTTGCGCTCGCTCAGGTACAGCGCGATGGCCTTGAGGCGCTGGGCCCGCTGCTGGAAATCCAGGGCCATCAGCCCGCTGACACCCTGGAGGCGCCCGTGTTCGATGGCTTCGGCGAAGTCCGGGCGCTCCTCGTGAGTGCGTGCCAGCTCGTGGCCGTCAATGGCGCTGCGCAGCACCTGGGCGCCGTGTTGGCCGATCCAGCGGCCAGCGATAAAACTTTGCAGGGTAGGGGCGTGAGACATCACGATTCCTCCGGGTTGGAAAATGAGAGTTAGTGTTTGCTGGCGCCTGCGGCACCAATGCCGGTCATGGAGCGAATGAACTGCGCCAGGTAACGCCCGCGTTCAACGGCAGCGCGGGGCGAGCGGTCGGTGACGGAAAAGACCCAGGCGCTGAAAAACGCCAGGCTCATGGAAAACAGGGCAGGGTTGGAATAGGGGAACAGCGCCTTGTCGTAATGCAGTACGTTGACCCACACCGCCGGGCTCAGCACCAGCAGCACGATGGCCGAGACCAGTCCCGCCAGGCTGCCGGTCACCGCGCCACGGGTGGTCAGGCCCTTCCAGTACATCGAGAGGAACAGCACCGGGAAATTCACCGAGGCGGCGATCGCCAGTACCAGGCCGGACAGGAACGCGATGTTCTGCGACTCAAACAGCAGGCCGAGGATGATCGCCAGCACGCCGATGCACAGCGTGGCGATGCGCGACACGCGGATTTCCTGCTGCTCGCTGGCCTGGCCCTTGCGGATCACGCAGGCATACAGGTCGTGGGACACCGCCGACGCGCCGGACAACGCCAGCCCGGCGACCACGGCCAGGATGGTCGCGAAGGCCACCGCCGAAATGAACCCGAGGAACAGGTTGCCGCCCACGGCCTGTGCCAGGTGCACGGCGATCATGTTGCCGCCGCCGATGATCGCGCCGTTGGCATCCCGGAAGCTTGGGTCAGTACCCACCATGACGATGGCGCCGAAGCCGACGATGATCAGCAGCAGGTAGAAGTAGCCAATGAAACCGGTGGCGTAGAACACGCTCTTGCGCGCTTCCTTGGCGTCGCTGACGGTAAAGAAGCGCATCAGGATATGCGGCAACCCGGCGGTGCCGAACATCATGCCCAGCCCCAGGGAAATCGCATCGATCGGGTTCGACAGCAAGCCGCCCGGCGCCATGATCGCGCTGCCCTTGGCGTGCACGGCGGTGGCCCCGGCGAACATCGCCTCGGTGCTGAAACCAAAGTGCTTGAGCACCATGAACGCCATGAAGGTGGTGCCGAACAGCAACATCACCGCCTTGATGATCTGCACCCAGGTGGTGGCGAGCATGCCGCCGAAGGTCACGTAGAACACCATCAGCACGCCCACCAGCATCACCGCGTACAGGTAGTCGATGCCGAACAGCAGCTCGATCAGCTTGCCGGCGCCCACCATCTGCGCCACCAGGTACATCAGCGCCACGGTCAGGGTGCCGAAGGCCGAGGTCAGGCGCACCGGGGTCTGCTCCAGGCGGTAGGACACCACATCGGCAAACGTGTACTTGCCCAGGTTGCGCAGGCGCTCGGCGATCAGGAACAGGATGATCGGCCAGCCGGCCAACACGCCCAGGGCGTAGAGCAGGCCGTCATAACCGTTGAGGAACATCATCGCCGAGATGCCGAGGAATGACGCCGCCGAGATCATGTCGCCGGCAATCGCCAGGCCATTCTGGAAGCCGCTCATGCCGCCGCCGGCGGTGTAGAAGTCGCTGGCGGAACGGGTGCGCAGGGCGGCCCAGCGAGTCACGCCGAGGGTGAACAGCACGAACACCAGGAACATGCCGATGGCGTTCCAGTTCAGTGGCCGGGATGCGCCGTCGGCGGCGACGGCAAGGTCCGTGGCCAATGCCAGCGGCAGGAGAAACCACGCTACCAGCCGGCTCATGCTGTGCACTCCTGCTTGAGTTTGTCGTTCAGCGGGTCGATCACATGGTTGGCGCGGTACACATAAAAGCCGGTCAGCGCGAACGCCAGCAGCACAATCACCACACCCACCAGCATGCCCACGGTGGTCACCCCGCCGCTCAACGACTGCCCGAGGGTAGCCGGGGAGAACGCCACCAACAGCACAAACCCAAAATAGATCACCAGCATGATCAGCGACAGCGACCAGTACAGGTTCTGTTTGCGGCGTACCAACTGGATGAAATCGGGATGTCGACGGATGCGCTCGATATCGTCGGGGGTCATGGTGGTGTGCTCCTTTTTATTGTTGTTGTGGTTAAACCTGCGTCCTGTAGGAGCGAGCTTGCTCGCGAAAAACCTGAGGGCGCCGTGTTGATTCAGGCTACCCGCGTCATCGTTAACGATCTTCGCGAGCAAGCTCGCTCCTACAGGGGAGCGGTGTGTCCTTAAAGCTGATCGAAATCCAGTACCACCTTGTCGCTGACCGGGAATGCCTGGCACGACAGCACATAGCCGGCGGCCACTTCGTAGTCTTCGAGGGCGTGGTTGCTGTCCATCTCCACTTCGCCTTCGATGACTTTGCATTTGCAGGTGGAGCACACGCCGGCCTTGCACGAATACGGCAGCTCGGCGCCCTGGGCATTGCCCGCGTCGAGGATGCTCTGAGTGTTGCGGGGCAGGTCGAAGGCGAGGGCGCGGCCATCGCTGATCACCGTGATCTGGCTGACCGCCGCATCCACTTGCCGCGCCGCTTCGCGGGCCTCGCGCTTGTGCTGGCTGCCGGCGGCGGCGAACAGTTCGAAATGGATGCGCTCCGGCGCCATGCCCTTGGCCTTGAGGCTGTCGCGCACGGTCTCGGTCATCTCCTGCGGGCCGCAGATAAAGGCCGCGTCGAGGGCTTTCACGTCGAGCCAGCGGGAGAACAGTTGCTCGCACTTCGCGGCATTGATGCGGCCGTTGTAGAGGTCGACATCCTGCTGCTCGCGGCTGAACACGAAGATCAGGTTCAGGCGCTGCAGGTAGCGGTTCTTCAGGTCTTCGAGCTGTTCGCGAAACAGCGCACCGGAGCTGGAACGGTTGCCGTACAGCAGCGTCACGCGGCTGTGGGGCTCGGTTTGCAGGGTGGTCTTGATGATCGACAGGATCGGCGTGATACCGCTGCCGGCCGCCACTGCCAGGTAATGGCCGTGGCGAGCCGGATCAAGGTCCACATGAAAATGCCCGGCGGGCGGCATCACTTCCAGGCTGTGCCCGACCTTGAGCTGTTCATTGGCAAAGGCGGAGAACCGTCCACCGGCCACGCGCTTGATGGCGATGCGCAGTTCACCGTCATTGACCCCGGTGCAGATCGAATAGGAACGGCGCACTTCCTCGCCATCCAGCTGGGTGCGCATCACCAGGTGCTGGCCCTGGGTGAAGTGGAAGCTGTCTTGCAGATGCTGCGGAATCTCGAAGGCGATGGACACCGCATCACGGGTCTCGTTGCGCACATCCTTGATGGTCAGGCTGTGAAATTTGCTCATTGTTGTTCTCCAACCAAGCGGGCCGCAGGCCCCTCAGATGCACTTGAAATAGTCGAACGGTTCCAGGCAATCGCGGCAGCGGTGCAGCGCCTTGCAGGCGGTGGAGCCGAATTCGCTGAGCACTTCGGTGTGGGTGCTGCCGCATTGCGGGCAAGCAATCACCGGGCTTTCTCCCAGCAGGCTGCGTTTGCTGCTACTGCCTTGGGGCGGTGCGATGCCGTAGGCCCGCAGGCGTTCGCGGCCGCTGCTGGTGATCCAGTCGGTGGTCCAGGCCGGGGTCAGCTTGCGTTCCAGTTGCGGCGCGCGGAAACCTGCCAGCTCCAATGCATCGCGGATGTCGCCCTCGATCACTTCGGTGGCGGGGCAGCCGGAGTAGGTCGGCGTGACCACCACATGCAAGTGGCCGGCCTGCCAGTCCAGGTCGCGCACTATGCCCAGGTCGACCACGCTCACCACCGGCACTTCCGGGTCCATGACCTGCGCCAGGGTGGCCCACGCGGCAGCCAGGTCGGTGGGTTGCGCCGGGCGTGCGCCCTGGTCGCTGGCGATCAGCTCACCAGGTTGCATCGGGGTACGCTCGGGGCAAAAACTGCATTTCCGCCAACAAAATTCCCAGGTGCTCGCTGTGCAAACCGCGGCGTGCATCCAGGTAGAAATAGCTCGCAGCAGGCGGCAGGGGCAGGGTGGCGCTGGTAAAGATTTCGCTGACCTGGGTTTGCCACGCTGCGGCAACCTGAGCGGCGTCCGGCGTAATGCCGGCGGCGTGCAGGCGCTGTTCACTGTCGTCGGCGCTGGTCAGTTCCACGGTGAACCGCCACAGCTTGGGGATCGCCGCGAGCATGCGTTTATGGCTTTCCTCGGTGCCGTCTCCCAGGCGCTCCACCCACTCGCCGGAGCGGCGCAGGTGATAGGTGACTTCCTTCACCGCCTTGGCCGCGATGCCGGCGATGCGTTCGTCGCTGGATTGGGCCAGGCCGCTCAACACCGGCAAGTGCCAGGCGTCATACAGGAATTGCTTGAGGATGGTCACCGCGTAGTCGCCATTGGGTTGTTCCACCAGCAGCAGGTTGCGATAGGCCCGCTCATCCCGGCGGAAGGCCAGGTGATCGGCGTCGCGCCCGTCGTCCAGCAGCTCGGCGGCGTATTCCAGCCAGTTGCGCGCCTGGCCCACCAGGTCGAGGCCGACGTTCATCAGCGCCAGTTCTTCTTCCAGCGCCGGCGCATGGCCGCACCACTGGCACAGGCGCTGGCCCTGGATCAGGGCGCTGTCGCCGAGGCGCAGCAGGTATTCGATCAGATCGGTTTCAGGGTTCATGGTCGACCTCACATATGCCCGACTTCGGCCGGCAACTCGTAGAAGCTGGCGTGGCGGTAGACCTTGTCATCGGCCGGGTCGAACAGCGGGTCTTTCTCGTCCGGCGACGAGGCGGTGATCAGCGCGGAAGGCACTACCCACAGGCTCACGCCTTCACTGCGGCGGGTGTACAGCTCCCGGGCGTTTTCGATGGCCATGGTGGTGTCGGCGGCATGCACGCTGCCCACATGCTTGTGATTCAGGCCGTGCTTGCTGCGCACGAAGACTTCAAACAGGGTCCATTCAGACATAACGGTGACTCCACATCAGGTGGCCGATCAGGCGGCGTTCTTGTTCTGTTTTTTTCGGGCGTGGGCGACGGCGGCTTCGCGTACCCAGGCACCGTCTTCAATCGCCTTGCGGCGGGTGGCGACGCGTTCCTGGTTGCACGGGCCGTTGCCCTTGAGCACTTCGTAGAACTCGCTCCACTGGATCTCGCCGAAATCGTAATGGCCGCGTTCGGCGTTCCACTTCAGGTCCGGGTCGGGGCAGGTGCAGCCCAGCAGCTCCAGCTGCGGGATGGTCTGGTCGATGAAGCGCTGGCGCAGTTCGTCGTTGCTCTGGCGCTTGATTTTCCAGGCCATGGACTGGGCGCTGTTGGGGGAGTGTTCGTCGCTGGGGCCGAACATCATCAGCGATGGCCACCAGAGGCGGTTGATCGCGTCCTGGACCATGTCTTTTTGCGCCTGGGTGCCCTGGCGCATCATGGTCAGCAGCAGTTCGTAGCCCTGGCGCTGGTGAAAGCTTTCTTCCTTGCAGATGCGCACCATGGCCCGGGAGTAGGGGCCGTAGGAGGTGCGCTGCAGTACCACCTGGTTGACGATGGCGGCGCCGTCTACCAGCCAGCCTACTGCGCCCATGTCGGCCCAGTTCAGGGTGGGGTAGTTGAAGATGCTGGAGTACTTGGCCTTGCCGCTGTGGAGCTTGGCGATTTCTTCGTCGCGGTCGGCGCCCAGGGTTTCCATGGCGCTGTAGAGGTACAGGCCGTGGCCGGCTTCGTCCTGGATCTTGGCCATCAGTTGCAGCTTGCGTTTGAGGGTGGGGGCGCGGGTGACCCAGTTGCCCTCGGGCAGCATGCCGACGATTTCCGAGTGGGCGTGTTGGGAGATCTGGCGGATCAGGGTTTGACGGTAGGCGTCGGGCATCCAGTTCTTGGCTTCGATCTTGATTTCGGCGTCGATTTTTTCCTGGAAGGCGCGTTCCTGGTCGGACATCTCGGAGAGGTCCTTGATGCGCTTTACTCCGGTTTCTACAAGCTGTGCGTACATGGGGGGTCTCCCGCCTTGTGTTTTGTCGTAGGCATGGAGGACTTTATAAGCGATACGGAAATTAATATCAAACACAAAGTTATGTGTCGTTATTTGGTTTTGTATCGCTTTGCGGGAAGGGAGCAGATATTTGTCGCTACGGTAACGGCGGCATAGGGTTTCCGGTCATCGTGGTAAGCAGGGCCAGTAGGCAAAAAACAGGGCCGCTTTATGTGGGAGCGGGCTTGCTCGCGAARAACCTGAGDGCGCCGCGTTGAATCAGGATRCCCRCGTCATCGTTAACGACCTTCGCGAGCAAGCCCGCTCCCACATTTGGACCGTRCCCGCTTTAGCTGTTGATTTACAACACTCAAGCCGGCCGGGAGGCCGCTGTGCTYTTGCTTTTGATCTTGATCTTAGGCGCCCCGTTAAACCACGCTGGCCGAACGCAGGCTTTGGAGCGTGGGTAACCCGGCAGGACGCCGGGT